>NZ_CP053844.1:929126-1238834 GCF_013201685.1 Campylobacter geochelonis | reverse complement strand
CCTACAACTCGATTCAAAAAGTAGCGCTATAGTTCTTTCGTGTAGCGAGAAAAATTACGATAGATATATAAGCTTAGAAAGCTTTTGTGAAATTTTTAAAAGTTTAAATTTAAAAACAGATCTTTTTGATATCCAAACCGCTCAAGTTGGAGTCATAAACGCCATCTCTCATCTACAAATTTCAAGAAGCGAAGTGCTAGCACATCTAAAAACGTTAAGTAAAAATGAAATAATTTCAGATGATGAGTTTGAAAATATCACTAAATTTATAAATTCTCTCAAGCTAATCGATGATGAAAGCCAAACTAAAATCGAAGATATAAGCGTAGGCGATATTTTTCATCATAATATCAATGTTTTAAATGAAGCTTATTTTAAACTAAAAGAGTTAAATTTAAATCCAAATTTAGATAAAAGACTTGATTTAGCTTACCAAAGTGCGCTAAATTCGCAGTTTTATCTCTCTGTAACTGGCGTTATAAATGCTGGAAAATCTACCATGCTAAACGCTTTGCTTGATTTAAAACTTCTTGGCACTTCAAATATCCCAGAAACGGCAAATTTAACCTTGCTTAAATTTAGCCAAAATCAGAGCGCAAAGGTGCATTTTTGGAGTGAAGATGAGCTAAAAACACTTGGAATAGAAGAGAATGCGCCAGCAAAAAATATCATCGAAATCAAGCCAGAAGAGCTAAAAACCTACACAACAGCCAAAAATGAAATTAGTAAATTTGTCAAACTGGTCGAACTTGGCGCTAATGCTGAGTTTTTAAAAGACAATATCTGCATAGTTGATACCCCAGGACTTGATGATGCTGTGGTTTTGCGTGAAGAGCTAACTAAAAAATTTATGCATGAGAGTGATTTTAACATTCATCTTATGAATGCAGCTCAAAGTGCGACTAAAAAAGATATGGAATTTATAAAAAATTTCTTAAAGTATGGCAAAAGTGGCGGCTTTGTCGTGGTTTTAACTCATATCGATGCGTTAAGCCAAAAAGAGCTAAATGATGTGATAATTTATACAAAACGCTCAATTGCAAGCGAGCTTGAAAGCTCTGGATTTAGCTCAAATTTGATAAATTCAGTCGAGTTTTTCATGGTTGATAGCCTAAACCGTGTTGGTATAGATAAGCTTAAAAACTACTTATATGAGAAATTTTTTGGTAAAAACTCACTAAAAGCACAGATAATTTTATTTGGATATAAAAAAGAGCTAAATTTTGTTATAAAAGCTCTTAAAGATGAGTTTGAGTTTGAACTTAGTGCACTAGGTGGGTCTAAATTTGAGCTTGAAAATGAGCTTGATATCTTAAAAAAAGAGAATTTAAATCTTAAAAATGGGCTTGAGAGATTTAAATTTGAGCTAAAAACAGCGTTTTTAAAACTTGATTACTCAAATTTAGAGGCATTTTCTAGTATTAAAACGATTAGCACTATTATAAAAGATCGCGTTATAAACGATGTTGTTTATGCGAACAAAAACAAAAAAAAGCTGGATTTTGAACGAATTTTTATGATAGTTCAAGGCGGTTTTAACGACTTGATTTTAGATGTTTTTAGGGAGTTAAAATTCCTTGTTAGTAAAGATATAGAGGCTCTTAGCGAGACTTTGGCGCTTGAGTTTGAAGCATTTAACAAGATAGAAGTTGGAGGGTTTGATATAAAGGCGTATTTGGATGAGAATTTGCTAAAGGTTGATTACACGACACTTCAAACGCGTCTTTTAAAGCTTATCCAAAATGAGCGAAATTTAGCGCACTTGCCATCACAAGTTCAAGAGCTTTTTGATGAGTTTTTAAAAGCTATAGATATCAAATCATCTCTTGTTTTGCTTGCAAATGATTGCACGAGCGAGTTTAAAACTCTTCTTGAAAATGGCGCTTTGACATATGAAAATGAGTTAAAAAACAAAATCAAAACGCTTGAAGAAAACGCGAACAAAAGCGAGCAAAACTCACAACAAATGAGCCAAAAAAGCCAAACAATTAGAGAAAAACTAGAAACAATCAGCCAAGTGAGCAAAAGGATAAGCCAGTGTTAGAAAAATTTATAAACGAGTATAAAAACAAATTTCTTCTTGATTTTAGTGATGACTTTGCTGGTGAATTTGCTAAATTTAAAGCAGTGTTGCTTGAGCCAAAAATGCATGCAAGCGGTGAGCTTGTAGCAAAGCTAAATGAGCTAAATGCTTTGATTTATGAGCCGATGCAAGTGGCGATTGTCGGGCAGTTTAGCAGCGGAAAATCAAGTTTTTTAAACGCGCTTTTAGGGCAAAATTTGCTTCCAACAGGCGTTATCCCAGTAACTGCAAAGCCAACTTATATAAAATACGCCCCATGCACGATGCTAAAAGCGCTGTATAATGACGGCAGGGAAGAGTATAAAGATATAAGCCACATCGCTAGTTTTGTAGATCAAAGAGGCGCTTTAGCAGATGTAAAGTCTTTGAGTATATATTTACCAAATGAGCTTTTAAAAAGCGTAACTTTTATCGATACTCCGGGGCTAAATTCAAGAAGCGATAGTGATACAAAAGAGACTTTAGAGATTTTAAAAAAAGTTGGTGGGCTTGTTTGGATAAGTTTGATTGATAATGCAGCCAGAGCAAGCGAGTTAAGTGAGCTTGAAGCTATCCCGCAAAATCTTAAAAAAAGCTCCATTTGCTTGCTAAATCAAAAAGATAAATTAAATAATGAAGAAATCTCACGTGTTTTAACTCACGCTAAGAAAACTTACACCGATAGTTTTGATGAAGTTTTGGCAATCTCAGCTAAGCTTGAGATAAGCGGTAGCGACGAGTCTGGATTTGAGCTTGTAAAGCAGTTTTTAAGAGATAAAATCATAGCAAAAAAAGAGAATTTTATCGTTGATGAAGCTGCGCAAATTTCGCACAAACTTATTTGTCAATATGAATTTTTTATCAGAATATATGAAAAAATGCAGATGATTTTGAGTGAATTTAGTGAGTATTTTGATAAAAAAAGTGCAGATTTTCTTGAAATTTATAAGAACGAATTTATAAAATTCTATGCAAAAATCAAAGAAATTTCAAATTCTTTAAGCGATGAAATACTAAAACACATATCTCAAACTAGCCAAAGCTACTATGTGCAAAGCAAAACTTTAATGGGTAAAAAAGTAGAGAAAATCACATATGAAGCGCCATATTTAAACGCTGATGAGGCACTTTCTAAACTGATTTATAACGATGATAAGCTAAGTCGTGAGTTTAAAAAACTTAGGCGTGAGCTTGATGAGTTTTGCGCTAAAATCAACAAAGAGATGGGCGAAGTTTTAGAAAGTTTGGTTGATAAGACGCTTATTTTTAAAGGTGAGTTTGAGACGATTAGAAAGACTGATGAAATTTACTCGCAAAGAGAGTTTTCTGAGATTAGAAAATTTGCTAGCGAGGTTTATGGGCTATTTTTGGCTGGATTTGAGCGTGCTATGTTTGAATTTAGCGAGAAAAACAGTCTGTTTTTTGATAAACTTATCATAAAAATCGCGACAAATTACGAAAATGCTATCAAACTTAGCGTTGCGTTTTTCGATGATAAAATAAAGCGCTCAATTAGTGCTTATGAAGATGATCCGCAAACTTTTTCACTTTATTATCCAAAAAAAGATGAAATTTTAGCTAGGATTTTAACAAATTTAAACTATTTTGAGTTTGAGAATGATTTTATCGGACGAAAGCCGTTTATACAGAAAAATATAGAGAATTTGACTCTAAATTTTAAAGAGCTTGAGAGTAAAAACTTAGCCTATCTAAATGCGTTAAAATCTCGCCATGAAGAGAATATCGCTCATTTACAAAGTACGAGTTTGATTTTTAATCTACTAGAATAGCTTAAATTTATTAGCCTTATGGCTAAAATAGCCAAGTAAAGTGCTTTTAGTTTGTGCTTATGCTTAAAAGTTTTAAAATATTTATTTAAAATCAGTCGCAAGTGTTAAAAGGCTATTTTAACTTATATTAATAAATCCTGTTAAATTTAAACAAAAGATTAGATTTTTATTTTTTTCAAATATAAAAAATTTATGCATTTGTGTATATTTTAAGAATCGTTATCATATACTAACCGTTAAATTTTATCTAAAAAAGGTAGTATATGAGTCATAAATTTAAACTAACTATGAGTATAATTTGCATAACACAAGCTTTAAACGCACAAGATAGCGTATCTTTAAATGAGATTGTTGTATCATCAAGATCTAACACGCAGCTTAAAGACTCCTCTGCAAACATAAAGATTATAACGCAAAACCAGATAAAAGAGCAATTAAGAATTTCAACTAACTCATCTGATGTGTTGGCTGCTCTTATTCCGTCATACACGCCAAGTAGGGGCAAGATGACGGCTTTGGGCGAGACTATGAGAGGTAGAATGCCGCTTGTTTTAATCGATGGAGTGCCACAGATAAATGCTACTAGAGTTAGTGGACGTGGACTTCATACGATTGATTTTTCTATGGTTGAGAAAATAGAAGTGATTAACGGTGCAACAGCTAACAACGGTAGTGCGGGAGTTGGTGGGGTTATAAATATCGTAACTAAAAAACAAAGAAGCGATGAGATAGAGCAAAATTTAAACATAAGCTTACAAACTCCAACAAATGGCGCAAATAAAAATAGCTTAGGGCATAAAGTTGGCTATACTTTAGGCGGTGGCAAAGAAAATTTTGACTATCTTTTTGGACTTTCATATGAAAATCAAGGTCTTTGGCTTGATGCTAATAAAAATGCAATCGGTTCTCAAAATGTGCAAGGCGATTTGATGAATTCAAAGTCGTATGATATTTTGGTTAAATTTGGTTATTATATAGATGATGATCAACACTTAAGTTTTTCTTTAAATCGATATGAAATTAAATCAAAAGCAAATTATATCCCAGTAGTCGGTAGCAAAAAAGATCGCATTTTAACTACATCAACCAAAGGCAAGCCAATCGGCGATGCGCCGTATAACCAAGCAACCACAGCAAGTATCTCGTATGAAAATAGCGACTTTTTTGGTTCAAATCTCTATGTTATGGCATTTTCTCAAACATTTGATGGGCTATTTGGAGCGACAAACTCGGCTGGTTTTCAAGACGCAGCTATAGCTAAAAAAGGCTTGCTTTATGATCAGTCTCAAATAAAATCGCAAAAATATGGCACAAAAACTACTATAAATAATGGTGATTTTTTTGATGAGGCTTTAAATTTGACTTTTGGTTTTGATACGCTTTATGATAAAACATCGCAAAATTTACATCTTACAAATAGAACGTGGGTTCCTGAAATAACATACACATCTTACGCGCCATTTGTTCTTGCTAGCTATAAAATCACTCCAAATTTAAGTTTTAATGCTGGTTTAAGATATGAAATGACAAATTTAAAGATACAAAAATATAAAACACTAGCCTCTTATGGCGGTGTTTTTGTCGCTGGTGGCGAGCTTGAGTTTAAACAATATTTGAAAAATTTTGGCTTAGTTTATGAGATAAATGAGCAAATTAATCTGTTTGCAAACTACTCGCAAGGTTTTGCTTTACCAGATATCGGCAGAGTTTTGCGAGGTATCGATAAGGCTGGATTTGATATATCATCTTTTAGCAATCTAAAACCAGTCATAACTGATAACTACGAAGTTGGTTTAAGAGGCGAGTTTGAAATATTTGATTTTGTAGCATCGATTTATCAATCAAGCTCTGATTTTGGAACTAGAGTTGTAAATAACAAAAACAACCAATTTGAACTTCACAGACAAAAGACTAGAGTGCGAGGATTTGAGCTAGATGCTGGTATAAAATTAAATGAGAATAATAAGTTAAATTTAACTTATGCATACTCGCAAGGTTTGTATGATAGCGATAATGATGGAAGTTTGGATAAAAAACTAAGTGGGCTAGAAATGGCGCCAAACAAACTATCAGCTATGCTAAGTACTAAATTTAGTGATAAATTTGCAACAACAATTCAAGCTAACCACTACTTTGATAGAAAATTCGATGATAGTTCAAACAACTTTGATGGCTATACTCTTGTTGATGTTGGCGGAATTTATAAAAGTAGATATGGTGAATTTAGCATCGGAGTTTCAAATTTGCTTAACAAACAGTATACAACATACTACTCTCAAAGCTCTAATTCGCAAGATATAAATTATATAGCAGGGCGCGGGAGAGTACTAAATTTAGGCTATTTGCTAAAATTTTAATTAAATTTAGGGGTAAGTTTACCCCTTTTTTTAATGCCTTAACGCAAAAATAGTTTAGAATTTTTAAATCACTTTTAAACTATCGCTCTTTCTTTTAACAAAACATAAAGTTTAATCGTAGAGATAAAAAACGTAACTATCGCAGGTCCAAGTATCACACCCCAAAAACCAAATGTGCTAATGCCTGCAAGCATAGAGAAAAAGATGAGCATTTCGTTGATTTTGGTTGGAGTTTTAACCATTTTTTCGTTTATAAATTTAATAATTAGCGGTTTGACAAAGGTATCTGCAACCACAGAAATAACTATAATACTATAAGATAGGATTATAATACTACCTTGAGTATTGCCATGTGCAAGCTCAAAAAGCGCGATTGGAACATAAACAAGTGCGCCACCAACAAGAGGTATAAGTGAGCCGATTGCAAATAAAATTCCCATCAAAAGCATATCGTATCCAAAAAAACTAACCAAAATAGCGAACAACATACCTTGTAAAACTGCATTTGCAAGAGTGCTATAAACGACCACACTCATGGTATTTGCAACCTCAGTAAGGATAAAATCTAGCTCATCTGAGTTCATAGGAACAACTTTTTTAAGATATGTTGTAAGCTCAGTTCCATATAAATTCGCAAAGAAATAAAACACAATGATAAAGCCCATATCCACGATAAAGCCAGCACTTGACTTGCCTATAGTGCTTAAGTATCCAAGCGCTTTTGAAATTAATGTACCGATATCAAGAGTGGCAATAAATTCTTTTATTTTTGGTTCTAAAAACGAAAAGCTCTCTGGCAGTGAAAAATCATAATTTTTAATATAATTTAGCGTATTTGTAACATTTGTCATATCAAAACCGCTTGCGTATTTTGCTAGCGAGATGATAGCGTAAAGAAATGGCGCTAAGAAAAATATACATATAAATAGCGTGATAAGAGATGCTGAAAGCACACGTTTTGCGTTTGTTAGAGCTAGAATTCGTCTTTCTAAACTTGCAGTAGAAACCGCCATTAAAATTCCAATAGCGATAGTAAGCAAAAATGGCTTAAAAAGATATAGCACCCAAACAAGCACAAAAAGGATAAATCCTATAAAAAAATATTTACTAGTTTTCACTAAAAAGCCCTTCATTATAATCATTTGGAATATTTAAAGTTTTATAACTTTTTTGGCTTACTATCCTACCTTTTGCTGTTCTTTGGATATAGCCATTTGCCAAAAGATACGGCTCTATAACATCTTCAATAGTCCCCTCATCTTCGCTTAAAGCCGCCGCAATGGTGCTTAGCCCCATAGGGCGTTTTTTTGCGTCAAAAAGAATTTCAAGATACTTTAAGTCCATCTCATCAAAGCCAAGCTCATTTACTCCAAGGCTATCAAGAGAATTTTTTGCTCTTTGTTTTGTTATGTTATCTTCGCTATTTACATCAGCAAAATCTCTAATTCGTTTAAGTAGTCTAAGTGCGATTCTAGGCGTTCCGCGACTTCTTTTTGCTATCTCTAAACACGCATCATCTTTGGCTGGTTTATTTAGCTTTTTAGATGCGATTTGAACTATTTTAGCAAGCTCATCTGGCGAGTAAAACTGAAGCCTAAAAGATATGCCAAAACGATCTCTTAATGGCGCGCTTATCATACCAGCCCTTGTTGTAGCGCCAATAAGAGTGAATTTAGGCACATCTATTTTAATAGTCTGTGCAGCTGGTCCAGAACCAATGATAATATCAAGCCTAAAATCCTCCATCGCAGGATATAAAATCTCTTCAATCGAGGAGCTAAGGCGGTGAATTTCATCGATAAAAAGGATATCGCCTTCTTCTAAATTTGTTAAAATCGCAGCCAAATCGCCACTTTTTTCTATCATAGGCGCTGCTGTCATTTTAATATTTGCACTCATTTCATTTGAGATAATGTGAGCAAGCGTTGTCTTTCCAAGTCCAGGAGGGCCGTAAAACAGCACGTGATCTAGTGTTTCAGCGCGTTTTTTAGCAGCTTCGATGAAAATTTTTAAATTCTCTTTAGTCTTTTCTTGCCCGATATAATCGTTAAAATTTATGGGGCGAAGGCTTACTTCATACTCTTTTTCAAAGCTGATTTTTTCTATTTCTACTATTCTATCCATTTAAATTTGCCACTTATTTTGTTGCTTTATTTTTCTGCTCTTCTTCAAATTTCTTAAACTCATCGCTTTTTAACTTTGTTTCATACTTACATCCTAGCTCGTGTTGTAAATCACAACCTTTAGCGAAATGCTCACTTGCTTTTGTAAAATTTACATCAACGCCAAAGCCATTTACATAAAGTGTGCCTAAATTCGTACAACCCTCGCCATCGCCGTATTCGCAAGCTTTTTGATAAAACTCAAACGCTTTGGCATAGTTTTGTTTTACGCCATCTCCATTTTCGTATAAATAACCCAAATTTACACATGAAAAGCCGTGATTTAGCTCGCAACCTTTGCTAAAATACTCGCTAGCTTTTTTAAAATCTACATCTACACCATCGCCTCTGAAGTATGTTACGCCTAAATTTGAACAACCAAGCCCATCACCATACTCGCAACCTTTTTCATAAAATTCGATAGCTTTTTGTATATCTGGCGCAAAACCAAGTCCGTTGTCGTATAAGTGACCTAAATTTGTGCAACTTTTGCCATCTTTTTTATCGCAAAGTTCACTCCAAATCTCTTTTGATTTTTCATATTTATGCTCGTTAAAAGCCTTGTGTCCATCATCGAAAAAATTTCTTTGAGTTTTTCCTTGACTTTGCTCTTGAGAAGCGCTTAAATTTAGAGTTAAAAGTAGTGAAAAAATTAAAAATTTATTCATATTGTCCATTCTCCTTTTTGAAATTAGTTTCTATTGTATCTAAATATTTATAAAATTTGACAAATTTGGATAAATTAAGTAAAATCTGCTCTCTAGTTTAGATTTCTAAACTTGTTCTTTAACGTGGGAGTGACTTGGCTTCGACAGGAGTAGAGTGGTCACGGTGGCATGCCGCTTTGGATACAGCGTAAAAAATCCAAAATAAATTTAAACGCAAATAACGTTAAATTCGCTCCTGCTTACGCTAAAGTAGCGTAACCGGTTGAGCCTTGCTGCAAACTGATACTATTTAGGTTTGCTTGCGAGTAATTTCAAATAGTGTAGTTTAGGTGTTTGACGAGCATTTAAGCCAAATCTAGTCTTAGTCTAATTTTTGGTTTTGAAAAGTGAGCCTTTTTAGATGAAATTTTCACTTTTGCTAAGCATGTAGAGGCCTTGGTCTTTTGCTTTTGGACTGCGGTTCGACCCCGCACACTTCCACCATAAATCATTTTTTTCACTTATTTTAACCTACTTTTCAATTCTTATCAGTTCAATCAAAAGCCCATACTATCGTTATTTCAGTGCTTTATAATTCTTTTTAATTCCGATTTTATACTTTTTGTATTCTTTTAAATTTTAATAAAATTTTGGACTAAATGTGGGACTAAATTATTTTTAGTCAGTCTAATTAATAAATTTATCAAAAATGCTTTTAAATTTTAATTTTTCCAAACACAAATATATCTTTTAGTAATTTCTTAATCCAAATCAAGCGTTTATCATAAATTTTATAGTAAAATCAAATAATATAAAATTTTAGGAGAAATTATGAAAAAAGTTGTGTTTTTAACATTTTTGGGGCTAAATTTTGCATTTGCTGGAGCAAATTTTGATGCTCTTTTAGAAGCGTGCATAACAAAAAGCGATAGCACAAGTTGCGCTCAAATTTTAAACTATCTTGATGATGAGTGCAAAAAAGGCGTGCAATCAAAGTGCTTTTTGTATGCTGATATGCTAGGTCGTGGCGTTGGCGTAGAAAAAGATGTAGTAAAATCGTTTGAAGTTTATAAACAAAGCTGCGAAGCAAACTCAAGCGAGAGTTGTTATGAGCTGTCTAAAAAATACCTTGACGCTTCTGGAACTGTTCAAAGCTTTTCTCTTTCAGGAATCGCTCTTGATAAAGCGTGCAAACTAGGAAGCAAACGAGCTTGCGATATACTTGCGCTGTTGCCAAATAATTAAAATAAAAATTTAAGTATATGATTATAAAATAAATTTATTAAATTTAAACAAATTTTTGCACTTATAAAAAGTTCAAATTTTAAAGTTAAATTTATAAAACTCAATCGATTTATAAAAGATTTTAAAATAAAACTTACTTATAAATATTTGCAAATTTATATTTACTTATAAATTTTTTAGTGCAAAGGATTTGCGAAATTTATCTTTTCAAAAAGAGAGTAAACGATATAAGCAAAAAGAAGCAAAACTATCAAAAACATAATCTTGTTCACATACTTTTGCGCTATAACGACCTCTTTACGCTCTCTTTGATCTTTGTTGTATATAAAATCTTGCTTTAAATCATCTAAATTTTGTTGCTGTGTTTTTTTAAATTCATCAAGCTTTTGAGTGTGTTCTTGCTGGTTTGACTTGATTTTTTCTAAATCTTTTTGCTTTTCTTCACTAGCTTTTTTTAAGGTTTCTATCTCTTTTTTAAGCTCTTGAGTTTCGTTTTTTAGTTGAGTTTCGTTTGACATGAGCTTTCCTTTAATTTATATATGAATTTAATATCGATTGTAACACAAATTTATAAAAAAATCAAAGGAAAGCGTAGATATTTAAGTGACAAATTTAAATAAACTTGTCACTTAAAAGAGTTATTTTGCGCTAGCTTCTATTTCGATTTGTATTTTAATTTCGCTGCTAACTGCTACAGAAGCTTCGCCTACACCAAATCTAGTTCTATCGATTTCGCCCTCTAGGTTAAAGCCAACTTTTTCTTTGCCATCTTGCATTTTTGCAACTCCGCCAAACTCATAGTCAAGTACAACTGGAAGAGTCACATCTTTTATTGTTAAATTTCCTTTAACTTTGCCTTCGCCTATGTCATCTTTATCTGCAACGAATTCTGTCATAACAAATTTCATATCTGTAAATTTAGCAGCATCAAAAAAGTCTGCACTTCTTAAATGCTCATCTCTTTTGCTGTTGTCTGTATCAACAGAAGCTACTTTGATAGTTGCTTCAAGCTTGTTAAGTTTTTGAGTAGTAGTATCTAAATCTATTACAGCGCTATAATCTTTAAATTTGCCTTTGACATTGCTTATTTGAAGGTGTTTAACTTTAAACCCTACATCAGAATGCACCTTATCTACACCAAATTCAGCCGCGTTTAATGTTCCTGCTAGGATAAGCGAGCTTACCGCAACTGAAGCTAATATTTTTTTCATTTTTACTCCTAATATTAAATATTTGAAGATTCTATCTATTTTGAGTCAATATATGCTAAATAGGAGCAAAATTTTACTTTAATTTTACGCATTAGTTTTATAGTTTTAAAAACAAAACTATAAAGGAGTATGCGATGGCAATTTCTAGAAGAGCTTTTTTAAAAACAAGCGCTGGAATTGGAACGTTAGCTGCGTTTGAAGTAAATTTAGGCGCAAATAGTGCATTGATGAATGCAAAAAGCATTAAATTTGTTCCAAGCGTTTGCGAGATGTGTTCTACGCGCTGTCCAATCGAAGTCGAGGTGGTTGATGGTAAGTGTAAAATCATACAAGGAAATCCAAAATTTTCTAGCAACAAAACATCAGTTTGTGCAAGAGGTGGAGCGGGGGTTAATCAACTTTATGATCCAAAACGTATAGTAAAACCTCTTATAAGAGTTGGAAAAAGAGGCGAGAACAAGTGGCGAGAGGCTAGTTGGGACGAGGCGCTTAGCTACTGTGCTACTAAACTTAATGAGATAAAAGAGAAATATGGTCCACAAAGTGTAGTTTTTACATCAAAAACTGGCGAGAGCCATACTCAGCTGATGAATTTCGCCTGTAGTTACGGTAGTCCAAATATATTTTCTCACTGGTCGTGCTGCCCGATAACTTATAACATAGTTTTAAACCAAACATATGGCGGTGGGCTTAGCAGAGACTTTGCTAATGCGAAATATATAGTAAATTTTGGTCATAACCTTTTTGAGGGAATTGTTATATCAGATACTAAAAAAGTGGCTAAATTTGCAAACCGTGAAGACACTAAGCTTTTGGTTTTAGATCCTAGATTTAGCGTGATTGCTGCAAAAGCTGATGAGTGGTTGCCGGTTCGTCCTGGAACGGATTTAGCCTTTGTGATGGCGCTGATTCATGTATGGATACGAGATGGAAAGTATGATAAGAAATTTGTTGAAAAATACACCGTTGGTATCGAAGAAGTTATAAAAGCGGTCAAAGATACTACGCCAAAATGGCAAGAGGCAATCACTGGTATAAAAGCAAAAGATGTTGAGCGAATAGCGGATGAAATTTATGCAAAAGCTCCAGAAGTCATCATCGACTGGGGGCATAAGACAACAACTACAAGAGCAGAATACCAAAGAACAAGAGCAATCGCTATAGCAAACGCTTTGATGGGCAACTTTGAGAAAAAAGGTGGAATTTTCTTTGGAAAGAGCGCTGGAACATTTAACAAACTTTGCGCAGAGGAGCTTTTCCCAACTTTAGCAAATCCAGATGCTGGATTTAAAGTTCCAAAAACTCCAAGAATCGATGGTTGTGGAGAAGAGGGTAGTAAGCATTTCTTTATACCTAGAAAACATGGCGTTTTAATGGATATAGCTCCAGCGATTTTAAGTCAAAAACCATATCCGATAAAAGGCTGGGTAAGCACTAGATTTAACCATTTAATAAATGTTGCAAGCACCGATGAAGTGGTAAAAGCTATCGATAAACTAGACTTTGTTTTATCTATCGATGTTTATCTAAATGACTTTGCAAATTTAGCCGATGTTGTGCTTCCAGAAGCAACCTATCTTGAAAGAGATGAAAGCATTCAAAACAAGTCTGGAACGGCGCCAGGGTATTATATGAGAAACAAAGTCGTTGAGCCAATAGCTGGAACAAAAAGCGGATATGAGATTTTTAGAGAGTTAGCAAGGCTTATGAAAATCGATGAGGGCTATACATGGAAAGATATAAACGAATACAGAATGCAACAAGCCAAAGGAAATGATAAACTTATAGCCGATTTGATTAAAAATGGCTATGTAAACTGGAAAGTTCCACAAGTTTACTATCGTGAGCCAAAATTTGTAGCTAAATTCGTTGAGAAGTATCCAAATGCGACTAAATTTGTTGATGAAAATGGCGAGATGAGTTCGCAGGTTAAATTTAAAACTCCAAGTGGAAAAATTGAGCTATTTTTAGAAAATGTAGAGGCAAAATTCCCAGGAGAAGGCTGTATAAATCCAAACCATATGGATGTTTTTGGTGGACATGAGTTTTGTTTGATGAGTGGAAAAACTGCGATTCATACAAACGGACACACACAAAACATACCTATACTTAACCATTTGATGGATCAATCGCCAGTGTGGATAAATCCAAAAGCGGCTAAACAAAAGGGCTTTAAAGATGGCGATACAGTCATATTAAAAAATAAATTTGGTTCAGTTAAAGCCACTTTAATGCTAACAGAGGGCATTAGAGAAGATACGCTTTTTGTTTATCATGGTTTTGGGCATGTTACGCCAGATCTTAGCGATACAAACGGCATGGGAACTAACCAAAGCGTTATACTTGATCCTGCTGATGGCGTTGTTTGCGGAACTATGGTAACAAACGTTGGCGTTGATATAATTAAGGCTTAGGAGAAAAAAGATGAAAAAATATGTAATGGTTCATGATGAAAATTTATGTATCGGTTGTCAAGGTTGCTCAGTAGCCTGTAGAAACGAAAACAACGTGCCTGATGGAGTTTACAGACTTCAAGTTCATATGAAGATGAGTGGGACTTTTCCACGTTTAAAGACTGATTTTATAAGGCAAAGTTGCGTTATGTGTGAAGAAAGCCCATGTGTTACAGTATGTCCTACCGGAGCTAGTTTTAAAACGGATAATGGCATAACTTTAGTTGATGAAAGGCTTTGTGTTAGCTGTAAATACTGCTTGTTAGCCTGTCCTTATGATGCGAGGTTTGTTGATCCAATAACAAAAGCTATAGGAAAATGCACATTTTGTTTCCAAAACAGACTATCTGCTGGAAAAGAGCCAGCTTGCGTAACAGTGTGTCCAACAGACGCTTTAGTTTTTGGCGATGTAAATGATGAAAACAGCGAAGTTAGCAAACTTATAGCAAAGAAAAATGTAGAGTATCCAAAGGCGCATTTAAACACAAAACCTAGCCTTGGATTTATAAAAAATACAAAAGGAGGACGCTATGAATAACATGTGGGGAAGTATGGCACAATACGATGCGATTTATTGGCCTTGGCCGATTGCGGTTTATCTTTTTTTAGCTGGACTTAGTGCTGGAAGCATTATGGTGTCCTTGATAGTTAAGTGGAACAAACATCCAGATAACACAAACTCGATTTGGGATGCGATGGTAAGAGCTGGAGCGGTAATAGGACCAGTTGCAATATGCGTTGGACTACTTCTTTTAATAATCGATCTTGGCAAGCCACTAAGTTTTTACTGGCTTTTGATAACTTATAACATCAAATCAGTTATGAGTATAGGCGTGCTTTGTTTGCTACTTTATACTCCATTTACGTTTTTGTTTGCGATGATGATATTTGAAAAAGAGATTGAGCAGTATAAAGCTTTAGCTGTTTTACGACCGCTTACTAAGGCGATTCGCTCTTTTGCACACATCGCAAAAGATATAGAGTATATTCTTTTTGTACTTGCTATATGTGTTGGTATGTATACGGGCTTTTTACTAGGTGCGATAGAGAAAATTCCTTTGTGGAATACGCCGATTTTACCGATTCTTTTCTTAGTTTCTGGTTTTTCAAGTGGAATTGCAGCAAACATTCTTATAGGAATGGCGTTTTTTAAAGGCTCGCTAAATAAAGAGAGCATAAAGTATCTTTTAGTGCTTGATTTAAGGGCTATTATGTTTGAGATACCGCTTCTTATAATACTATTTTTAGGCTTATATCTTGGTGGTTCATCTGAGTTTGCAACGACTGCGCTAACTGATAGTTTATATGGCAAGGTGTTTTGGATAGGCGTTGTTTTAGTTGGACTTTTTGTTCCGATTATCATAGCTGCAACTGCTCTTAAAAATCACGCTTATAAACCGCTTTTTATAGTGATAAACTCACTTGTAGTTTTAGTTGGCGTTGTGATTTTAAGATACTACGTGGTTTATGCTGGACAGGTTTTGTAGTTTAAAAATAGATTAAATAAATTTAAGTACAATCTAGCAGATATTAACTTCTGCTAGATTGGAGATGTTTTGAAAATTTTACTTCTTGAAGATGATTTTGAATATAGAGTAAGCATTAAAGAGTATCTACAAAGCTTAGGATATGAAGTAGATGAGGCAAGCGATGGCGTTATAGCCTGTGATAAGATAGCTAAAAACTCATATCATCTTTTAATCCTTGATATAAAAGTTCCAGAGATTTCTGGGCATGAAGTTATGCGATATGCACGAAGCTTAAACCTTCAAACCCCAATTATGATAATGACATCGCTAACTGATATTAAGGATTTGACAATCGGCTATGAGTTAGGTTGCAATGAATATCTAAAAAAGCCATTTAACTTAGCTGAACTTAAATTTAGAGTCAATGAGCTTATGCGAAAATACTACTCGCAAGATGATAAAAACATCATAAAAATCGCTTCAAATTTCTCTTACGATACGGTTCTTAAGCAGCTTAAAAACGGCGATGAGGTTGTAAATTTAAGCCAAAAAGAGATAAATTTGATAGAATTTTTACTAAGCAGAGTTGGCGCGTTTTCAAGTATCGAAGAGATAAAGTATGAAATTTGGGAAGATAAAGATATAGATGATGCTGGAGTTAGAGTTCATATACGAAACATTAGGCATAAAACAAGCGATGAGTTTATCATCTCTTCTCGTGGGCTTGGCTATAAAATAAATGTTTAAAGCTATTAAAATCCCATTTTTAGCGACTATGATTTTGATGCTTCTTTTTATACTACAAGGCATTCAACTTATCAAACTAAATATCAAGAGTGAGCAAAACAAAGACATAGTCTCGCTTGCTAAAAAAAGTCTAAATTTAAGTGATAATATCCTAAATTTAGATAATCAAGATAGCTTAGTATATGAATTTGCTCTTTATGATAGCGATGAAAATATAGTCCTTTCAAAACTTAACAAAAACCCTAGAAATCTAAATTTTGAAGTTTTGATTCAAGATGGCTATATCTACTATAAAAGAGCGATTTTTGTGGATAATAAGCTCTATTTTTTAGTCGTTGCAAAAGAGCAAGAGTGGTCGAAGATAGCTTTGATTACTGCGCTTGTTTTTATAGGGACTTTGATAGTCATTTTCATCGCTATATATTTTATATACCAAAGTACTCTTAAAATTCACGAACGGCAAAAAAAGATGATGGATGCGTTTTTTAACGATGCGATGCATGAGCTAAAAACTCCACTTGGCGTTGCGACTATAAATTTAGATATGCTAGAAGTCCATAACAGAAACACACATCGCATAAAATCAGCCCTTAAACAGATGAAAATGACATATGAAGATGTTGAGTTTTTTATCAAACACTCATATGAAAATTTTCCAAAAAGCGTTATGAATTTCTCAAGTTTTTTAAGTCAGCGCGTTCGGTTTTTAACAACGATAGCAAATTCAAAAGAGATAACATTTCAAACTCATATTTTTCCGAATTTAGAGATTTTTATAAGCGAGATTGAAGCTACGCGCCTTGTTGATAACACCATCTCAAATGCGATAAAATACTCAAAAAGCGGCAGTAGTATTGAAATTTATCTAAATTTAGTAGATGAGCAAGTTGTATTTAGCGTGAAAGATTATGGAAGAGGTATTAAAGATACAAAGGCTATTTGGCAGCGTTACAGCAGGGAGGATTTATCACAAGGTGGCTTTGGGCTTGGGCTTAATATCGTTTTAAATATATGTAAAAAGTATAATATTTCTTATAACGTAGAATCAATCGTAGGTAAAGGAAGCACATTTACCTACAAAATTCCAGCCTTTAAAGAAAAGCTAATCGATTCGCTAGTGAATGATAAGATCAAGCCTTGAAGTGGTGATCAAATCATCGTTGTAATATAAAATTATATAGCCAACTTTATTGTTTGAGACATCTCTTAGCACTTTTGAGTAGAAGTAGCTAGAGCCGAATTTAGCGAAATTTAGGTTTTCAAAATCAAATCTTCGTAAATTTGGTAAGATATTCATGTTATTTACATTTGGATTTAAAATATAGTAGTTTTTTATCGAATTCTCGCCAGTGTTGTAGATACAATCACTCTCAAAACTTTTATTTAAAAGGATAAAGATGTTTAAACCTTGCGATTTAGCTATGGTTTCAAGTTGCGAAAAATCAAGCATAACCTCAATACTACCTTGAAATTTCTTATCCACAAAAACAGGAGCAATCCCTCTCATAAATATCCACACCTGCCAACTTCAATGCCAGCAACTGGTTGCATATTTCTTTTAATATCATTTAGCATATATCTAAAACCGCTTAAGTTATCGCCAAATTTATTCTCATCCCAACTCCTTGCAAGGCTTTGTGTTTGGGCGTTATGCATATGAATGTTGATGTTTTTATAGCTTGGAACTTGGCTTAAAATGCCAACAAAATCCTTTGCCACATCCATACAATACTCGTGATTTTGCTTTTGATAGCACGATATGATGTTGCTGTTTTTTGATAAAAGTATGGCGATAGCTAGCGAATTTGCTCTTTCATTTTCAAGAGATTTACTCATCAGTTCTGAGTTAAAATCAAAGTATTTTTTGATATTTTGCTCTTTTTGATTTTGCAAATAGTGCAGATAAAATCCAGCTATAACGACAAAACAAACGAAGATAAAAAGTGATAAAATTTTAAAAAGTTTACTCAAATTTAGCCTTTAAATTTGATATTAAAATTTTCTCAAATTCGCTAAAATCTGCTAAATTTAACTTCGCCTCTCGCTGTTTTACTCCCCACATCGACTCTGGAAAAAAGCTATCTTCTTTAAATCTTGCCATAACGTGTATATGAACGCGTGGCACGTAGTTAGCAAAGCTTGCGATGTTGATTTTATCTGGATTATAAAAGCTTATCATGGCTTTTTCAGTTATCATCATCGAATCAAAAAGCGCCTGTCTTGTCGCCTCATCACAATCGCTTAGCTCTTTAAACTCTTTTTTGCTAAATATCTTTACCCATGGAATTTCGCTAGTTTCGCGTTCTATAAAGATAAATTTGTTTTGATATATCATCTTTTAACCTTTTTTTCTGAAATAATAGCATTAAATTTGAAATTTAAACATAAATTTAATACAATCAGCCAAAAGGATAAAAATGAAAGTAGCCATTGTGATTTATGATAAATTTGACCTTGTAAATTTAGCTGAATTTAATGAATTTTTTAAAGACGAGCATAAATTTGATACTAAAATTTACGCTTTTAAAGGCGAGATAGTAGATAAATTTGGAGTTTGTATAAAGGTAGAAAATAGCGCTTCAAGCTTGTATGGAAGCGATATACTTGTGGTTTGTGACGGGAAAAATCAAAGCTTGGTTTATGATGAGATTTTTTTAAGTTGGTTAAAGTCGGCTTTTGACGTGCGTTATAAAATTTGCGTTGGAACGGCTAAAGGGATTTTAAATGCGGCTAAATTTGATGAGTTTTTGCACTCTGATAAATTTGATAATGAATTTAAAGATAGCATAAAAAAAGCCGTGAGTATCTAGCCCACGGCATAAATTTGATATAAAAATGTAAATAATTTTACTCTACTGTTACACTTTTTGCTAAATTTCTTGGCATATCAACATCATTTCCTAAACGTATAGAAATTTCAAGTGCAAGAAGCTGAAGTGCAACCATCATCTCAAAAAACTCGCTCATAGCGTGGTTTTGCTTGCTTGTTTTTATAAAATCATCGCTTAACTCAAACTCAAGCGGACTAAGAGTTAGCACATATCCATCGCGTGCTGCAATCTCTTCAACATTGCTCTTTGTTTTTTCATAAAGCACATTTTGTGGAAGTAGCGCAACTGTAAAAAGTCCTTCATCAACTAGGGCGATTGGACCGTGCTTCATCTCACCACTTGCGTATCCTTCGGCATGAAGATAGCTGATTTCTTTAAGTTTTAAAGCCCCTTCAAGTGCAAGCGGATAAAATATATCTCGCCCGATAAAGAAAAAGCCATGTCCGTGCAAGTAGTGTTTACTCATGCGGTGAATCTTCTCATGCAAACCATCTGGTATATTTAAAACTTGTGGTATGTGAAGAAGGGCTTTTATCTCGCTGTGTAAAGTCTCTTCATCTATGGTTTTTCTAATTTGAGCGATGTATAAAACCACCATCCAAAGTGTTAAAACCTGCGTTGCAAAGGCTTTTGTACTTGCCACGCCTTTTTCGATACCAGCGCGAGTTAGCAAGACATTTCCAGCAAGGCGGACAATCGAGCTGTTATCAACATTACAAATCGCAAGAGTTTTTAACCCTGCATTTTTAGCGATTTTTAAAGCTTCTAATGTATCGGCTGTTTCGCCGCTTTGGGAGATAACGACAAAAAGCGAGTTTTTGTTTAAAACTGGATCTCTATATCTAAATTCGCTTGCTGTTTCAACTTTAGCTCTGATTTTTGCAATTCTTTCAAAAAGATAGCTTGCAGCAAGGGCTGCATGATAGCTTGTTCCACACGCACAAAGCACGATTTCATCGATATCATCAAAGATTTGCGAGTTGATTTCTTCAAGATTTATTTTATTATATTTTATTCTACCCATTAAAGTTTCGCTTGCCACTTGACTTTGCTCATAAATCTCTTTTTCCATAAAAAAGCGATATCCCTCTTTTTGTGCGTAGCTTTTATCAGCAGGTAGAAGTTGTGGGGTGCAAGTGATGAGCTTTTTTTGTTGGTAAATTTTAACTTCACCCATTTGCGCGACTCCATACATGCCATCTTCAAGATAAATCGCCTCTTTTGCAAGCCCGATAAGTGGAGCGTCTGATGAGCTAAAGATTATCTCATCTTCATCGCTTTTTCCAACTATCAACGGCACAGCATTTTTGGCAAAAAATATCTTATCTGGCGCTGCTTTTGTGATGATAAGTATGGCAAATGAGCCAACTAGCTTTGCAATAGTTTTTTCAAAAGCGATAAATGGATCTTTTTCACTTCTATTTAGATACTCAAACATATGAACCACAACTTCAGTATCTGTTTGGCTTATAAATTTAACACCTTGCTTTTCTAAATACTCTTTTAACTCTTTGTAATTTTCTATAATGCCATTATGCGTTACAAAGCTATACTCACCAAAATGCGGGTGCGCGTTGATTTCTGTTGGTTTTCCATGCGTTGCCCATCTAGTATGTCCAATGGCTACGCCAAAGCCTTTGCTTGTAAAATTTGCAGTCTTTTTTTCTAAATTTTCAAGTTTTCCAACAGCTTTAAAGTAAGCTATATCGCTACCGCAACCGCAATTATCAGTCATCACAGCAAGTCCAGCGCTATCATATCCTCTATACTCTAGCTCTTTTAAACCGCCTAAGATAACGCTTTTTTTCTCTTTAGTTCCTATATATCCGACTATTCCGCACATAACTTACCTCGTTTGTAAATTCATTTAATCTGTTATTATACATCAAATAGATTAATAACCTAAATTTTGAACTAAATTCTAAATTTAATCAATAAAAAAACCTTTTTTTAAGTGCAAAACTCATATAATACACAAATATTTTTATAAGGCTACAAAATTTTATGGAAATTTTAGAAAAACTTAAAAACCGCGAGAGGTTAAGCTATGAAGATGGGCTTAAGCTCTATGAGTTAGATCTTTTTACTCTTGGTAAATTTGCTAATAAAATAAGAGAAGAGATAAATGGAAAAAAGGTCTATTTTAATGTAAATCGCCACATAAATCCAACAAATTTATGTGCAGATGTCTGTTTGTTCTGTGCTTTTTCATCGCATAGAAAAAATGAGCATGCCTACACAATGAGCCATGAAGAGATTATGAATATAGTCGATGACACGGTAAAAAGAGGCACAAAAGAGATTCATATCGTATCGGCTCACAATCCAAATGTAACTTGGCAGTGGTATTTAGATATCTTTAAAATGATAAAAGAAAAATATCCATTTTTGCATGTTAAGGCGATGACGGCTGCGGAGGTTGATTTTTTGCGCCGAAAACATGGGCTTAGTTACGAAGAGATTTTACGCACTATGGTTGAAAATGGCGTGGATTCGATGCCAGGTGGCGGAGCTGAAATCTTTGATGAAGAGGTTAGAAAAAAAGTCTGTAATGGCAAGGTAAAAAGTGATGAATGGTTAGAAATTCACCGTATTTGGCACTCGATGGGAAAAGAGAGCAATGCTACTATGCTTTTTGGGCATATCGAAGAAAGGTGTCATAGGATAGATCACATCCTTAGAATTAGAGCCGTTCAAGATGAGGCTATAAAAAACAAAAAAGGTGGCTTTAACGCCTTTATCCCGCTTGTTTATCAAAGAAATAACAACTATCTTAAGATAGATAAATTTCTTGGCTCGGTTGAGATTTTAAAAACAATGGCGATTTCAAGGCTTATGCTTGATAATGTGGCTCACATCAAGGCTTATTGGGCGACTTCAACTATAAATTTAGCTATGGTAGCTCAAGAGTTTGGCTGTGATGATTTGGATGGAACGATAGAAAAAGAGTCCATTCAAAGTAGCGCTGGAGCGGCAAGCTCGCATGGAACAACGATGAAAGACTTTATAGAGTTGATTAAAACTTCTGGGTTTATACCTGTTCAAAGAGATAGTTTATATAATGAAATAGAGGTTTATTAAGATGAATTTATTTAAGTTAAAAGAGCATCAAACAACAGTTGCCAAAGAGGCTAGTGCAGGGTTTACCACCTTTTTAACGATGATGTATATCATACCTGTAAATGCTACTATTATGAGCGAGGCTGGTATGCCGATACACGCTTTGATTGCGGCTACTGCGTGGATTACTATATTTTCAACTATTTTAAATGGACTTTGGGCTAACACACCAGTTGCGATGAGCGTTGGAATGGGGCTTAATGCTTACTTTACATTTGGGCTAGTTTTAGGTATGAAAATTCCTTGGGAAACTGCGCTTGGAATAGTGTTTTTAAGTGGTATTATATTTTTAGCTCTTTGTTTTACAAATTTTAGAATTTGGGTTTTAAAAAGCATTCCTATGGATTTGCGACGTGCTATAAGTGCGGGAATTGGGACATTTATATCATTTGTTGGGCTTAAACAAATGGGGCTAATCGTGCATAATGATGCCACACTTGTAGGACTTGGAAATTTAAATGATGCAAATATCCTAATCGGAGTTTTAGGACTCTTTTTTGTAGTGGTTTTTTGGGCGTTAAAAATCAAAGGTGCGTTTATAGTCGCTGTGTTTGCAACTTCGATTGTAGCGTGGATTACGGGCGTTGCGCCATATCCAACTGAGTTTTTTTCAATGCCATCTTCAATCGCACCGATTTTTTTAAAACTTGATATTGCAAGTGCATTTTCTTTATCGCTTTTGCCAGTTATCATCACATTTTTTATAACAGATTTATTTGACTCGCTTGGCACTCTTTCAGGCGTTGGAAATAGGGCAAATATCTTTGATAAAAATGCCATTGATGGTGTAAAAAAATTAGAAAAAACACTTGAAGCAGACGCGGCTGCTACTGTGGCTGGCTCGCTTTTAGGAGTTTCTACAACAACAGCGTTTGCAGAAAGTGCAAGCGGTGTTGAAGAGGGTGGAAGAACCGGACTTACGGCGGTATTTACGGGGCTATTTTTTGTTTTAACCCTTTTTATGCTTCCGCTTTTTAGCGCAATTCCTGCAAATGCCATTTATCCAGTTTTAATAATGGTCGGTGTGCTTATGTTTTCAGAGCTTGGAAAGGTTGATTATAGCGATAGTGCGATAGTTTTGGCTGTATTTTTTATAGTTATTTTAATGCCGCTAACTTATTCGATAACAACTGGACTTGCGTTTGGGTTTATAGCTTACTTTTTTGTTAGGCTTGTGAAAAGAGAATTTGAGTATTTAAATTTAGGTATAATCGTGCTAGCTGCGATTAGTTTATTATCATTTATAGTGAGATGAGTATGAGATATTATAGTTATGACGAATTTGAAAAAGATGTAAAATCCCTTGCAAAAAGGGTAAGGGATGAGTTTAACCCAGATGCTTTTGTAGCTATCGCAAGGGGTGGAATGACGATAGGGCATTATTTAGCAATCGCGTTAGAGAGTAGGAATTTATTTGCGCTAAATTCTATCCATTATGATGATACAAAAAAGCTTGACACGGTTGAAGTCTTTAATTTGCCAGATTTAAGTAAATTCAAAAAAATTTTAATAGTAGATGATATCATCGATAGCGGCGAAAGTATGGTTGAGATAAAAAGGGTTTTAAAAGAGAAATATCCAGATGCTGAGTTTAAAGTAGCAACTATATTTTATAAACACCATGCGTTGGTAAAGCCAGAATTTAGTATAAATGAAGCAAACGACTGGATAGAGTTTTGTTGGGATATTAAAATTTAAGGCAGGTGATGAAAAGAGTAGATATCGCGATAATGTATATATGCACGGCTTTAACGCTGTGCGTTATGTATGCTACGCAGCCACTACAGCCGCTTTTTGAAGAAATGCTAAAAGTTAGCAAATTTGAAGCGTCTTTGTTTACAACATCTATCTTAGCACCACTTGCGGTAGCTTCGATAGTTTATGGGTATTTTTTAGAGAAATTCTCGATTAAAAAAATACTTGTAGTGGCATTTTTACTCTTTGGCATTTTAGAGCTTGCTTTTGCATTTTCTTCTACATATCTTGTTCTTTTAAACATACGAGCCGCGCAAGGTCTTATAGCGCCAGCTGCACTAACTGGGATTATGAGTTATATCTCTCAAAACTCGCATCCAAGCAAGGTTTCAAGCGCGATTGGCGTATATATAGGTATCACGATAATAGGCGGATTTGTTGGCAGGTTTTTGTCTGGATTTTTTACAGATTTGTTTGGTTGGAGATTTTTCTTTGTTGTTTTAGGAATTTTACTGTTAATAGCAACCTTGCTGCTTACTAGAATTTCTGGCGATGCAAATCCAAACTATATAAAACCAAAGCTTAGCGATATCATAACAACTTTTAAAATCAAACATAATTGCTATATTTATTTAGCGATTTTTTGTGTTTTTTTCACATTTCAGGCGGTGCTAAATTTCTTGCCATTTGAACTTATGATTTTAGATGGCGGTTATAGTGGCTCAAAAACTGGTATTATGTATTTTGGTTATATTGTTGGAGTTTTAATCTCTTTTAACATTAAAAAGATAGTTGAGATTTTAAAAACCTCGCCAAATGCCATTATGGTGGGAGTTTTGATTTATATATTTAGTATTCAAATTTTACGTTTTGAAAATTTATATGTTTTATTTGGCGCGATGATTATCTTTTGTTTAGGAAATTTTTTAGCACATGTGGCAGCTTCTGCTTATGTAAACAAAATGGCTCAAAACCACAAAGCCATAGCAAATGGACTTTATATCAGCTTTTACTACGCTGGTGGAGCGCTTGGGAGCTTTGTTCCTGGAGTATTTTATAGAACTGGAGGATGGAGTTTGTTTCTTACATTTTTATCTGTTGTAGTTGCTTTATCGTTAGTTTTTATCTGGTTGTTAAACAAATATGCAAAAACTATATAATAACGAAAATCTAATCTTCCTTGCCATATTTGGGCTAAATTTGTTATTTTTACTTTATAGTGTTTCAAATTTAAGCATTAGTTTTTATGAGGCAGAAATTTACTATGAAAAACAAAATTTAGTCAGTTTACTAGCGAATTTATCGTGTAAATTTTTTGGTCAAAACGACTTTGCTTTAAGAGCGCCGTTTTTACTTATCCATTTTTTCAACTCCATTCTTATATATAAAATCTCAAAAACTATGCTAAAAAGAAAGCTTGACAGGCTTATTAGCGTTAGTTTGTATATGTTTCTACCTGGAGTTATGGCGAGTGCGATTTTAGTAAATTTAGCTGGTGTTATTATATTTTTCACGCTTTTAGCTGTTTATTTTAGCGAGACTAGAAACAACATCGCCCTTATAATCACACTTTTAGTAACTACGGCGATAGATAAATCTTTTGTAGTGCTTTATGTTGGCGCTTTTTTGTATGGGATTTATAGGAAAAACAAGATTTTATCTACGATATCTTTTTTGTGTTTTGTATCTGCCTTGCTTTTTTATGATTTTGATATACAAGGCAAACCAAAAGGCTTTTTTATAGATACAATTGGGGTTTATTCTGCTGTTTTTTCACCGTTTCTTTTTTTGTTTTTCATATATGTGATGTATAGAATTTGGATAAAAGAGAGAAAAAATCTACTTTGGTTTGTTTGTATATCGGCATTTTGTATCGCTTCTTTGCTATCTTTAAGGCAAAGGGTTGAGCTAGATGAGTTTTTGCCATATGCGGTTGTATCAGTTCCTCTTTTAGTTAGAGTATTTTTTAACTCATATCGCATAAGACTGCCGCGTTTTAGGACAAAGCATACTTTTTTAGTCGTTGTTGTTATGCTGTTTTTACTTATAAATTCATCTTTTGTCGTGTTTAATCAAATTCTGTATCCTCTGTTTTTTAAAAATGAACCGCAAAAGCACTTTATATATAATTACGATATTGCCAAAGAACTTGCGCAAAAGCTAAAAGAAAAGCAAATTTATAGTGTTAAGGCTGTTGATTCGCGTTTAGGACTAAGACTTAAATTTTATGGTATAAAAGCTAGTCCAAATTTATATATGAGTAGAATTCGCCCACAAAACGCTAAATTTAGTATAAAAATATATAAATTTGATACATTGGTAGATAAATTTTATGTTTTTTAGAAAATATGGTATAATAGCAACCCATGAAAACTGTAATTTATAAAGCATTTACTCTTATGGAGTTGGTTCTTGTTATTGTTGTTGTGGGTATTTTATCCGCTCTTGTTATACCAAGGTTGGAGCGAAACGCGATTCTTGAAGCGTCTAACCAGATAGTTTCTCACATCAGATACACTCAACATCTTGCTATGATGGATAATAAATTTAACGCAAATGATGCAACTTGGTTTAAAAGTAGATGGACAATAGCATTTAATAATGGTAATTCTTGGCGATATGATGTTTTTCAAGATAAAAATCACGATGGGGCTGTAAGCGATATCGGCGAAGTAGCAAAAGATCCACAAAATCCAAACAGAGTGTTAAGCTCTGGTTTTACCGGTGCGGCAGATTCTGTTTTAAGCAAAAAGATGAATTTAGGTAATAAATTTGGCGTTACTGGCGTTGTGTTTGGCGGTAGTTGCGCTGGAACTACTGGTATCTCTTTTGATGAAAAAGGAAGACCGATGTTGCAAGTTAGCACAGCTGGTGGTGCAACAAATCCAGTAGATAGGATGATAACTGGAAATGATGATTGCACCATTGCTATAAATAATGATGATGGAAAACGAGCTGTCATAACAATCAGACCAGAAACTGGATATGTAAGCGCGGTAAATCCTACAAATCCTTAAAATATATTATTAATTTTTATATTAAGTACTTTATTTTGGCTATTAATTTCGTTTAGTGATAAGTTTATTATATATTTATGATATAATAGCTCTATGAAAATAAAATATATAAAAGCTTTTACTCTTATGGAACTAGTCCTTGTTATCGTTGTTGTTGGCATTTTATCTGCTCTTGTTATACCAAGACTGGAGCGAAATGCACTTCTTGAAGCTGCAAATCAGATAGTTTCTCACATCAGATACACTCAACACCTTGCTATGATGGATAATAAATTTGATGCAAATGATACTACGTGGTTTAAAGAAAGATGGACAATTGAGTTTAATAACGCTAGAGTTAATAATACTACTGAATGGAGATATCATGTTTATGCAGATACTAGCAAAAGTGGGAATTTAAACTCAGCCGCTGAAGTAGCAAAAGACCCGCAAAATTCAAACAGATATCTAAGCGGAGGTTGGGGTGGTATATCTAATGCAGATTTGCAAAAAATAAATAAAAAGATGAATTTAGGTTCTAAATTTGGCGTTACAAACGTTATATTTGGAAATGATTGTAGTGGTCGAAGAAGAAGCAACATCTCAATCTCTTTTGATGAAAAAGGCAGACCTATGTTAAAAGTTAGCACAACTGCTGGCGGGGGCGCAACAAATCCAGTAGATAGGTTGATAACTGCTGATTGTACTATAACTTTGCAAAATGCAAACTCAGCTATAAATCCAGACGAAGAGGCGATTATAACCATAAGTCCAGAAACTGGCTTTGTAAAACTAACAAAAACGCCTAAAATTTAGCTAAATTTATCAAATTTGGATTTTAAATTTTATAGCAAAATGTTTGTTTGTCTATTTTACGCGCAAAATTGCTTATAAATTTAGTATATAAACTTAAGTTTTAATTTTTTCTAACTTACATAAATAAAAGAGTCGCAAATCTAACTCTTTTATATTTATCATAAATTTGGCATATCACACTTAAACTCATTTGTAAATTACAATGTATTTTAACACCAACTCATCAAAATCACAGCCTAGTGCAAGTTGTTAAACCACAACCGATTTAACTCAAACTATTTTTTGCCTGTTTTATGCTAAATTTGGTTATATCTGCAGATATATTGCATAAATTTTTCACTTTTTAACACTCGTTTTGTTTAAATTTGACATTATCATTGTCGCCATTCGTAGCCATTGCAAAACTTTAATGCCTATCTTAGAGTTGTGACATTAACATATGCTTAAATTTTACTCTTAAAATAGTTATGAGTAAAACTATCGAAGCTAGAAAAGGCTTAAACGAAGAATCGCATTTTGCGAAAAGTATTTTAATTTAATATCGCTGATAATAGCACTATTTTTTAGCCACATTTTACGCATCGCTAGAATTTGATAGTGCGCGCGCTAATAACGCTTTGTTTTATAACTTCATTTTTATAAATCACACGGTAAAAATCATAAAAATCGATTTTATTTTTTTTAAAATTTAGACTAAATTTGGCATTTCTTTAAAATTTATGTTACGTTAATATTACATTCAATTGTTAAGATTTCTTTAATCAAATCCACATTAAGGAGATTAGATGGAATTTCTTGAGTTGATTGTTATGCTATTTGTAGCATTTCTTATCTATAAAAAGCCCAAAAAAGAGAGTTTGGCTTTTAACTTGTTAGCGGCTGTTTTTGTTGTCATAGCGTTTATATTTTTCGCTATTGATATACAATTTTTCTTATTACCGCCTATGAATCTATAAGGATAAAATATGCAAAATACAAACAAATTTTATAACCTTATGTCACTTGCGGTTATCGGTATCATCGCACTTCCTGTTGGGATTGCAAATGTTATTTTAGGCTATATTTTAAAAGATTCACCATGTACTAGTTGCTGGGCTCTTAGAATTATGATGATAGTTATCGCTTTGTGCGCGCTATTTATCGTGCGATATGGGCTTAAATTTAAATACGTTGCGCTAATGCTTTTAGCCGCTGCTTATGGTATTTGGAATGCTTTTTGGCATTTTGGAATTTATGCTACGCTCGATGTTGGGCAAGGTCAAGCCTTGATGATATTTGGGCTTCATACTCAAATTTGGGCTGGCATTGTTATGTGGGCTGTGATTGTGATTTTTGCGCTTATACTTCTATTTTGCGCGCCATCATTTTCTAGTTTAAGCGCAGCAACAACAGAGCGAAAACTTAACAAAATAGACAAAGTTGCATTTGTTGTGTTTTTCGTTATAGTTGCTTCAAATGCATTTCAAGCCTTAGTTATGGTCGGACCTCCGCCATTTACTGGAGCTGATAGCCCAACAAGATTTACACTAAATCCAAAATATATCTCATGGAACTCAGCATTAGGAAATCTTTTCTCAGATCCAAGTTTACGTGGTGCTATGGGTGTTGATAAGCCTGATTTAGCTGGTAAATCATCAAATTTCGCATTTGATCATAAAGCGCAAAACTCACCACTAAATATCAACAAAGCTTTAAATATCGCTTCTAAAACAGAGCTAAATTTAGACCTAAATTCGCCAATAAGTGCGATTAGCTATGATGAAAAAACACAAAAATTTGCCATCGCTACGCAAGATTGGGGATTGTATTTAGCAGATAAAAATTTAAAAACTATAAGTAATCATTTTGTGCTAGATCATCTATATTTTCCAACGGTATTAAATTTCGTTGGAGTTGATTTTATGGGGGATAATATCAAGGTTATGGGATATAACAAAGCTTTTATCACAGTTAAACAAGATGATAAAGCAGATGAAGTGGCTGGCTTTGCTGACTTTTACGAAGGTGGCGATAAATTTAGTAAAGTTGCGCGTGATAACTTAGTAACTACAAGATCAAAAACAAGCTATATAGCTAGTTTTGTAGCAGATGAAAAATACAGCTACGCGATTACAGTTCCAGATAACTTGCAAAAAAGCTTCATTCTTATCAAACAGCTAAATGCCGATGATAAAATCTCAGCTGAGATTATCCCAGAATTAGCATCAAATGTTACTTTAAAAGATAAAAGAGAGCTTGGTGAGCTTTATATAACAGCGATGGCTATAAAAGATGGAATGATTTATGCAGCGAGCAAAAATTACAACACTATCGTTGTAATCGATACTAAAACAGATGAAATCGTTGAAGCGTATTCATATCCAGAAGTGATAGTAAATTTAAGAGGACTTGAGTTTGTAGATGGTGTTTTGAAAGCTGTTAGCTATCAAAATGGCAAAAATATAATGTTTGAGCTTAAATAGCCAAAATAAAGGAGAAATCTATGCAAAATGCTAACCGTAGAGATTTCTTAAAAGGCATAGGCGCGCTTGGTGTGAGCGTGCCGCTTTTTGGGATGACTTCTATAAAAGATGAAGAGGTGCTTTTTAAACCTAAAAAGCCAAGAGGGGATTCTAAATTTCACTATGTAACCTGTCCTAGAAACTGTAGAGATGCGTGTTGTTTGGTAGCTGAAGTTCAAGATGGAGTTATGATAGACATCAAAGGCGCTAAGTGGCATCCAGTTACGCAAGGAACAGCCTGTTGCAAGGGTCATACATACAGAGAGTATCTTTATGCAACTGATAGAATTTTATATCCTATGAAACGAGCTGGTAAAAAAGGCGAGGGCAAATGGGAGAGAATCAGTTGGGATGAAGCTTTTAGCTTAACTGCTACTAAATTTAATGAGATAATTAAAGAGTATGGTGGCGAAGCTATTGCTGAGTTTGTATACTCAGGAAATGAAGGACATATCAGTAAAACCATAGCTCCTGGTAATTTTTTTGAAAAAATCGGCGCAACAAGGCTAGTTAGAAACCCGTGTGATTGGCCGCGATATGCTGGAACTCCAAGCGTTATAGGAACTTCATTTTCAAAAGATGCACTAGAGTTTAACCAAAGTGATATGTATATAACATGGGGTTCAAACGAAGCCTACACAGCCGTTCACTGGGCAAAAATAGGGCAAGATGTAAGAAGAAGAGGCGGCAAACTAATCACAATTAATACCATCAGAACGCCGATGGCAAATCACTCTGATATGTTTATCCAACTAAAGCCTTGCACAGATTCAGCATTTTGTCTTGGAGTATGTAAAGTACTAATCGAAGAGAATTTATACGATAAAGAATTTGTTGAAAAATACACTATGGGCTTTGATGATTTAGTAGCAGAAACTAAAGAGTATACTCTTGAGTATTTAGCAGATTTTTGTGGTATAAAGGTTGATGAGATTGTAACTTTTGCAAGAGAGTATGCTAAGGCAAAAGCTCCTGCAATTAGCCATGGCGATGGCGGACAAAGGCATTTTAACGGAGCAAGACTAGTTAGAGCGGTTACGTTTTTACCTGTTTTAATAGGCGCTTTGACAAAACCAGGTGCTGGACTTTTCTGGGCTTATACAAATTTAACTCCTTGCTATGACTTTGATAAAGTTATGCCAGATCTTTCTCCAAAAGATGAAAACGGCAAAAAAATCGAACGTCAAACTGCAAACTACGTTCAATTTGGTAGAGCGCTTCGCACGGATAACCCAACCAGTCTTGATACAAGTTCTGATTCATATAAAGAAGTTAAGCTTAAAACCGTCATTAGAGCAGTTATCAACTACAACACAAATTTGATGGTAACAGCGCCAAATACAGCGCTAATTAAAAAACGCCTTTTGCAAGATGATTTATTTTTACTAGTGCTTGATCCTTTTGATACTGATACTGTTGATTATGCTGATATTGTTATGCCGGCTGGAACGTTTTTAGAATCAGAAGATATACAAAATGACCAAGTTTCGGGCTTTATCTGTTATAACGCAGCAGCAGCAAAACTTGTAGGAGAGTCTAAGACAAACTTAGAAATTTTTAACGGTATAGCAAAAGCGATGGGCTTTACTGATGAGTGTTTTGACTGGGATAGCAGATATATATTAAGCACGATGCTTGATACTAAATTTAATAAAGAGCAAAACATAGACTATGAAAGAGCGGTTGTTAAAGGTCAAATCAAACCAATAAGAACTCCACAAACTATGAAAGAGCACTTCCCGTACTATCCATATCATGAAGAGGGAAATTTGGTTTTTAAAACTCCAAGTGGTAAGTGTGAGTTGTATTCACAACACTTTAAAGATGAGGGTTTTCATCCGGTGATTGACTTAGGAACTGATGAAGACTGGTATAAAAATAATAAAGATTTTGGAGAAGAGTATCTTAAAAAATACCCACTTTATTTCATGACTCCAGGAACTCAACTTCAAGATAACACAAACTGGGGAAATGTCAAATACATAAAACATAGAGTTTTATACGATGGATATCCAGAAATTTTTATGACACAAGCCGATACAAGTGCAAGAGGCATAAAAGAGGGTGATGTGGTTAAAGCTACAAATGAGCTAGCTTCGGCGTATTTTAGAGTCCGCGTTATCTCACAGATGAAGCCTGGAATTTGCTATGCATGGAATAATATCTGGTTAAAAACTACTAAAACCAGAACGGGAGCGAATTTCTTATGTAGTGATGGGATTAGCGATTTGGGTCAAGGTTCTGTTTATACAGCCACTTATGTTGAAGTTGCAAAAAGCACAGATTTGGAGTAAAAGATGTCAAAATTTCAAAAAGGGTTTTTGTTCGATCAAAATTTTTGTATAGGCTGTAAAGCATGCGAAATCGCCTGTCAAGTCTATCATCAACAAGATGAATTTATTAACTGGCGTGTAGTAGATACATTTATAGTAAATGAAGATGGTATGGAAAAAGAGCTGTTTTTATCACACTCTTGTCATCATTGCGAAGAACCAGAGTGCATGAGAGTCTGTCCTAGCGAAGCGATAAGTAAACGAAAAGATGGTATAGTTGAGATAAATCGCGATAAATGTATAGGATGTGGATACTGCGAGCAATCATGCAGTTATGGTGCTATAACTTTGATGGGAAAAGATAAAAAAGCCCAAAAATGCAACCTTTGTGCTGAGCGATTAGATGAGGGCGAGCTTCCTGCTTGTGTGGCTGGTTGTCCTTGCGATACGCTTAAGCTTGTAGATATTTTTGTAGCCGATAGTGCTAAAATGCAAAAAGATTGTGTTGGGTTTAAGGATTTAGGCTTTAAGCCTTCGATTCGTTTTTATCCTAAATTTAGAGCACAATATTATGATAAGAAGGTGAAATTATGAAAAAAATTAGAGCGTATCATCCCTTAGAAAGGGCATATCATAAATATATGATTTTGTTTGTTTTTCTTTTGATTTTAAGTGGGTTGCCGTTTTTTTCAAAAAGCTTTGATTTTATAGCTTATGTTGTTGGCTATCCAGTAAGTGAGTTTTTAGGTAATGGCGAAGCTTTGGCTTCAGGACTTATGGTTTTGCGCGTGATTCACTGGAGTAGTGGATTTTTATTAGGTATAATTTCGGTTTTGTTTTTACTAGGTATGATTTGTAAGATAAATAAGCTAAACATTTTCCCAGACAGATGGGGAGTTGCTGCGATTTTTGATGGCATTAAACAGATGCAAATTCACTATCTTGAGCATAAACCAGCAAAATTTGGCAAACTAAATATCGGTCAAAAAGCAAGTGCTTGGGTTATGTTTTTAACTATGGCAACGCTGATTATAAGTGGAGTATTGCTTGCTTTAAGAAACATAAATCCTATGTTTTTTGATGCAAACACAACGCTTTTGCTTAGAGATATTCATAGTGTTAGCTTTGTTATTTTGGTTATAGTTTTGATTATCCATATGTTCTTTGCGCTTCTTCCATCAAACGAAAGCTCGTATAAAGCGATGTTTGAAACTGGAGAAATGGATGAAGAGTATGTAAAAAGTCATCATCCGCTTTGGTATGAAAAATTACAAAAAGATATTTAAATAAATTTAAAGGTGTCAAATTTGGCACCTTTTTTAAGGAAAAGCATGAGAAATTTAGACTACGAAACAGATATCTCAAATACATATGATTTTTTAAGAGAGCTGTTTTTTAACGAGTTAAAGCATGATAGTTTTGAGAAAGTCAAGATAAAAGCACTAAATTTAAGTTTAAATTTACAAAGCGTGGATTTTGTGCGACATCTGTTAAATGATATAAATTTAGATGAAGCAAGATGGGAGTACAATAGACTTTTTATAGGTCCTAAAAAACCACCAGCTTCGCCTTTTGAATCAGTTTATCGCTCTAAAAAAGGGCTTTTGATGAGAGAGTTTGCTTATGAAGTTAGAGAAATTTATGCAAATGTTGGTTTAGAAGTTCAAGCAAAAGATCATATGCCAGATGATTTTTTAGGATTTGAGTTGCAATATCTTTTTTACATATCAAGTCTTGCAAGAGAGTCTTTAAAAAATGAGAAATTTAGCCAAGCAGATGAACTTATAGAGTTAAGAAAAGAGTTCTTAAAAGAGCATATTTTGGTTTGGATTTATAAATTTATAGATGATATAAAAACTCACAGTAAAGAGAAAATTTGGGTTGAGTTTGGCGAGTTTTTAACAAGCGTGTTTGAGTTAGAAAAGAAGCATTTAGGTTTATAAAATGAAAATTTTACTATTAGAAGATGATCATAGTTACAGAGTTAGCATCAAAGACTTTTTAGAGTTACTTGAGTATGAGGTCGATGACTTTGAAGATGGCAAAAGTGCGATGGATGCGATACTTGATAATAACTACGATCTGCTTCTTTTAGATGTTAGAACGCCAAAGATGTCTGGATATGAGGTAGTAAATTTAACAAGAAAAGAGGGCATTGAAGTGCCTATAATCTTAGTAACTTCTTTGACTGATATTGAGGATTTAAGCAAGGGTTATGAACTTGGGTGCAATGACTATATAAGAAAACCGTTTGCGCTAAAAGAGCTTAAATACCGAATCACACAAGCTATAAATAACTTTTCGTTTAAAACTAGCAAAAAGGTTGTAAATTTAGCCTGTGGATTTGAGTTTTGTATCGATAAAAACGAGCTAAAATTTAAAGATGAAGCGATAAAACTAACCAAAATCGAGCTAGAAATCATACTTTTTCTTATAAAAAGACAAGGAAGTTTTGCAAGCACAAATGAGATTATAAGCGAACTTTGGAGCGATGAGTTTATAACTGAGGCTGATTTTCGTATGCATATAAAAAGAATTCGTGATAAAACAGATAAAAATTTGATAATAAACTCAAGAGGTTTGGGATATAAGATTGAGAAGTATTAACCGCTCTATCGCACTTTACTCATTTATAATCTGCTTGTTTATATCGGTTGGTTTTACTCTTTTATCGTATTTTTACGTGCATGAGCTAAATTTGTCTTTGCAGATGAAAGAAAAGCATGATATCGAGCTTTATGCGTATAAAATCACAAAAACAAAGCAAAATTTACAAGATTTTAAAGAAGATCTTTTTGGCACACTCGAGTCATTTTTATATAAAATCGCAATTATAGACACAAATGGCAAAATTCTATACTCTACTTTCGATAAAGCTCCAAAAATTGGGATTTTAAACTATGCGATTATAGAAGATGGAGTTGTTAAATTTTGTGATAATGCTCAGTTTTTAGATGCAGGTAGGGTTGTGATGGTTTTATATAAAAAGATAGATTACACAAGCGTAAAGCAAAAGGCGTATCTGCTTTGTGGTTTGATTTTGACTTTTTTGCTTTTTTGCTCGATTTTTTTATATATCCATACGAAAAAAGCTTATGATGAGATGAGTAAAAATTTAGCCTTGTTTTTAAAAGATGCGATTCATGAGATAAGAACGCCGCTTGGGGTTTTGCAGATAAATTTAGAGTTTTTAGAAAACACATTATCAAATTCTATGCCTTTAAAACGAGCTCAAGGTGGACTTAGAAACCTCACATCGATTTATGAAAATATGGAATATCTAATCAAAAATAAAAAAATCGCATATAAAAAAGAGTGGATAAATTTAAGTGAGCTTATTATGTATCGCATAGAATTTTTTCAAATTTTATGCGATGTAAAAGAGCTGGAATTTACTTATCATATCGATAAAATGTTTCTTTATGCAAATTCGCTTGAGATACAAAGATTTATAGATAACAACATCTCAAATGCGATAAAATACACAAAACAAGGTAGAAAAATAAACCTAAATTTAGAAAAAACAAAATTTGGCGCAACTCTTAGCTTTGAAAATGAAGGCGATGAGATAGTCGATACTCAAAAGATTTTTGAGCAATATCACAGAGGCGATAACATCAGCGGTGGCTTTGGTCTTGGGCTTAGCATGGTTAAAAAAATATGCGCAAAATACAAAATCTCAATCCGCGTTGATTCAAAAAATGGATTAAATAAATTTAGCTATAACTTGCCAAAAACTATCATAAAAGAGCTGCAATGAGAAAAATAATATTTTTAATCATCTTGTTTAAGGTAGCGTTGTTCGCAAAACTTGATTTAACCGAAGCTGAGCAAAGATGGCTAGATGCGCATCCGGTAATAATCGCTGGCATTGATAGTAACTATGCGCCATTTGAATTTGTCGATGAAAAAGGGCAATTTGCAGGGATGGCTATTGATTATCTAAAAGAGATTGAAAAAATTCTTGGTGTAAAAATTGAAATCAAAACAGCAAAATCGTGGGAAAATGTTACAAATATGGCAAAAAGTGGCTCTGTTGATTTCTTGTCTTGTCTTGCAAAAACGCAAGAAAGGGCTAAGTATCTAAATTTCACAAAGCCATATCTATCTTTTCCGACTGCGATTGTTACGAACAAAACCGCAGGATATGTAAATGGCTTAAAGGAGCTAAATGGAAAAACAGTTGCCGTGATAGATCAATACATGGCAAACCAGCGTCTTGAGGAGCATTATGATAACATTTATTTAGTAAAAACTCAAAATTTATCGCAAGGTTTGGAGCTTGTAGCTTCTGGCAAAACTTTTGCTTATGTTGATAACCTTTCGCAACTAATTTATGCCTTGCAAAAGGGAACTTTTGGAAATTTGGCTATTTCTGGAGTTGCTGATTATAAGTTTGATTATGCGATGGCTTCGATTACAAAAGAGCCGATTTTAAGAGATATTTTACAAAAAGCACTTGATAACATTCCAAGCGAAATAAGGCAAAGCATACATTGCAAATGGTTTCCGCCTGCGTATCAGCAAGCGACTGACTATAAACTTGTGTGGCAAGTTGTGTGTGTGGGAATGCTTGTGCTTGGGGTTTTTGGGTGTTGGCTTTATCTGCTAAAAAAAGAGATAAAAAAGCGAATTTCAATCGAGCAGGATTTAAACAGAAACCGCGAGTGGCTAAATTGTAGTTTAAACTCAGCTGAAATCGGCGCGTGGGATTTGGATATCATAAGCCAAACGATAAGTGGAAATTCTGTTTTTTCTGGAATTTTGGGGCTAGAAGATAGTGAAATTTTGCTTAGTATGGAGCGGTTTAAGAGTGATTTTATATATAAAGATGATTTGGCAAAATTTCTATCTCATTTAGAGAGATGTTTTGAGGCTAAAGGCGAGTTTTGCGCACTAGAATTTAGGGTAGTTTCTAGCGATAAAAATACAAAAAAAGTCGAGATTACAAGCAAGGTTTTTAAATACGACTTGTATCAAAATCCGATTAGAATGATGGGATTTATGAAAGAAATTTAAAATCATATAGCTTTTGAAATTTGCAAGATAGATATATGGTTTTGGTTAAAATCTAAATTTTAAATGTTTGTGGTTTGCGATGATTTAATCTTAAAAAAATCAAATTTTGTTTGGCAAATAAAATCTAAATTTGAAAATTTATATAAATTTACTAAGCATAAAATATGTTTTTTGGTGTAAAAATCGGGTTTGTGTAGTGTAAAATCGCAGAATTTTAATGGATGTAATAATACTTGCAAGGCAAAATTTAAATTCTAGATGTTTGGTTGATTGCAAGAAAGCCATAAAAATACGTTTGGCTGGGCTGATTATAGACTTTTAATGAGTAAAATACTGGCGCGATTTGTGTGGAGTTTTGGAGCGCGCCGATAGGATGCTAGAAAAGCTATAATTGTGTTTGCGCAAGAACTTGTACGCAGATAAAACCTATCTAAATTTAACTATTTCTTTTATTCCCCTTTCCCGCCAATTCAATATTTGCTTCACTTTCCTCGCTCTTGCTCCACATCTTTCCACCCATTAGCCATAAATCCAACTTCTCTTATTTCCGATACTCTTTATTATAAATTTAATATTCATTTCCACCTTACTAGCCACAACCCCATACTTCACTTCTAACCCCATACTCCACCTCTTTATCTTTTTACAATAACCACAAACTTTAACTCTAACTCTAACTCTAACTCTAACTCCTTATCTTTTTTGTTCCTAACTCTAACTCCAAACCTTAACCCTAATCCTACCTCTTTATCTTTTTACGCAATAACTTCAACCCCTAACCCTAACTTTCCTTACATTACTATTGCTTTTATCATCTCATCATATATTTTTACCATATTTTATTTTTTTTCACTTTTTCACTATTTTTTTATTGTAATTAAGCTAGTTTTAAGTGTTGCTTTTATATACTTTCATTTCCGCTTCAAAGAAAGCCAAGATTTTAAAACTCTTAACTTTCTTATCTCATCTATGTAGATGAAGCTTTTTACATTAAATCTAATAAGATTAATGTTACTAAGATTATAAAGATAAAGAAGCATGTTTTTTAAATTATAATTGTTAAACTATAAATTTTAAAGTCAATCTTTGAAATCTAAACAAGTGATCGATTGAGCCACTTTTTAATTTTATTAAAAAGAAAAACAATTAAAACTAATAAAGTTTTTATGATTAAAAACTTCATAATTAAATCCAAATTTAGGTTATAGCAGTATATGCTTTTTAAGTAAAATACTCAATAACTTTAATTTGGTCATTTGCTAAATTTACACCAACACTTTGTGTTGGTGTGCTTTAGTATTTGTTACTTTAGCACAGACTTTGTTTGTGCGCTAAAAGTAAATTAATATGGAGAGTTTGATCCTGGCTCAGAGTGAACGCTGGCGGCGTGCCTAATACATGCAAGTCGAACGGAGAATTAAGAGAGCTTGCTCTTTTAATTCTTAGTGGCGCACGGGTGAGTAATATATAGCTAACCTGCCCCTTAGAAGAGAACAACAGTTAGAAATGACTGCTAATACTCTATACTCCAACTAAACATATGTTTGGTTGGGAAAGTCTTTTCGCTAAGGGATGGGGCTATATTGTATCAGTTTGTTGGTGAGGTAATGGCTCACCAAGACTATGACGCATAACTGGTCTGAGAGGATGATCAGTCACACTGGAACTGAGACACGGTCCAGACTCCTACGGGAGGCAGCAGTAAGGAATATTGCGCAATGGGCGAAAGCCTGACGCAGCAACGCCGCGTGGAGGATGACACTTTTCGGAGCGTAAACTCCTTTTGTTGGGGAAGAATAATGACGGTACCCAACGAATAAGCACCGGCTAACTCCGTGCCAGCAGCCGCGGTAATACGGGGGGTGCAAGCGTTACTCGGAATCACTGGGCGTAAAGGGCGCGTAGGCGGATGAATAAGTCTTTTGTGAAATCTAACAGCTTAACTGTTAAACTGCTTAGGAAACTATTTATCTAGAGTAAGGGAGAGGCAGATGGAACTGGTGGTGTAGGGGTAAAATCCGTAGAGATCACCAAGAATACCTATTGCGAAAGCGATCTGCTAGAACTTAACTGACGCTGAGGCGCGAAAGCGTGGGGAGCAAACAGGATTAGATACCCTGGTAGTCCACGCCCTAAACGATGTATACTAGTTGTTGCTTTGCTAGTCAAGGCAGTAATGCACCTAACGGATTAAGTATACCGCCTGGGGAGTACGGTCGCAAGATTAAAACTCAAAGGAATAGACGGGGACCCGCACAAGCGGTGGAGCATGTGGTTTAATTCGAAGATACGCGAAGAACCTTACCCGGACTTGATATCCAACAAATTCTTTAGAGATAGAGAAGTGCTAGCTTGCTAGAATGTTGAGACAGGTGCTGCACGGCTGTCGTCAGCTCGTGTCGTGAGATGTTGGGTTAAGTCCCGCAACGAGCGCAACCCACGTGTTTAGTTGCTAACAGTTCGGCTGAGCACTCTAAACAGACTGCCTACGCAAGTAGGAGGAAGGTGTGGACGACGTCAAGTCATCATGGCCCTTATGTCCGGGGCGACACACGTGCTACAATGGCATATACAATGAGAAGCAATATCGCGAGATGGAGCAAATCTATAAAATATGTCTCAGTTCGGATTGGAGTCTGCAACTCGACTCCATGAAGCCGGAATCGCTAGTAATCGTAGATCAGCCATGCTACGGTGAATACGTTCCCGGGTCTTGTACTCACCGCCCGTCACACCATGGGAGTTGATTTCACTCGAAGTCGGAATGCTAAACTAGCTACCGCCCACAGTGGAATCAGCGACTGGGGTGAAGTCGTAACAAGGTAACCGTAGGAGAACCTGCGGTTGGATCACCTCCTTTCTAGAGTACATATGTATATTTCTCACAAGATATACATTAAGAAAGAACGACACTACTAAATCAAATAGTAAAAACAAAGATAGCGATTATTTATCTTTGAAAACTATTTGTGGTAAGAACTAGTTAGATAGTTATTGTACTAACTAGTTCTTAAGAGCTTAACACTCTTAGTAGTTTCTCTCAATCGCACTTGTTTAGTTTTGAAAGATTGACGCCCAGATATGTTAAGGGCCTATAGCTCAGCTGGTTAGAGTGCACCCCTGATAAGGGTGAGGTCATAAGTTCAAGTCTTATTAGGCCCACCACAAACCAAAGATTTTATAATCTATGTTGAGTAGTAGATAAAAAGAAATTAATAATAGAATAGAAGTTTATTTAAGTCTTTTAAATTTAATTGATTAAGTCTAAGAATTTGGAAGAATTTTATAAATATTTTTGCAAACTATTTTTTCGCTAAACAAGGAACACGAGCAAAAACAAATGAGCAAACTTATGTTTGTGACTGCAGTTTGAAGCAAAGTGTAACAAAGTTTAGTAGAAAAAAGAGAAAGCAAAAATGGGGAATTAGCTCAGCTGGGAGAGCGCCTGCTTTGCACAAGAAAAAGCAAACTTCTTTGCTTTTTAGGATTTGTCGTTGTGAGTGTAACGAACCGACAAAGACACTGCGTGTATAAAGGATAAGTCTTAGCATAGGTAAAGATAGAATTGGGGAATTAGCTCAGCTGGGAGAGCGCCTGCTTTGCACGCAGGAGGTCAGCGGTTCGATCCCGCTATTCTCCACCACCACGTATTATAGAAGTATTAAGTATATAGTTTAACAATTTTTCTTTTATTTCTTAAATTTTTCTTTATTTATACTTATTATATTATTTCTTTGTTACTCTTTATATTTTTTATGCTAGTATACTATTTTATTTTATAAATTAGGATATACAGTGAATAATATTTCTATACCAATAACCATTCTTGATTTTTCTGATTTAGACATAAATTTGGATACTTTACAAAAAAAGGTATCCAAATTTTATGATCAATACGAGGATGATTTATATTTGTTGCACAAAAATAAGGTTGATTATTTGGAGCAATTTATTAATATAAAAGATAACGAAGTATATTTAAATTATGATTATGATTTTTCAAAACTTAATATTAATGAAGACACATTTAAAATAATTAATTTTATGAAGCCGACTAGAAGACGTTTAATTTCTGAATATATTGTAGAAATTATAAATGATAATATTTTTATAAATAGACAAGAAAATCGAGGATTTACTCAAAAATTTGCATATATTTCAAATAATGAATTTGACTATAGAAAATATACTAGAAAATTTAAATAGCTTCCAGATGAATTGTTTGATGATATTTTAAAAAAAATGATAACTTTTACCGCTTTTAAAATAAGTAAATATACAAATATTCTTAAATTTAAACTTATAGTTCATCATACTTTAATTTTTTGTATTGATGGCAATATTTCTACAAATTCTCCAGAGGGCATTCATCAAGATGGTATGGATTTTATTATGTCTGCTTTTATAGTTGAGAGAAAAAATATTAAAGGGGCAAAAAGTATTATTTATAATAATATGTTTAATAAATTTAATAAAATTCTAGAAATTACTTTGAAAGAAGGATATGGTATATTGCAACCAGATATGAATACTTCTTTGTGGCATGAAGTTACAGAAATCTTTTCTATTGATAAAAATAAACCAGCCTATCGTTCTAGCATAGGATTTGATTTTGAGGTGATTAAATGAAACTAAAGAAATTAGATGGGAACTTTATTATAATAAAAGATGTAAATTTTGAATTTACCGATAACACATTTTGTATTATTAAGGAAGCAGATGGATATACGATGATAAAGACTTTATTAAATACAGAAGAAAATTTTTCAGAATACTTTAAAGCTTTTTATATAGATGAACTTTATAATTTTGAAACTAGCGGTATTTTGTTTAAGATAATTGAACCTTTAAAAAATGCAAAGATTAGTGTTTTAGTTGTATCTGCTTTTAGTAGAGATTATATTTTTGTTCTAGAAAAAAACTATGAGACAGCTATCAAAATTTTGGGAATATAATTATGCTAGTTTTAACTTTTGTTAAAGGTTTTATCCTTTCTTTCTCGTTGATTGTAGCTATAGGTGCCCAAAATATTTTTGTCTTAAAGCAAGGTATTGCTCAAAGCAATGTTTTTATAGTATGTTTTATATGTTTTCTATGTGATGTTGTCTTAATGAATATAGGCATATTTGGAGTTGGAGAAATTTTAGCAACGAATAAAATAGCTAATTTAACAATAACAATTTTAGGAATTTTATTTTTAATATATTATGGCTTTTTATCTTTGAAATCTGCATTTTCAATAAAGAATACTTTAGATTTAAAAATAAATAAAATTTCTGTTAAAAAATCACTTATTTTAACCTTGGGGGTAACTCTTTTAAATCCACAAGTATATCTTGATACGGTATTTATAGTTGGAGCCGCTGCTTTGACTCTTGAAGTGACAGAGAAAATATTTTTTTCTTTTGGTGCTCTGTGTTCGTCTTTTATTTGGTTTTTTTCATTAGGTTTTGGAGCAAAAAGATTAAGTAAATGGTTACAAAAACCAAAAATTGCAATGTGTGTAGATGTTATAATAGCTTTTATAATGTTCTTAATAGCTTTCTCATTATTAAAATTTGCAATTAGTTCAAATTTGATATAAAATATCTCAAATTTTAATATTCTTTTAAGGTTAGATTTGTATAATTACATTTCTTTTTTAATTTACTAAAAATTAGAAAAGCGTTATTTAACTTATCATTGTTAATAGTCACAAACAAGTTTTAATAAAATAAAACAATTTTACAGGATCTTGTTAAAGGTTGTAATAATATAACTTTGTAAATTTTATCTCAAACAAATCTGTTATCCCAATAACTACTAAGAGATAAAAGAAGTTTAACCATCACAAAAGATTTAGTCTTAAACTTACTAAATGCTTTGGTTAATGCTTTCCGTCTTGGGTTATAGATTATAACTATATTAAATTACATCAAGTAATTTATCTTTAACAAGGAAGTGATGCAAATTAGAATATGAAACATATTTAAAAATAAATTATTACTCTGCAAATTTACTATCTTCTAAATCTATATTTAAAAGATAGCTTGTGGTTAGACTATACATTAGTTTATCATTTATGAAAAAACTTTAGTTTTAAATAAATGTTTATACTTTAGGTAGGTCAAGGGAGTGTTTACACTCCTTGCCGCAAGGACTAGCTTTGCTAGTCTGTGGAGTAAAGAAAAGGTAAGCTACTAAGAGCGAATGGTGGATGCCTTGGTTGGTAGAGGCGATGAAGGACGTACTAGACTGCGATAAGCTACGGGGAGCCGTCAAGAGGCTTTGATCCGTAGATTTCCGAATGGGGCAACCCAATTAACAGCAATGTTAATTACCTATATGGAGCGAACGTGGGGAATTGAAACATCTTAGTACCCACAGGAAGAGAAATCAATTGAGATTACGCAAGTAGCGGCGAGCGAACGCGTAAAAGGGCAAACCACTAGTTTACTAGTGGGGTTGTAGGACTGCAATATGTATAAAAACATGATAGTAGAATAATCTGGAAAGATTAAGGATACAGGGTGATACTCCCGTATACGAAATCATCTTTTTAACTAGCAGTATCCTGAGTAGGGCGAGACACGTGAAATCTTGTCTGAAGCTGGGTCGACCACGATCCAACCCTAAATACTACTACCAAACCGATAGTGCACAAGTACCGTGAGGGAAAGGTGAAAAGAACTGAGGTGATCAGAGTGAAATAGAACCTGAAACCATTTGCTTACAATCATTCAGAGCACGATTCTTTATGACGTGTGATGGACTGCCTTTTGCATAATGAGCCTGCGAGTTGTGGTGTCTGGCAAGGTTAAGGAAACCCGGAGCCGTAGCGAAAGCGAGTCTTAATAGGGCGACAAGTCAGATGCTGCAGACCCGAAACGAAGTGATCTATCCATGAGCAGGTTGAAACCGGTGTAAGAGCCGGCGGAGGACCGAACCCGCTGACGTTGAAAAGTCTTGGGATGACTTGTGGATAGGGGTGAAAGGCCAATCAAACTTCGTGATAGCTGGTTCTCTCCGAAATATATTGAGGTATAGCGTTATGTAGTAACTATGGGGGGTAGAGCACTGAATGGGCTAGGGCATATACCAATGTACCAAACCCTATCAAACTCCGAATACCCATAGCGTAATCATAGCAGTCAGGCGGCGAGTGATAAAATCCGTCGTCGAGAGGGGAACAACCCAGACTACCGACTAAGGTCCCTAAATCTTATTTAAGTGGAAAACGATGTGAAGTTACTGAAACAACCAGGAGGTTGGCTTAGAAGCAGCCATCCTTTAAAGATAGCGTAATAGCTCACTGGTCTAGTGATTTTGCGCGGAAAATATAACGGGGCTAAAATAAGTACCGAAGTCGTAGACTTGACACATTAGTGTCAAGTGGTAGGAGAGCGTTCTATTCAGCATTGAAGGTGTACCGGTAAGGAGCGCTGGAGCGGATAGAAGTGAGCATGCAGGCATGAGTAGCGATAATTGGGGTGAGAATCCCCAACGCCGAAAACCCAAGGTTTCCTACGCGATGCTCGTCATCGTAGGGTTAGTCGGGTCCTAAGCAAAGTCCGAAAGGGGTATGCGATGGAAAATTGGTTAATATTCCAATACCAATTATTATGTGCGATGGAAGGACGCTTAAAGTTAATGGAGCTAACTGATGGAATAGTTAGTCGAAGGAAGTAGATTGAGTTGTAGGCAAATCCGTAACTCTTTATTCGAGATCTGACAGGCAAACAACGCTCTTCGGAGCTGCGTTTGAATCCATGATACTATCGAGCCAAGAAAAGTTTCTAAGTTTAGTAATAATTGCCCGTACCGTAAACCGACACAGGTGGGTGGGATGAGTATTCTAAGGCGCGTGGAAGAACCCTCTTTAAGGAACTCTGCAAAATAACACCGTATCTTCGGTATAAGGTGTGCCTCTTTTGGTGAAATCCCTGCGGATCTAGCTAGAAAGGTTACAACAAAGAGTCCCTCCCGACTGTTTACCAAAAACACAGCACTCTGCTAACTCGTAAGAGGATGTATAGGGTGTGACGCCTGCCCGGTGCTCGAAGGTTAATTGATGGGGTCAGCAGCAATGCGAAGCTCTTGATCGAAGCCCGAGTAAACGGCGGCCGTAACTATAACGGTCCTAAGGTAGCGAAATTCCTTGTCGATTAAATATCGACCTGCATGAATGGCGTAACGAGATGGGAGCTGTCTCAAAGAGGGATCCAGTGAAATTGTAGTGGAGGTGAAAATTCCTCCTACCCGCGGCAAGACGGAAAGACCCCGTGGACCTTTACTATAGCTTGACACTGCTACTTGGATAAAGATGTGCAGGATAGGTGGGAGGCTTTGATTATATGACGCCAGTTATATATGAGCCATTGTTGAGATACCACTCTTCTTTATTCGGGTAGCTAACTAGCCTAAGTATATCCTTAGGTAGGACAATGTCTGGTGGGTAGTTTGACTGGGGCGGTCGCCTCCCAAAATGTAACGGAGGCTTACAAAGGTTGGCTCAAAACGGTTGGAAATCGTTTGCAGAGTATAAAGGTATAAGCCAGCTTAACTGCAAGACATACAAGTCGAGCAGAGACGAAAGTCGGTCTTAGTGATCCGGTGGTTCTGTGTGGAAGGGCCATCGCTCAAAGGATAAAAGGTACCCCGGGGATAACAGGCTGATCTTCCCCAAGAGCTCACATCGACGGGAAGGTTTGGCACCTCGATGTCGGCTCATCGCATCCTGGGGCTGGAGCAGGTCCCAAGGGTATGGCTGTTCGCCATTTAAAGCGGTACGCGAGCTGGGTTCAGAACGTCGTGAGACAGTTCGGTCCCTATCTGCCGTGGGCGTAAGAAGATTGAGGAGAGTTGACCCTAGTACGAGAGGACCGGGTCGAACCAACCACTGGTGTACCAGTTGTCCTGCCAAGGGCACCGCTGGGTAGCTAAGTTGGGATGTGATAAGAGCTGAAAGCATCTAAGCTCGAAGCCAACTCCAAGATGAATCTTCTTTTAAGTTCTCTAGTAGACTACTAGTTTGATAGGCTGGGTGTGTAATGGATGAGAGTCCTTTAGCTGACCAGTACTAATAGAACGTTTGCTTATCTTTTTTAAGCATCACTTCCTTGTTAAGGATAAAACTTGCTTTGTCTTTTTTCTACTATGCGGCGTTAGATTACGCTTCACACTTCGGTTACGAACTTTAAGTTCGCTCCCTTGTGTTTGCTTATCTGCCTTGCCTAGCGAAAAAATACTTCGCAATTTATTAATAAAAACAAGAGATAAAATTGTTTTTATTAAAACTTAGACTATTAACTAAGATAGAACACATTACAGTGTTTAATAAGAGAATTGAGAGAAAAGTTCTTTTATTTAACACTGTCCGTGACTATACAGATGAGGAAACGCCTTGTACCATCTCGAACCAAGAAGCTAAGCTCATCGTGGCTGATGATACTCTCTCTTACTGGGATGTTGGGAAAGTAGGTCGTTGCGGACTTTGTTAATCTTTTTATACAAATAATTAAATCAAAAAAGTAAAATATAACAATGTTAATAATAAAAATATTAGTAAATCTACTATTTTTATAATACAATACTAAGCTTCTTTACTAGTCTATGCTTGTAATAAAATTCTCTACTTTATTTATTGTGATAGTTTGGTTATAACTGTAAATCTAAAATATCTTTACAATTCTCTTTCCTTACTGTTTATTTGGTATATTAAAAGTGATATTAGAGTTTATATATTTGTGTGCTTATAAGATATACTTGCTTTTAACATTAAAATCTTAATTTGGAGCTTGTTTATAAGAAGTTACATCTTGAGGTAAATCTAAAATATCTTTACAATTCTCTTTCCTTGCTGTTTATTTGGTATATTAAAAGTGATATTAGAGTTTATATATTTGTGTGCTTATAAGATATACTTGCTTTTAATATTAAAATCTTAATTTGGAGCTTGTTTATAAGAAGTTACATCTTGAGGTAATTTATATATTTTATAATATTTCTATGTTTAAAACAGTTTAATCATAGAGTTAATATAAATTTGGTATTTTTATTAAATTTGACTAAAAATTTCTAAGATAGCCTAAAGATTTTCTATGTTTAAAAAAAGCTTAGTCACAGAGATATATAACTAAGTATTTTTATCAAATTTGACTAAAAATTTGATTGATAGTATTAAGATAAGCTAAAGATTTTTTCTTGTTGATTTAAGTAAAATTTGCTATGGCTTTTTTAAATTATATTCTCTTTATTAGTATACGTTCTTAATTAATACAGATTGTATCTTTATATGGCTGATTTTTATTAATGCAGACTGTCTACTTTAATATAGTTTTTTATCGTTGAAGTTTAAATTTGCGCTTTTTTAAGTATAGTAAATAATTGATTAAGTCTAGTTAGAGATTTTATAAGTTCACATTCTAGGATTTTATTTTATAAAGAGTATCTTGCAAATATTTAAAATGCTTGATAATAGTTAAAAAATTATAGTAGAGTGAATAATTATAGTAATTAAAGTAAACACATAAGCACAAGAGAAGGCTAGAGCTAAGCTATGGCGATATAGTATAATATAGCTAAAGCTATGATGGTATATGTGGTGTGAAGGTGCAAAAGAGATTAAACTTTTTATGCTAGATTAAGAGAATTGTTTAAGATAAAATATCTAAAAGTGTAAATGTTATAAAGCATTAGTTTTTGCTATGTTAGAGTATGATGTTAAGTTTATATTTGATTGATTAGATTGCTAGATTAAAGCAAGAGTTTATATAATTTTTACTATATCCTTACTGTTTATTTGGTGTATTAAAGTGATATTAGAGTTTATATATTTGTGTGCCATGTATCTTAAATAAATTAATCTTAATAAAGCTTTATTATATAAATTATCGTTTGAATAGGTATAAACCTAAAAGAGGAGTTATTGAGATTTATTGTTGATTAAATTTATAAGATTTCCTACGTTATGCTAGTTTATTGCAAGGTTATTTGGTTTTTAAACTATCAGCTCCTCATCATCAAAAGATATTCGTTATTGTAGTGTTGGTTAGTTTCTAAGTAAAGTCTTTGATTGTAAATTAAAATTTTAAAATTATTGATTTTTTTTAAATAATATAAGTTTTAAAGATTTAAAAGTATGTTAAATATTTTAAACTTAAAAATGTGATAATTTGAATTATATGAGAATTAAATTTGTATTTGTATACTCTAAGATATCAAAATTTTGATAAAATTATTGAATTTTTTTAAACAATATAAGTTTTAAAGATTTAAAAGTATGTTAAATTTAGTTAAAGAATGGAGCTTGAAACTATAAAATGAATACAAAATAAAATCATAAGTATTGATATAGTAATAACTACTTACTATCTTTAAATTTGAGCAAAATTAATAGTTTAAATCAACATAAAAAGATTTTTCTTACAGTTATCTTAAGCAAATCAATTTAAGTAAAATTTTATCTATAGTGAAATAACACTAAAATTGTAATTTAGAGCTTGTTTATATAATTTTTGATTTATTTTTGGTATGATAATTTTATAAAGATATTGGATTTATTCTAATCCTTAGAAAACTTAAGCATTCTTTGGTATTAAAATATTTTTAAAATACTTCCTACAAAATCCTAGAGCATAAATTTGTAAAATCTCTACTAGACTTAATTAACTATTTACCGCAAAATACTTTATGATAAAACATATCCAAAACTAGTTTCTAAGTAAAATACATTAAAGCTTTTAGGTTTATACCAAACACAAACTGATAAATTTAATATCATAGAAATTTACTACTATAGTTATAACAAATCACATAGCGTAAAATACTTTATGATAAAACATATCCAAAACTAGTTTCTAAACAAAATATATTAAAGCTTTTAAATTTATACCAAACACAAACTGATAAATTTAATATCATAAAAATTTACTACTATAGCTATAACAAATCACATAGCGTAAAACAAAATAAAACAAACTATTTTTTACATATTAATATACAAATTTATCCAAGTCAAAAGATAAATTCAAACTATTTTTATAATAATGAGATAAATTTATCGGATATTAACCATTAATCTATATAATAAATAATATTTATAAAAAAGGATAATTATGAAATTTATTTTAAAGTTAGCATTAATCTTTGGTGCTTTAACAACATTTGTGTTTGCAGCTGTTAATATAAACACAGCCACAAAAGATGAGCTTATGAGTTTAGAAGGTATAGGAGATATAAAAGCAGAAGCTATTATAAAGCACAGAGAGGCTACCCCTTTTAAATCAATTGAAGATATTAAAAGTGTAAATGGCATAGGAGATAAAACCTTTAATGCTTTAAAATCAGATATAGATATAAAAGGCGAAACTACTGTTAAAGAAAAAGCTAAAAAAAGTATCAAAGAAAAAAGCGATAAGTTGATAAAGTCAGCTGATAAAAAGGTCAAAAAAGCTAAAGAAAAGAGTGAAAAATCAAAAGATAAAGCAATAAATGATAGCAAAGCTAAGATAGATAAAGCAACTAAGCTTGATACAAAAGAGAAGTAGATAAAAATATAAGTCATATATAGGTTGCTTATACTGTAAAATCATATATGGCTTAGCTGCTATATATGAGGTTATTAGCAAACTATATACATAGTTGTATGGTGGGCTAAAAATTTAAATAAATTCTTTAGTTTGTTAAGTTATATGTTAAAGACATTTGCAAATAGTTGAGTTATATCTTAAAAGATAGCTATATAGTTAGATAAAAGATATCTGCATAAGCTCTTTATACTATAATGGTAATAAGTGGTTGTATATCTAGCTGATTAAAAAGGCTTGTTTGATATTTTTGATATTATGCTTAGCTACAAGGGCTAATAAACACCATAAGTTTATAGTAGCAAGTTTAGTCAAAATATATCAAAAGATAGTTACTATATAAACTTATATGATAGCCTAAATGAAAATGTTAATGCAATTTACTTTGGCTTACCAAAATTAATAAACAGCTATATGCTTTTATATAATAGTTGTAGTAGTAATGCGCTTATACAGTAGTTTTAATAAATGCAACATATAGTTTCAAAATATCTGGTATAAGTTTGAGCTGTTGTAGGGTGGGGTGGGGAAACTCAAAGCGCTAAAAGTGATACTCCTAAAACGACAAATGTTAAAGCAAATCCGCATTTTAAAAACTCCCACAAGCTGATTTTTACTCCTGCTTTGTTTAAAATATGTAGCCACAAAAGTGTAGCTAGCGATCCAATCGGACTTAGTTTTGTGCCAAGATTTGAGCCTAGTAAATTTGCATAAATTAGACTTTGATTAGCCAGCGTTTCGATGTTTAAGTTGGTTATCATGACAGCCGGTAAGTTGTTAAAAATGCTACTTAAAAATGCGCTCATATACCCAACGCTTAAAATTCCAACAACTTCACCTTTGCTTAATGCAAATGCATAAATTTGAGTTAAAAATGCCATAGAACCGCTATTTTTAAGTCCAAAAACTACGATGTAAATCGACACGCTAAAGATGATAACTTGCCATGGCGCATTTGTTATTATCGTTTTAGGCGAAAAATTTTTTCTAATCGCACCGATTGTAAAAAGAACAGCACCAAAAAACAGTAAAATCCAACAAACACTTATAAAATTTAGTAAAAAACAGCATCCAAACATCAAAATAAGCGTATAAATTTGAAATTTCAAAAGCCATGAATCTTTTATAACTGAACTTCTGCCATAAGGCGCTAGGATAAATTTGCCGCTAAGCTCTTTTTTAAAGTATAAAACAAGCAAAATTAAGCTAGTAATTACACAGAGTAAATTTGGCAAAAACATCGAGGTTGCAAAATCGGCAAAACCGATAGAAAAGTAGTTTGCGGTTAAGATATTTGTAAGATTTGAAATGACAAATGCCGAACTTGCGCCATCAACCATAAACGAACTTGCTAACATAAAGGCGGTTATGGTTTTTGCCGATAGATTTGAGCCTAATAAAAGTGCTAAAAGCAATGGGGTCATAACCAAAACAGCGCCATCGTTAGCAAAAAACGCACTACAAAATGCGCAAAGCACAAGAGTGGTGATAAAAAGAGTCATGGTGTTTTTTGTATGAGAGAAGAACTTAACTGCGATAAATTTAAAAAACCCATTTGCTTCAAGCACCATTGATACAACGATTAGCGCGATAAATGCGATGTTTGCTTCATACGTAAGGTGAAAAATTTCTTTAACATCGCTCAAATTTACTGTGCCAAAAACTAGCGATAAGAGTGCGCCTATTAGGCTGGCTGTGCCAAATTTAAGCCCAAACGGTTTTAAAAAAAGTAAAAATAGTGTTAAGAAAAAGATAAAAACTGCCAAATTTATGCCTAAAATAAGTTTTAAAAGTGTGATTATAGCGTAAATTTACAAGGTAAAATCAAATTTATTTATATCAGTCTAAGGACTCGCCGATTTAAATTTATATTTAATTTAGGGATTAAAAATAATTTTAAAAGATATAGTTGTATATTTTTGTAACCAAATAATCTTGAAAAATATGATAATTTTTTATTTTAACTAAATTTATTATATATACTATGTTTTTAGCGTTTGTAAATTTTTGTAGACAGAAAGGATACAGCGAGTTTAGATATGATAAATTTAAACTAAATAGCTTTAAAAATTTAAGATATTAATTAAGAAGGAAAGTATATTTTGCGTGGCAAAAAATTATCTAAAATATATAGTTAAAAGCTAGCTATAAATAAGGCGATAAAATAAATATAGTAGCTGTAAAAGCTGCTATATTTTTAAATCGCATTGCTAAAATACATAAAATTTATGTATTTTTTTGCCTATTTTTAAACCCATATAAAAATCCAAAAAGTCCGATAATAAGCGCAAGTCCAGTAAACATTGCGGAGTAGGAGCTATAAAGTGGCTTCTGTCCGACAGAAGCGACAGTCAAATTCTCATCAACATTGATAACAAAAGTCGCTTTATGTTCGCCATGATTGCTTCCAGCTTTAACATCTACGCGCCATGCTCCACTTCTATCAGGCACAAAAGCCAAAACTCCTCGCGCATCAGTGTATCCTCTTGCAAATGCTAGTGAGGCATCTGGAGCAAAGATTTCATATTCTGAATACTTTGCGGGCGTGTTTTTATCAAAAAATATAGAAGCATAAACGCCCCCACTTCCGACATCAAACTGAACGATATGAGCGTATGCGCTTATGCAAAAAATAGCTAAAAAGATGAGTTTTTTCACTACTTAACCTCAAAGCTTATAGATGATTGAACTGTTATATTTTGTGAAAGTCTATCAAAAATATATGGATATGTGTGTACGGCGGCAATGATTTGAAGCCCGCTTGACTTAATCGGCACAAAAGCTATACCAAATTCATCTGTTTTTACGCCATCAAGCTCGCCATCTTTTGTCTCAAATTCAGCCCCACTTAAGACTTTACCCTGATAAGTGACTAAAACAGGCAGTTTTTCGCCAACTTTTATGGTAAGCGGATTTATCAGTGGTGTAACTTCAAGCTCAAGACCAAGCGGTTTTGAAAGTTTTTCGCTATAAGCAAAATATGTTTTTCCAAGCTTTATGGAGCGTAGTGAGTCAAAAACGACACCTTTAAATTCATCTTGAGAAATATTTTCATATCCTTTATCTGTTTGCGTCCAATACAGCGCGTCAAAAACAGCTGTTACTACGGCTACTTTTCCATCGGTTAAAATTTGTGGCGTATCCTTGCTAAAGTCAATTCCGCTTAAAATAGGCTTTGCATTTATATCATATGCTTTTGCGCTCATTAACTGTTTTTTATCATATTTGTTAAAACCATCATGTGCCCAAAAGGCGATTTCATAGTGGTTATCCTTTTTCTCGGCGATGATTTGGTGAGCAAAAAGCGAAGATGTAAGCAGATATGCTACGATGAATGGACTAAGTAATTTCATAAAAACTCCTTAAAAATAAAAATATATAATACTTTTATTTTATATTTTCATATAAAATAAAACTTTTAATATAATAGTATTATTTTAGAGCTTAAATTCAGTATAAATTTAATAAAATGATAATTTTGATGATTATCGCTTTTGAATTTGTATGATAACTATTCAAGTATATTTATGCTAAATTTTAAGAAATTGTTTTTGAATATATAATTTTCATAAAGTAATAGTATAAATTTATAAAAATTGATTATTTTATAGTAAATTTAATAAAAACAATTTATCGATACGCACAATATTTTAAATAGTATAAAGAAAAATTTACCAAAGTCTTATCCAAAATATCTTGCAAGAAGTGAAAAACTTATCTAAACTTTACTTTGTTTCTTTAAAACAGCTTTGAGTCATATATATAAATTTTAATTATTTATAGTTTTGTAGATATTTTTTGTTTATTAAACAGTAACCATTTGAGCATATAATTTCGCCTCAGCCTATCCAAAGGATTTAGATGAGTAAGATTAGTTCTGTTAAATTTATACCTATTTTTAGTTTGGTGCTACTAGCTTTAAACTATGTTTTTTTCAAAGAGATGTTTTCTAGAAGCGATGATTTGCTTTTTATATTTGATTCTATTTTAGTTTTTTATGCTATTTGTCTGCTTATCGTATCTGTGTTTTTCATACCGTATTTATTAAAGCCATTTACTGTTTTATGCTTGATAGTTGGGGGTTTGTGCTTGTATTTTAGTATGAGTTATGGCACGATAATTGATTCAAATATGTTAGAAAACGCTATGCAAACAGATAGAAAAGAGGCATTTTCGCTTTTAAATTTAAACTTAATCTTTGCTGTTTTAATTATAATTTTTCTTATATTTATTATATTTAAAATAAAAATTATATATCAAAAACCTAAATTTGAACTGTTTTTTAGACTTGTTTTTATAACATTATCTTTGGTTATTATCGGTGGAAGTTTTATAGTTTATAGTAAGACATACTTTTCGTTTTTTCGCGAAAATAGAGAGCTAAAGTATTATACAAATCCATTTTATCCGCTTTATTCTATGGAAAAAGTCATCAAAAAATCACTTCCAACAAAAAAAGTGCCATTTGAACAAATCGGTCTTGACGCAACTCTTAAACCAAGTCAAAAGCCAAAATTGTTTGTTTTAGTTGTTGGCGAGACGCAAAGGGCTAAAAATTACTCGCTAAACGGATACACTACGCACGATACAAATGAGTTTTTAGAGAAAAAAGATGTTGTAAGTTTTACAAATTTCTACTCGTGCGGAACTGCCACAGCCGTGAGTGTACCATGCTTGTTTTCTGGTTTAGGCAGAAGCGAGTTTGATGCAAAACGAGTGGAAAATAGAGGGAATTTACTAGATGTTTTAAGCAAAGCTGGGGTTGATATATTTTGGTTTGATAACAACTCTGGAGGTTGCAAGGGCGTATGTGATAGGGTTAAAAAAGAGCAGACGCAAATTTATAATGCAAGCGATTTTGATAAAAATGTATTTAACGATGCATCAAATTTGATACCAAATTTAAACAAAACAACTCTTATAGTCCTTCACCTACAAGGCGCTCATGGGCCGGTTTATTATAAGGAGTATCCGAGTGAGTTTAAAAAATTCACTCCTACGTGCGATACTTCAAAGCTAGGAACATGCTCACTATCGCAGATCGAAAATACTTATGATAACTCGATTAGATATACTGATTTTTTGCTTTCAAATTTAGTTGATTCGCTTAAAAAAGTGGATAATAAATTTGATGTTGGTATGTTTTTTGCAAGCGACCATGGGGAGAGTTTAGGCGAGCATGATATCTATCTGCACGGAATGCCTTACGCCATAGCTCCAGATGAGCAAAAGCACATTCCAGCGATATTTTGGCTAAGCGATAAAGCAAAATTAAATAGGCTAGAAAGTATAAAAAATGATAAATTCTCGCACGATAATATTTTTTATTTTGTTCTTGGATTTTACGGTGTGAAAAGTAGTATTTATAATCCAAATTTAGATATATTTGTTATGTAGTTAAAAATTTCTAATCTCTTTTTTGTGTAAAAATTAAGAAATTTTTAAAGTTTTTGTTTTAAATTTAAACATTTTTTAAAGATTTTACGAAATTCGATACTTTGCGATTTTTATATTGATGTAAAATGGCGTATCTGTTAAGAGGGCAAATCAATAATTTTACTTTTAAAGCTGGTTTTTATAAATTTTTGCTCTCTTAAAAAACTTTAATAAATTTAATGGCTCTTTGCGTTTTACTAGAAAAATTTGATATTTTGTATAGGTAAAATAAAATATGGCGTTGTAAATTTAACTCCGCTTTATTAAATTTAACCACGCTATAAAATTGAAAATTTATATTTTAAATTTAGACTATATTTTGCCAATTAAATTGAGCATGGTTAAAATTTAATTTTAAGATACAAATAATAAAGTTATTTTAAAACTTAGTTTAAATTTGCATAACGTAAAAAGGCTTAAGAAAAATTGTGAGTATGTTTTGCTATCTTAAGCCTTTAAATTTGCTAAAGTTTTTTAGAAGATTTTTTAACAAAATATAGATAAACAAGCGATATAGCTGCAACTATTACTAGTAAAGTTATGGTGATGATATGAAGTTTTTCTTTTAAAAGCGCCTCGTTTTGCCCAAGATAAAAGCCTAAAATCATCAAAATCAAAACCCAAATTCCAGCGCCAAGCGATGTATAAAGGCAGAATTTAAACATATTCATCTTTGCAAGTCCAGCTGGAAGGCTGATGTATTGACGAATGCCTGGGATTAAACGGCAGTTAAAGGTGGAAATTTCGCCGTGTTTGTTAAAAAATGCTTCAAATTTATTCATTTTTTCATCATTTATGCCAACAAATTTACCATATTTTTCTATAAGTTTTCGGCCAAAAAAGTAGCATAAATAGTAGTTAAAAATCGCTCCCGCAAGCGAACCGCCAACTCCAGCGATAAATGCTAAGCTCCAACTCATCTGACCTTTGTGTATCAAGTATCCAGCTGGTATCATAACAACTTCGCTAGGAAAAGGAAAAAAACTACTCTCTAAAAACATCATAAAAAATATCCCTGGATATCCCCAAGCGCCGACTGTTTGGACGATAAAATCTATAATTTCTTTTAACAACGAAACTCCTTAGTAAAAGGCAAAGTTTACCAAAACTTGCTTAAATTTAGTTATTTTTTATGTTTGTTTTTCGAGTTTAAAAAAGAAAAAGCCCAAAAATGGGCTTTTGTGTTATTTTGTGTATTTTACGTTGGCTTTTTTGAAAAGTTCATCGCTTTTAGTAGTTATTTCTTGTTGAAATTTTTGACCTTTAAGGCTTTCTTTAATCATATCTTTAACACTATCAAATGGAACTTTTTGGGCTTTTTTACTCTCTTCTTTTAAGATTATATGATAACCAAAATCAGATTTAACAGGAGTTTTGCTCATTTCGCCATCTTTTAGTGCAAATGCTGCATCGCCAAATTCTTTTACCATTTGATTTTTGCTAAACCAGCCTAAATCTCCGCCATTTTGTTTAGCAGTTGGGTCTTTTGACTCAGCTCCTGCGACTTTAGAAAATTCATCTTTTAACTTTGATTTTTCTACTTTTGCAAGCTTAGCGATAATCTCTTTTGCCTTTTTTTCATCATCAACTAAGATGTGTTTAGCTTTAACTTCATCTGGTTTCATAAAAAGTTTATCTGCATTTTCATCATAGAATTTTTTTGCATCAGCATCGCTTACTTTTACTTTATCAAATTCCTTTTTTTGCCATACTTGAAAAGCTAAGCTATCAGCCATCATATCCATACTTTTTTTATACTCAGGATCTTTTTGTATGCCACTATCTTTTGCTTGTTTGACTAAAAGTTTGTATTTTATAACATTATCTACCATATTTTTCTTATCAGCTTCAGAAACCTTAACATCGCCCATCATGCCGTGCATTCCGCCTTGAGGTTGCAAAAGTGGAGCGATATCTTCATCAGTTACTTTTATATCGCCAGCGGTTGCTAAAACAGCAGCATTTAGGCTAATTGCAGTAGCCAAACTAAGGGTTGTAAGTAAAATTTTATTCATAATTTTTCCTTTAAAAAGTTTTGCGTTATTATACATAAAATATACTAAACAAATAATTTTTTATTTAATTTTTTTATTAATATTTAGATAACGGCGCAAGATGTATTTTTATAAATTTAAGGGGTAAAGCCCCATTTTTGGGGCTTTGTAGTTTGTATTAAAACGCAGGAACTATCGCGCCTTTGTATTTAGTTTCAATAAATTCTTTAACTTCTTTACTTGTAATCGCTTCATTTAGTGCTTTTGTCTTAGCGCTATTTTCATTGCCAGCTTTGACAACGACAATGTTTACGTATGGGCTGTCTTTGCTTTCTATAGCAAGTGCGTCTTTTGTAGGATTTAGACCAGCATTCATAGCAAAGTTTGTGTTTATAACTGCGATTTCAACATCATCTAAAGTTCTTGGTAATGTTGCAGCTTCAATTTCTGTGAATTTTAGGTTTTTAGGGTTTTTAACGATATCTAGTGGTGTTTTTAAAGCCACATCATTAAGCTCAATCAGCCCAGCAGTTGCTAACACATCAAGAGCTCGCGATTCGTTTGTAGGGTCGTTTGGTATGCTAACTTTTGCACCATCTTTTATCTCTTTTAAATCTTTGATTTTTTTGCTATAAACCGCCATTGGCTCAAGATGAACGCCTACAGTTTTTATCAAATGGGTACCTTTGTTTTTGTTAAACTCATCTAAATAAGGCGTATGTTGAAAGAAATTTGCATCAACTTCGCCATCTTCAGTAGCTAAATTTGGTATAACATAGTCATTAAATTCGCGAATTTCAAGCTCAAAACCAGCTTTTTTAAGTTGCGGCTCAATAACTTTTAAAATTTCAGCGTGAGGAACTGGAGTAGCTGCAACTACTAATTTTTCGGCATTTTCGCCAACTATAAATAAAGACGCAAGAGCTGCGCCAACTAATATTTTTCTCATTTTTTCTCCTTTGGGTTGATTTAAAATGCTGGAATAACAGTGCCATTATACTGTTTTATGATAAAATTTCTCACTTCATCGCTTAAAAGTGCTTTGTCTAAAGCTTTGATTTTAGCGCTATCTTGCGTGCCATCTTTTACAGCGATGATGTTTACATAAGGGCTGTTTTTATTTTCTATAAAAATACCATCTTTTTTTGGGTTTAATCCAGCTGCCATAGCATAAGATGTACTGATAATAGAAGCACTAACATCATCTATGCTACGCGGTAAAATGGCTGCTTGCATAGTTTTTATAGTTATATTTTTTGGATTTGAGATAATATCAAAATCTGTTTTTAAAACATTTTTATCATCAAGTTTTATAACTCCTGCTTCTTGTAAAAGCAGCAGTGCTCTGCTTTCGTTTACCGGATCGTTTGGTATACTTATAACGGCGCCATCTGGCAGCTCTGAGATATTTTTTACTTTTTTACTATAAATTGCCATTGGTTCGAGATGAGTTGCGATGGTTTTTACAAGATGAGTTTTTTCTTGTTTGTTAAATTCGAGTAAATATGGCTCATGCTGATAAAAATTTGCATCTATTTGACCATCTTCAAGAGCATAGTTTAGTATCTTATCATCTATTTCGCTAATAACTAGCTCATAGCCTTCTTTTTCTAAAATCGGCTCAATAACTTCTAAAATTTGAGCGTGAGGAACAGGAACTGTGCCAACTCGTATGATTTTATCGCTATCTTTAGCATGTAAACTTAATAATAAAAAAGTAATAAAAGCTATAATCTTCAAAATCTCTCCTTGATTTTATATATTTGGTATTTTAATAAGTTTAAATTTATTAAAGTTTAATTCTTTAAATTTATGCTAAATAAAAGTAAAAATCTACTAAATTTGTGTAAAAACGTAACATTAAATTTAAAAGTATATTTTATAAATATATTATAAAACTACTATTTTACGCTTTTAAAACGATAAGATAATTTATATATATTAAAAAACTATTTTTTGGTCATCTTATAAAGTAAATTTCCTATTATCTGAAAAATTTGCACCATTATAATCAAAATCACAACAGTATATGCCATAATATCTGGGCGAAATCTTTGATATCCATAGCGAATTGCGATATCACCAAGCCCACCACCACCAACAGTTCCAGCCATTGCAGAAAAGCCGATAACTACGATAAGTGTGAGGGTTAAAGCGTTGATAATAGAAGGGATGGCTTCAACAAACATAACTTTAAAAATAATTTGCCAATCGCTTGCTCCAAAGCTCTTTGCAGCTTCGATTATGCCGGTATCTACCTCCTTTAAAGCACTTTCAATCAGTCTTGCAACAAACGGAGCAGTTCCAATAGCAAGTGGAACAATAGCAGCAGTTGTTCCAATACTTGTTCCTACTATAAGTTTTGTAAAAGGAAATAATATAATTATAAGTATGATAAATGGAAAACTTCTAAGAATATTTACAACGACATCTAGAATTGAATATAAAGTTTTATTTGGTCTTAGTCCGTTTTTATCGCTTAAAATCAGTAAAATCGCAGGAATCAAGCCAAAAATAAAAGCAATAATTGTAGAAATAACGCTCATATATAAGGTATCCCAAGTCGCAGGAAGTAAAATTCTAGTAAAAATGTCCATAGTATTCATTAAATAATCTCCATTAAAATATAATTTTTGTTAATTTTTGCTTTTATAAACTATCTTTCAAAGCAAATTTATAATTTTGTTAATATTCGCTTTCTTTAAGCTATTTTGCCGCTTGCAAGTATCATGAAATCCTAGTTTGCAAACTTTTTAAAAAGCTTTTTCAGCCTTTTTATAGCTTTTCTTTTACGCCTATGCCTTTAAAATAAAAGGCTCCAAGTGTCGCACATCTATCAGCGCTATTTTTCTGACAAGATAAATTTGCATACTCAAAAGCTTTTTTAATTTTTTATATAAAATTCTCTTGCCATGCTTAAATCATCAGCTAATGCTAAATTTGCCACCAAAATTAGCATTAAGCTTAAGGCTATTTTTTCATATAATTCTTTCATAAATTTGCTAAATTTAGCCTAGTTTTTGTCTGAATTATCTTGACTATCACAAGCCGGTTTTAAGCCTAACTCACAAGCTTTTTTATAATATTTTTTAGCCAACTCATTATTTTGCTCAACGCCTTTACCTTTTTTATATAGATTTCCAAGAGCATTACACCCAAGAGCATCGTTTTTATCGCAAGCTAGCTTAAAATTTTCAAAAGCAGATTTAAAATCGCCACTAGTTAAAGCATTAAAGCCCTTACCAAGATCACTTGCTAAAGCTAAATTTAGCCAACATCCAACTAAAACAAAGGTTAAAAATATTTTTTTCATTTTCTGCTCCATGATTTATTTAAAACTATCTTGTTTATAAAATTTACTCCATTATCTCCCATAAAACGCCTGTTTTCTTAATGTATTCAAGCACACAATCTTTATCTTCGCTTTTGATATTTATAACCAAATGCCCCAAAACGCTATCGTTTAGCTTTTCGATTTTGCCCCACACGATGTTAAAGTCTTTATCGAGCTTTCGTGCCATATTTGTTATCACGCAGTCAAATGCGACCTCTTTTGGAAAATACAGCGCGATATTTACACCATTTTCTGGCACTATCGCCTCTTCGCCAAGGAATTTTTGCATATTTTTATCGGGTTTTAAAAACAGCTTTTGAATGCTTCCTTCATTTACTATCACACCGCCATCAAGCAGCACAGCTCTATCTGCTACACTTTTGACAACTTCCATCTCATGAGTTACGATGACAATGGTTATGCCAAGTTCGCGGTTGATTTTTTTAAGTAGCTCTAGGATGGATTTTGTCGTATTTGGATCAAGCGCTGAAGTCGCCTCATCGCTAAGTAAAATTTCAGGCTCAAGCGCTAAGGCTCTTGCTATGGCGACTCGTTGTTTTTGTCCGCCACTAAGCTCGCTAGGATAGGAGTTTGCTTTATCTTCAAGCCCTACGATTTGCAAAAGCTCATTTACTTTTGAAGTTATATAAGCTTTATCATACTTCCAAAACCTAAGTGGAGTGGCGATGTTTTCAAAGACAGTTTTACGACTCATCAACGCAAAATGCTGGAAAATCATACCGATTTTTTTGCGGAAATCTCTAAGCTGTGATTTTTGCATAGATTTTATCTCTTTGCCAAAGACTTTAACGCTTCCATCTTGGTAATTTTCAAGCCCATTTATGGTGCGTAAAAGCGTGGATTTACCAGCTCCACTATGTCCTACAAGGGCAAAAATCTCACCTTTTTTTATGCTTAAATTTATATCTTTTAGGATTAAATTTGAGCCAAAGTATTTTTTTAAATTACAAATTTGTATCATTTATCTGCTTTAATATTTTATTTATTTAAAAATTATATCTCATAATTGATAAAAATTTAATAATATCAAGCCTTAAATTTCATAATTGAAATTTAGCGAAAAGGAAAATAGAAGCAAAACAAAATTTTTAAATTTTAAAATGAGAGAAAATAAGAGTTTATATTAAATTGCCACTTGATTTAAATAAAACAGCAAATTTATAAGTTATTTATAAGTGCTTTTAGGAGTTTAGGCGGATTAAACCAAATATCTTAAAACTTGAAAAAAAGATAGTAAAATGCATAAAACTTTGGAAAACAAACGATTATATAAATATCAATCTTTTTTGATATTTTAAGAAAATGTAAAGTGTATTAAAAATTTTAATTTTCTTAACACGATTCAGACATCGTGATAAAAAAGCTTTAATTTTTAACACACATTTAGATGATTATAGTATTTATCTTAAATTTAGCTTTAAATGTGCAATAAATTTATACTCAAGGTTGCAACAGTGCATATCCATCAAGCTGTTTTAAAACAACTTCTCGTGGTGCGGCTTTGACTGTTTTTACGCCAGTGCTTAGCCAAGACTTATCTATCCCGCTTCGTTTCATTGCTCCACTACAAGCCACTACTCTTACATTTGGCATAGCAACAAGTGCTTTAATCTTTTCTTGCATATCCAAATCTTTTTTAGATTTACTTGCAAAAACCTCAACAGAACTACCGCCCAAAACAAGCTCGATATCAGCTTTTTCATCTTTTTGAAGTGTTTTTTGCAAACCACTTGTGACTAAAAAAGCGTTATCAAATTTAGCTTTATCGGTTAAAAAAACAACCACATTTATATCTTTAGCCAACAAAATGCTTATAAACAACAATCCTACTAAAATAATACGTCCCATAAAACCCCCTTTAGCTATTTTTGTTAGCTTAGCGCTTCTAGCTCGCTTGTGATTTTTTCAAGTCTTTCTTTTGCGCTTGCTAAACCTGCGCGGTTTGTCTCAAGCACGCTTGCTGGAGCGTTTACTACAAATTTTTCATTATTTAACATATTTTCAAGTTTGTTTATCTCTTTTTCAAGTTTTGCTTTTTGTGAGTTTAAACGCGCTACAATCGCACTTGTATCAACGCCACTTAGAGGTATGAAAACTTCTAAATTTTGGCTTACATCGCGGACTGAGTTTTCTTGCTTAGCGTTTGTAAACTCTATCTCTTCGCATTTTGTAAGAAGCTTGATATAAGCAGTTGCGTTTGATAAATCAGTACTTGTGTTTAGCTTGATATAGGCTTTAGCAATTTTTGAATTTCCTAAGTCTATAGTCGCTTTTGCACGGCGAATCGCAACAATACTTTCAATCACAAGGGCAAAAATTTCTTCTATTTTCTCATCGTTTTGCTCTATTTTTGGATATTTACTTATCATTATCGAATTTGCGTTTTCAAGGCTAGTTGCGCTTAGCTCGTGATAAAGATACTCAGAGATAAATGGCATAAATGGGCTTAAAAGCTTCATCGCCTCTTTAAAAATCGCTCCAAGCTCGCGCACGCTTGATTTGTCAGCTTTGCTTAGCTCGATTCCCCAGTCGCAAAACTCATCCCACATAAATTTATATATCGCGTTTGCAGCGTCGTTAAAGCGGTAAGCATCGATGTTTTCGCGCACATCTTTTACACATACTTTAAAGCGACTTAGCATATAAAGTCCAAGTTTTGAAGTGATTTTGCATTCGTTTAAGTCGCTAAATTTAGGCTCGTTCATTAGCAAATATTTACTTGCGTTATAAATTTTGTTAGTGAAATTTCTAACCAAAACCATCTTTTCTTCACTTAGCCTTAAATCGCGCCCTTGAACGCAAAGCAAAGTTAGCGTAAAACGCAATATATCGGCACTATACTCATCTATTTTATCGAGTGGATCTATGGCATTTCCACTACTTTTACTCATCTTTTTGCCATCTTTGTCTTTAACCAAAGCGTGAAGATATATATCTTTAAATGGAAGCTTTTCAACTGCATTTTGGCACTGAAACATCATCCTAGCGACCCAGAAAAACAAGATATCAAAACCAGTTATCAGCATCGTGTTTGGATAAAACTCTTTTAAGTCGTTTTCAAACCATTTTTGCCCTTTAAGCGCCTCGCCATTTCCCCAGCCAAGAGTAGAAATCGGCCAAAGTCCAGAACTAAACCAAGTATCAAGCACATCAAGATCTTGATGAAAGTGGTTTTTGCCGCATTTTGGACAAGCTTTTGGCTCATCTTCCTCGCTCGCCCACTCATGTCCGCACTCATCACAGTAAAATACCGGAATTTGATGTCCCCACCAAAGCTGACGGCTTATACACCAGTCTTTTAGTTCTCTCATCCACGCATTAAAGCTATTTATCCAATGCGTTGGGAAAAATTCCGCCCCGCCTTCATTTACCTTTGCTATGGCTTCATCTGCGATTGCTGATTTTACAAACCACTGTTTTGAGATGTATGGTTCAACGATATTTTTACAGCGGTAGCAGTATCCAACTTGATTAGTGTAATCTTCGATTTTCTCGACATTTCCAAGTTTTTCAAGTTCATTTACTATAATATCTCTTGCTTCAAGTCTTTCAAGTCCAGCAAATTTATCGCAACGCTCATTTAAAATTCCCTTTTCATCAAAGATAGTGATAAACTCCAAGTTATGGCGATTTCCAACCTCATAGTCGTTTATATCATGAGCTGGAGTAACTTTAACAACGCCAGTTCCAAAGCTCATATCAACATGTTCATCGGCTATGATTTTGATTTTACGATTTATGATAGGTAAAATCACACTTTTGCCAACTAGCTCTTTGTAACGCTCATCATCAGGATGAACCATTACAGCGCTATCGCCAAAGTATGTTTCAGGTCTTGTTGTAGCAACGATGACAAATTTATCGCTATTTTCAAGAAAGTAGCGAAGGTGATAAAGCTTGCCGTGATTTTCTTTGTGATCTACTTCGACATCGCTTAGTGCGCCATCGTGTGTGCACCAGTTTACCATGTAGTTTCCGCGAACGATAAGACCTTTTTCATATAAATTTACAAAGGCTTTTTTTACAGCTTTTTTAAGCCCATCATCCATAGTAAAACGCTCTCTGCTCCACGCCGGAGTTACGCCAAGACGGCGCATTTGGCGGTTGATAGTTCCACCACTTTTTTCTTTCCACTCCCAAACTTTTTGTAAAAATGCCTCGCGCCCAAGCTCTTCTTTTGTAATTCCTTGTGCTAGAAGTTGTTTTTCAACGACGTTTTGAGTGGCGATTCCTGCGTGATCAAGTCCTGGTTGCCATAAAGTTTTGTATCCATCCATACGTTTATAGCGAGTCATGATATCTTGAAGCGTAAAGGTTAGGGCGTGTCCGATGTGAAGCACACCTGTAACGTTTGGTGGTGGCATCATAATACAAAAGCTCTTTTTGTCTTCACAAATATCCTTGTTGCCATCGATTTCAAAATATCCACGTTCTTCCCAAATTTTATAAAATTTTTCTTCGACCTCTTTAGCATCGTAAAAATCAGCCACTTGACTATCCTTTGTTTAAATTTAAAGCTTTAATTTTATCAAAATTAGTTTGATAAAATCATAAATTCTATTTTTCTACCTTAAAACTCTCCATCTCAAGGTCATAATCCCATAAATCCTCATCTTGCATTAGCTCAACCTTAACCGCTGGAAGCACGCAAGTTCCACTCATAACGACTTTTAACGGAGTAAAAAACTGCATTTTACCTTTATCTAGCGGGTTTAAAAAGCTAACAACTCTTTCATCTTTTATATCTTGGTTTTCAAAAGTTATAGTATCGGTTGTGTGTTTGCCTCTTTTAGCGCCATAAATTCGCTCATTTATCACTTCAAAGCATGGGCTAATTTGCTCATTTACCAAAACATTTGGCATGTAATTTTGGTTAGAATAAATTTGCACTTTTGAAAAAATTGTTTGATTTAGTTTTAAATCATTTAAATTTACCTTTTTGCCATTTATATCAACAAATTCTCTATAGATATTTATGCTTTTAGCGGAGTTAAAATACCTATCATTTAGCTCCGGCATAACGTGTTTTAAAGGTAGTTTTTCGTTTCCAAAACTTAATAAACTATAATAAATTCCATCGTCTGAACTTAGTTTAAAGCTTTTGTTTTTTTCTAAATTAAGCTTTAAATTTTGATTGTTTTGATACTTTGTTAAAGCGCCATTTTGCGTGATTTCAAACTCGCCTTTTTCAAAGTCTTCTTTAAAATAACTCTCAAAAGCTCTTAAAACAAAGGCATTTTTTTGCGTGCTGTTTAGCAAATCAAAATTTTTAGATATCATTTCTGCTAATTTTTTTGAAAATTTGTTTGGCTTAAAGTGCTTTGAGTGGATATATAAAGCAAAGGCTAAATTTCTAGTAGTTGAGTCAAAATTAGCGCTATAGCCATCAAATTTTGCTAAATTTAAGTTGTATTTGTTAATTTTGTTTTGCACGATGTTAAGCTCGTTTTCAAGACCTAAATCATCTAAAATCCCAGCCATCATATAAAGCGTTACTAAGTTATACTCATAAACTTTACTATCAAAAAGATAGTTTGCTCTATCTTTTTCTAAAGCTTTGTTTTGGCCTAGCACATATGCTGCATAAAGTGCGTTAAATGGGTCTTGATGAGGCATTTTAAGATATGAGTAGATAAGCTCTTTTGAAGCGTTGCCTATGAGTTTTTTGCTTTTATCGATTTGTAGTAAAATGTCACTTGCATAGATTGAAGCGAAAATATTTGTATCGCTAAATTTACTCCAGTAACCAAAACTTCCATTATCTTTTAGTCTTAAAATCAAGCTTGTAACGCCACGCTCAACTATCTCATCAACCTCTTTTTGCTCTTTATCGTTTGTCATGTATAAATTTTCTAGCGCCAAAAGCCTTGACGCGATTTGCTCTGTGCAGCCATATGGATACTCTATGAGTTTTTTACTGATATTTTTAAGTATCACATCAGGAGTAGAAGAGGCGCTTAAATAAAGCGTTTTATAACTCTCATCGCTTATATTAAAGTCTTCAAAGCCCTTTAAAAATGCGTTTTTGCTGTATTTTGAGCTAGGATAAGGGCTGATGATATCTAAATTTGTAGTGCTTAAGTAGCTATCTTTAGTATCATTTACCGACAAGTTAAAGTCAGCTTCTCCTATATCTTTTGCAAAAATAGCCGCATTTACTAAAGCACTTTGTCTAGCTGGTAAAACAACGCTTGTCTGGTTTAAATCAAGAGTTAAATTTGCACTTGAATGGCTTGTTAAATTTAGCGTTTTGTTACTATCGGTTGTGTTTATAAGTGTGATTGGTAAATTTAGTTTATCGTTTTTGTTTAGATAAATCACAACGCCAGGTTTTATAACTATATCATCTTTGATATCAATATAGCTGTTTTTTGAGTTGATTTTATCATCTTTTAAAGATATGGCTGTGACTCGTACTTTGGAGTTAAAGTTATTTGGAGTTTTAAACTCGAAACTTACCTCGCCATTTTCATCTGTGGTTAGATATGTACTGATTTTAAAGGTTTTTATATCTTTTGCTTTAACTGGGTTTTCGTTTTTCTTTCTAGCGGCGGCAAACAGAGCATCTCCGCCAAAGCTAAGCGCTTTTGCCTTGCTAACAAAGGTGCTTAATGAGTCAAATATATCGTAGTTTTTAACACTTATAGGCAAGATGATATCGAAGTATTTAAATGCGTCAATCTCTTTTTGTTTTATGATATTAAGCACACCTTCATCTACTATAAATAGCGCTATTAGCGAGTTTGGTTGGGATTTTATCTTTATATTTGCAAGCTCGTTATTTTTTACTTTTTGTGGGAGCGTAAGTTCTAAATTTAGCTGATGAGCGCTTTTATCTACTTTTATAGCCTTGTTAGCATACGTTCTAAGTGGCGTTGCAAGGGGAGTTGCTTGGCGAAATATCGTGGCATTTACATAGCCTTTTTCAAACTCTTTTGGTAGAAAAAACGATGCTAAAGCTTTGTGGTTATCAAAATTTATGATTTTATACTCTAAAACTTTTTTATCTACTAAAGATATGATTGCAACACCTTGTTTAATGGCAGAATTTACATCTACTTTAACCTCATCGCCAGCTTTGTAGCTAGTTTTATCTAATGTGATTGTAGCTTTTTGTATATCTTTTGCTGATTTTGTGCCATATCCACCCCAGCCACTAACATATACTTCAAAACTAGCACTACTGCCGCTTAGATAGTCATTTGCAACTACAACATAGTCGCCACCACTGCTAAATTTATACTCAAAGCTATCTTTTTCAAGCTCAAATGAGTCTAGTAAATTTAGCTCTTTTTGCTCTTTATATGAGTGGCTATCAAGCACGTAGTTCCAAGAAAGCGAGTAGATAGATATGTTAAGCTTTGGGTTTAACTTTTTTTTGCTAAGTGAGTCAAGGCTTAAAACACTAAATTTAACACTCTTGCCACTATCAACAAAGTCCTTATCGGCTGCTATGGCGGTTAAGGTTTTATATGGATATATCGTTAGGTTTTTATACTCGCTAACGGTTTTTGTGTTATCAAGGATGGAGAAATTTAAACTAGCATTTATAGCGTTTGAAACTGGCAGTTGTTTTTTATAATTAATTATAAAGTCCTTCTTGCCATCGTTGTTTAAAACTATATCAAAATACTTGCTATCAAGTATGGTTTTGCTATCTATGGTGGAGTTTATAAATGAAAAATTTTCGTAGTTTTTAAGCTTTAACTCTTTTGCACTTAAATTTAGTGTAAGCGAACCTGATAAATTTGAAGCTGGTGCGCCAAAAAGATAGGTTGAAATTAGGCTTAAATTTATATTTTCGGACTCTAAAAACTCATCTTTTGTCGTTAAAATCTCATTTTTAACCCTTTGTGGGATAAAATTTTCTATACTAAAACTCTTTCTATCTAAAAGTTTGTTAGCAAACTCAACATCGATAAAGTAAGTTCCACTAAGTTCGCCCATAGACTCTTGAATCTTAATGCTTCCAAATTTATCGGTTTTTAGTGATAAATTTTTTATCACCTTATTAAGTGGGTCAAGAATTTTGACTTTAACTGGAAGGTCGCTAAGTGGCTTAAATGCGTGATCTTTTAAGATAACAATCCCCTCAAGCGTCTCATTTGGTCTAATGATATCGCTAGCCAAGTAAGTTAGCGCTTCATAATCATCTAATTTTTCTTTAAGTAGTGCATCGTTATTTACCGATTTATTTAAAAGTAAGAAATTTTCTTCGCTACCATTTTTTATAAAAATCGACTTTGGTTTTTTACTTAAAAAATCATCACTTTTTAACTCATAAACGCCCAATTTATCGCTAAAGCCGTTAGCAATTATTTCATTATTTTCATTATATATTGTAATTTGCGTGTTTGGTAGCGCTTTTGCGGTTGAAAGGCGAGTTGTAAATACAAAAATTCCACCATCGCCAAGCGTTGAAACAGCGCTAATATCGCTAAAATAAGCCTGTTTTGATATCTGCTTGATTTTGTTTTTATCATCTTTATAGAATATACTGATGTTATAAACTCCATCTTTAAAGCCGGTAAAATCGAAGTTTAGGCGATGTGCTGTTATCTGATTTGGTTTGTTATCTAGTGTGAAGTTTTTACTTGCAACCTCTGTTGTTAGCTTTGTTATATCGGTATTGTAGTTTAAAAAGTAGCGATAGTTTTGCTCGCTTATTTGGTTGATTACGACTTTAACTGAGTTTAAATTTGCACTTTTAAACTCGATACTTGAGCCTTTTGAGATATATGGCAACTCATCGCTAAATTTAGCAAATGGTTTTAAATCGCCTGTTTTTACAACAAAACTTTTTAACTCTCTATTTAACATATAGTTATCGCCAAATCCAGGCAGAATTTTTATCTCATACTCTGTGTTTGGCTTGATTTGCGGGCTTTTTACATCAAATTCATAGTAAAAATTTGGATCGTTTTTATCATATACATACTTGATGTTTGAAAGTGAGAAATTTGTTATATTTGGAATTTGGATAAATTTTTTACTAGCTAAAATATACTCTTTTAATCTTATTTTAAAACCAAGCTCGCCATCATCAAAAGAGTAGGGCACGACTTTTATATCATTTAAACTTATAGCATTTGGGTTGTCTTTAAAAAATACACCTTGTTTTGATATATCTTGCGTAAAGTCTTTATCTAAGGCTATATTTGCTTTTGATTTTAGACTTTGTGGCAAGAAAAGATATAAATTTGGATATGTTTTATCTAAAGTTACAAGAAAGTTTTTGCTATCTAGGCTTTTTACTTTAAATGCTACACTGTTTTTTGCAAGTTTTTCTTTAGTATAGAGCTTTAGTTTCAGCTTTAGTTCATCTAAATTTACAGTATCATTTAAGCTTAGCATAAAGTTTTTATCATCTAACGCGCGGATATTTTCTATACCAAAAGGCTCGGTTGTAAAAGAAATTTTGCCATTTGCATTGCCGCATGTATAGTTTGTGCCTTTAAAAAGTGGTTTGTTTGGATAAAAGGCGATTTGCGTTGTGCTTAGATACTCAAAAGCTCCACTAACTTCAGGATCGCAAGTGATAATCCTATCGTGAGTGATAAGAGAAATTTTGCTTGCGAAGTTGCTGTTTTCTACATTAAAAATAAGAGTTTGATTATCATTTACGCCAAGACTTGTAACGCTGAATGCAAAGGCATTTAACGATATAAAAATAGATAGGAGAATTTTTTTGAACATATCATATCCTTTTTTGTGATATTTATGATTATATAAATATTTACCTAAATTTTACAACCTCAAATTCAAAAGTGCTTAAATTTGAGTTTTCATCTAGGCATAAAACTTCGTGTTTGCCGATATCAAAGCTTTTAAAAATAGTTTTTGCATTTTTAACTTTTTTGAAATTTTCATTATTAAATTTAATATAAATTTCATCTCCTAAAATCGCGGTGCATTTTATACCAAGTCGTGAGTTTGCGCCATTTAGACTGATGATGGTTTTATCTAAATTTGAAATAAGAGGTTTAATCTCTTGAAATTTATAAAAACATCTGCTATTTTTTACCTCATCTTGAGTGATATAGCCACTTTCTAGCAGGTAAAAAAGCTCCTCGTTTCTATAAAATTCGCAGTCGTTTTTAAGCTTTACGCTATCTATTAAAAAATCAGTTTGCAAATTTTTACACTCGTTTTTAAGCTCATACGCATCAACGCAAATTTTTCTTTTTTCTATGCCAGTTGGCTGGTTAAACTCGCTTACGCCCTCGCTTTTTTCAAGATATTCAAACATATCAAAAACCACCTTTGCAGCGCTACTTCCGCCACTTAGCTCATCTGTTTTGCTACCATCGAAATTTCCCATCCAAACTGCGATTGTGTATTTTTTACTAATGCCGATTGTATAAAGATCTATTGCGTTTGCTGATGTGCCAGTTTTAAACATAATCTTTGGTTTATAAAGTGTGTTTTTCCAAACGCTGTTTAGATATGCTCGTGGCGCGTTTAAAAGCATTTGAGCGGTTAAATACGCGCTTTGTGGGCTTATAAGCGAGACGTTTTTATCTATGATATCTCCAGCAACTTCAAGTGGCTTTAAAGCGCCACCGTTTGCATATATCGTATAAAGATGGGCTAAATCCAAAAGCGATAACGAAATCCCGCCAAGCGCTATAGACTCGCCATAATGCTCTTTTTCAAACTGCGTTAAACCAGCTTTTTTTAAAAGCTCATACAAGGAGTCTTTTGCTAAAATGTTGTTAAGTTTTACAGCTGGAATATTTAAAGAAAAGCCCAAAGCATCGCTTGCGCTTATGATACCGACAAAGCCTTTATTATAGTTTTTAGGAATGTATTCGCTAAGATAAATTTCAGTATCGATCAGCTCTTTTTGTGGGGTTATCAGCCCATTATCAAGGGCTAATGAGTAGATAAATGGCTTTAGTGTTGAGCCGACATTTTTAAGCGATTTTACTCCATCATTTTGTCCGTTTTTAGCATTTTGGTTGTGGCTGCTGATATAGGCTATGACTTGCATTTTTTGATTATCTATCATAACTGCGCTTGCGTTTTCTACCTTTTTGTTTTTTAGAGTTTTCATCTCTTTTTTTAAAAAATTAAGCAACGCGTTTTGTAAATTTAGGTTTAAATTTGATGTTTTTAAGCCATTTTTAAACGCTATATCACTATAAATTTGAGCTTGATTTATATAAGCGTATCTTTTTGGGCTAAATTTTTGCTCTTTTGCCCTTTTATAGCTACTTTTATCTATGATTCCACCTTGATAAAGCTTGCCAACAAGGCTGTTTTTAAGTGAGTTTACGTTTGAGTGGCGATCAAGGCGGTTTTGGTTTGGGTTTTTTGGGATTGTGCTAAGAAGTGCCATTTGAGCGATACTTAGATGAGGTAGGTCTTTGTGAAAGTAAAAAAATGAAGCCGCCTTAACGCCTTCTATGTTTCCGCCATATGGAGCAAGGTTAAAATACATCGTTAAAATTTCATCCTTGCTAAAGTGCCATTCTAGCTGGAATGCGTTAAAAATTTCTACTATTTTGTTTGTGTAGGTTCGCTCTTTTGGGTTCATCATTCTTGCTACTTGCATAGTTATCGTTGAAGCGCCTACTCGGTTTTTGCTAGTTAAGTTATGCCAAAATGCGCGTAAAATCGAAGCTGGATTTACACCAAAATGGCGATAAAAGTATCTATCTTCAAAAAAAATGGTGCTTTGTTTTAGCATATTTGGAATTTGGTTTGAGTTTACATAAAATCTCCAAATTTCATCATCTGAGATTTGCATAGCGATAATTTGCTCATTTTTATCTTTTAGAATTTTTGACTCTTGCTTTTCTAACATATGTAAATTTAGCGGATAAAAACTATCTAAAATCAAAAAAATAACAAAGAAAAAAGCTGGCAAAAACGCCAAAAAAATGCAAAATTTAGTGCGAAATTTCATATAAATTATATTAGGCGATTTTCTATTTTTATTGCGTTTTTAAACAAATCAGTTAATTCTTTTGCAAGTCCAACAGGGTCGTTGTAGTTTTTAACTATACCAGCTATGTTTGCACTGTATTTTTGAACTTTATCTTTTATATAGTCTAAACGGCTAAAGTTTGACATATGGTACTCCTTTTTGAATTTATTTATTTTTAGTTTTTATTTTTATTTTTATCTGTTAAATTTGAGTTAGACTTACTTGAGTTTTTATCAAGGTAAATCACCTTAGATGGGTTATTCTTGTTTATTCGTAAAAATCTAGATACTGCATATTCCTTTGCGCTTTCGTTTGCATAGTCTATATATGCTTTTGTATCTTTAAAAGTTCCGTTTTTATCAGTACAGTGTTTATTATAATACCTTAAGGTTCTTGCTTTATTACTATCATACTCTATTTTAGAGATTGGTTGTTTTATTTTCATTCCTTCTTTTTCCATAATTTTATTAAGTCTTGTTGCATTGTATATATAATCATCATAATCTCCGTTTAAAAACCAAGCTCTATCTTCATAACACTCATCATACGCCTCTTTTAGCTGCTCTTTTGTAGGTTGTCCAGGGACGTTGTATTTAAGCATAAGTTCTAGCATAGGTTCGTAGTTGTCATATTCTGTTATCTTTTTATAGCAATCAACTGCGTATTTATTAGAACCCCAACTGCATTCAGTTGGCTTATATCCACTTTCTAAAACAACTTTTGCTGTGTCATATAAATTTGAATAAACTATGTATAAAAAAGGATTTAAACCATCACCATATCTACCTTCTCCGCACTTAAACAGAGTTATTCCTGTTTCATAACCTATCTGCATATCATAGTTATTTATAATAATCTTATCTATCTGTCTATAGAAACTAGCTACTCCTGCACCATACATTTGAACCACTGGGGTTTCTTGCATAGTTACATTATTATCAAGTAGAAATTTAACTGTGTTCGCAGAGTTTATGCTTATAGCATATGCTAGAGCATTTAGTTTATATCTATCTTTAATATGTAGGTTTGCTCCTATTTTATATAATTCCATTGTTGTATTTAAATCATTATAAAAAGAGCTATACATTATAGGAGTCTTTCCATCTACCATTTTAATATCCGCACTTAGATTATGCTCTTTTAAAAAGTTTATAACTTTATAAGTGTCTTTTTCTTGTAGTGCATTTCTTAGTGGTATAAGAGTGGAATTTGTCTCCTTATCACAATGGATATCAGAATAGCTAAACCCAAACTCATCAACCTCTTCTTGAGTTACATACTTACTAAGTCCTGGTATAGCAGAAACGTTTGTGTCTGAAGTGATTGTGAAGTGAGAGGTTTGGTTGGTTAAATTTGGTAGTTGGTTGGTTTTATAAAGATATGCAAGTATAGTTATAAATATAACAGCTATGGTTATGATAAAATTTTTAGATGTTTGGTTCAAATTTAGTCCTTATTTTATAAAGTTATGTTTTATACCTGTTTTTATATAGAAATTTACCTTGTAATTCTACTTAAACGAGCATTAAGCATACTTTAAATTTTTATTATTGCGTGATGTTTTTGGTTATCGTTTACACGAGTAAAAAAGAGCTAAATTTTTTCTCTAAAACACTTTTTATAACAAATTTACTATGATTTTCTACGCCAACGCAAATAATCAAGAGCTAGAAAATAATTTTATTTTTATCTCATTTTGATACAATAACGCTTTTGGAGAAAATATGCCACTATCAAAACTAAACACCGAACAATACCTCGCAGCAACCGCTCCACTGGGGCGAAACCTTATCATAGCAAGTGCAGGAACTGGAAAGACTTCAACTATAGTCGCGCGCATAGCACACCTTTTAAACTCAGGCACAAGCCCTAAAAAAATCTTGCTTTTAACCTTTACAAACAAGGCAGCAAGTGAGATGGTAAGCAGGCTTGAGCGGTATTTTGATAAAAAAATCACCACGCAAATCACATCTGGAACTTTTCACGCCGTATCTTATGCTCTACTTAAAAAGCTAGAAAAAAATGTTATTTTAAAACAGCCAAATGATTTAAAAACGCTTTTAAAATCCTTGGTTGAAAGGCGTAAATTTAACCATATTAGCGAGGTTAAACCATATGGCGGAGTCTATTTATACGATGTTTACTCGCTTTTTCAAAACAAAGAGGGTGGGGGCAAAAAAGATAGCGATTTTTATAGCTGGTTTTGTAAAAACTACGAAGAACAAGCAGTTTATGCTGAAATTTATGAAGATGTTTTAAAGGAATTTGAAGAAGAGAAGGCAAAATTTGGCTATGTGGATTTTAATGATTTGCTTTTAAATATGAAAAAAGAGCTTGTAAAGGGCGCTCCACTTAGTTTTGATGAAATTTTAGTCGATGAGTATCAAGATACAAATTCGCTTCAAGGAAGCCTAATCGATGCGTTTAATACAAAAAGCCTTTTTTGTGTTGGTGACTTTGATCAAAGTATTTATGCGTTTAATGGCGCAAATATCGAGATAATCGGCAGTTTTAAAGACAGATATCAAGATGCTAAAATTTACGCGCTTAACATAAATTACCGCTCAAGCAGTAGTATTCTTGCGCTTGCAAACAAGGTCATATCAAACAACCCACGCCTCTATCCAAAAAACTTGATTGTAAGTCGCGATGGAAGCTTTAAGGCACCAAAATTGCTTGTGTTTGATGAACTTTTTGCTCAGTATGTAAATATATCAAATTTAATAAAAACCTCAAATGTCAAAAAAGAGGAAATCGCCATAATCTTTCGCAACAACTCAAGCGCTGATGGCTTAGAAGCAAGCTTAAGAGAGCAAGGAATCGCAGCAAAAAGAAAAGGTGGGATGAGTTTTTTTGAAAGTAAAGAAATCAAAGCGCTTATAAATTTAATCGGAATTTTTATAAACCCAAAAGATATAATGGCATTTATGCAAATTTGCGAGTATGCAAAAGGCGTTGGAAGTGCGGCGAGTAAGGAGATTTACGATGCTTTAAGTGCGCTTGGGCATGGGGATTTGGTTAGGGGATTTTTAGCTCCTGATTTTAGCGTAAAAGTCTTTGAAAGCAAGAAGAAAAACTATCAGCTTGGGCTTTTTGATGAGTTTGATAACATCGGCGATGTTTCTAGGTTTTCAAATCTTGGATTTAATGATGAGTTTTTAGCTCATCCAGTTCTAAAATATCAAAAGCTAAGTAGTGATGGTGCGACTATGCTGTATGAAATATATAAATTTCTTATAAAGATAACGCATATGACAAATTTAACTTCGATTATCAAATCTAGCATTAGCTCAAAAGCATATGATATGATAGCCGATACTCTTGCGACAAAAAGGGCGACGCTAAAAAATGGCAAGGTGGATTTGGCTATAAAAGATGAGGCTAAAAACAGAATTTATCAAAAGCTAGAAATTTTAATCCAGATGTCAAGAAACTATAAAGATATAAATAGTTTTTATAACTTTATAACCTTAGGAGCAAACGAGCTTAGCGAAGGCGAAGGTGTGAATTTACTAAGTATTCACGCAAGCAAGGGGCTTGAGTTTAAGCTAGTTTTTGTAGTAGACTTAGCGCAAAACCGCTTTCCAAATCTAAAACTAATGGGTATGGGCGGAAGCTTAGAAGAGGAGCGACGGCTCTTTTATGTCGCAGTTACAAGGGCAAAAGATGAGTTGATTTTAAGCTATGCAAAGTATGATAAAATCAGAAAAGTATCGTATCAGCCAAGCCAGTTTTTAATCGAAGCTGGTATGATAAAAGGATAGAAAATAGGCGGTTTTAGATAAATTTTAGTGCAGTTTATATAAATTTTAGCCTGTTTTTAAAGCTAGTTTAAATAAGATAAATTTATAAAGCAAATGGCTAGAAATTTCTAAATTTACTCGTAAAATCGCTTTGTTATTTTGCTTTTTGAAACTAAAATTTGATTAAGTTAGGCGTGGATTTTTCGCAAAATGTCGCAAAAATGCGTTTTTGCTAAAATTATTTTGGTTTTAAATAAAAGATTATCTTTGTAAAATCGCAATTATAAAAAGATTGTTTGTTATCAAAAAGCAACAAAGCTCTTTAACGTAGTGTAAAAGCTAAATTTCACACCATCTCTACTACGTATTTAAAATATCTTTTTTTGGAAAATCTTATCAAAGCGTAAAAAAGGTAGAATTTTTCATCAAATTTAGCCACTTTCTACAGAAATTCTTATTTAAAACCAAATTTATAAATCAGTTTATAAAACCACTGGATTTTATTTTTAACATCTAAAAGTAAAATGTCATTTTAGCGATACTATGCTAAATTTTCGAGCAGTATCTGTTAAATTTAATTTACGCTCAATTTATACGCTTTTTAGACTTTTTGTGCGTAAAAATGAGTGGTGAATTTGAGCGAATTTATCATTAAAAATTTATTTTATATAGACTTTTGTTTAAATTTATGAATTTGATAATATTTATCATAAATTAATAGAAAATTTATACAAAAATGCTAAATTTAAATAAAATTTTCATAAAGGAAAAAGCGATGGATTACCGTGTTGAAAAAGATACTATGGGCGAAGTCAAAGTCCCAAACAGCCATTACTGGGCAGCTCAAACTCAAAGAAGTTTTGAGAATTTTAAAATCGGCACTGAAAAAATGCCAGATGAGTTGATAAAAGCATTTGCGCTTTTAAAACGTGCATTAGCAAAGGTAAATCACGACTTAGGCAAGCTAGATAGTCATAAAGCAAACGCCATTATACAAGCTTGCGATGAGATAATGGATGGCAAATTTAAAGATGAGTTTCCACTAGCTATATGGCAAACCGGAAGTGGAACACAGACAAATATGAACCTAAACGAAGTTATCGCAAACCGCGCTACTGAGATTTTGGGTGGGGATTTTAGAGAAAAAAGGCTAATTCACCCAAACGATGATGTAAATATGAGCCAAAGCTCAAATGATACTTTTCCAACGGCTATGCATATAGTCGCGGTTTTGCAGATAACAAATTCTCTGCTTCCAAATTTAGAAAAGCTTAAAAATAGCCTAGAAGCAAAAGAAAATGAGTTTAAAGATATCATCAAAATAGGGCGAACGCACCTACAAGATGCCACTCCCTTGACGCTTGGACAAGAGTTTAGCGGATATCGATATATGCTTGAGCATTCAAGTGAGCAAATTAAGCTAAGTTTAAAGCATTTAAGGGAGCTAACAATCGGCGGAACTGCCGTAGGAACTGGGCTAAACGCACATCCTGAAATCGGAAAAAGAGTCTCAGACGAGCTTAGTAAACTAACAAATGAGCACTTTATCAGTTCGCCAAATAAATTTCACGGACTTACAAGCCATGACGCGCTTGTCTTTGCAAGTGGAGCGCTTAAGGCTTTGGCTGGAAATTTAATGAAGATAGCAAATGATATAAGATGGCTAGCGAGTGGTCCGCGATGTGGGCTTGGTGAGATAAATTTACCAGAAAATGAGCCTGGAAGTTCGATAATGCCTGGCAAAGTAAATCCAACTCAAGCAGAAGCCGTTACTATGGTGGTCGCTCAAATCTTTGGTAATGATACGACGATTGCATTTGGCGCTAGTCAAGGAAACTTCGAACTAAACGTGTTTAAGCCAGTCATTATCTATAACTTTTTGCAATCAGTCAGGCTGCTAAGCGATTGTATGGATAGCTTTAAATTCCACTGCGTTGATGGGATTACGCCAAATTTAGAAAAGATTGAGCATAACTTGCATAATTCGTTGATGTTAGTAACTGCGCTAAATCCGCATATCGGCTACGAAAATGCAGCAAAGGTTGCAAAAACAGCGCATAAAGATGGCTCAAGTCTTAAAGAAGCGGCGCTAAAACTAGGGCTTTTAAGCGCTAAGGACTTTGATAAATTTGTAGTTCCAAAAAATATGATATAAATTTAGCGTTACTTTAGGCGGTTTGCTTAAGGCGAGTTTAAGCCTTTTATCCTCACGCGACTCGTTTATATGAGTTTGTAAATGCAAGTGCGTGGGGATTGCTTTAAATTTTATCAAATAAATTTTTAAAAGCTTTTTGTATGAATTTATAAGAAATTTAGAGCAATTAGAACTAAATTTTTATAAGTTTTGTCTAAAAATTTTTAAAAGCCACGCAAGCCACATCAAAAATTTTATAAAACTGCTAAAGCGATTTTTTGATTTACTATTAAAAGAATCGATATTTTTCTACTTTAATTTGAGCCGTATTTTATTTTGTATTAAAATTAATTAAACAGTTCAATAAACTCTTTTTTCTTATATAAGTTTCCATCTAAAAATTTTTAAAAGTCACGCCAGCCACGCCAGAAATTATTTTTGATTAAATATGAAAAATATAATATTTTTTTAGCTTTGATGTTAAACCAAATTTAATTTTATACATTAAATTTTTGCAAACAACTCAAACAACTCAAACAACTCAAACAACTCAAACAACTCAAACAACTCAAACAACTCAAACAACTCAAACAACTCAAACAACTCAAACAACTCAAACAACTCAAACAACTCAAACAACTCAAACAACTCAAACAACTCAAACAACTCAAACAACTCAAACAACTCAAACAACTCAAACAACTCAAACAACTCAAACAACTCAAACAACTCAAATTTTATGAAAAATATAAATAAAATCGTTTAAAATTTTTTAAATTCTCACAAAAAAAATTAAGTTGTTAAAATAGTTATTGTTGTTCATACTATGATTAAAGTTAAATTTAATTAAACAGCTTAATAAATTCTTTTTTTCTTAAATAAGTTTCCACCTAAAAATTTTTAAAAGCCACGAAAGCCACGAAAGCCACGAAAGCCACGAAAGCCACGAAAGCCACGAAAGCCACGAAAGCCACGAAAGCCACGAAAGCCACGAAAGCCACGAAAGCCACGAAAGCCACGAAAGCCACGAAAGCCACGAAAGCCACGAAAGCCACGAAAGCCACGAAAGCCACGAAAGCCACGAAAGCCACGAAAGCCACGAAAGCCACGAAAGCCACGAAAGCCACGAAAGCCACGAAAGCCACGAAAGCCACGAAAGCCACGAAAGCCACGAAAGCCACGAAAGCCACGAAAGCCACGAAAGCCACGAAAGCCACGAAAGCCACGAAAGCCACGAAAGCCACGAAAGCCACGAAAGCCACGAAAGCCACGAAAGCCACGAAAGCCACGAAAGCCACGAAAGCCACGAAAGCCACGAAAGCCACGAAAGCCACGAAAGCCACGAAAGCCACGAAAGCCACGAAAGCCACGAAAGCCACGAAAGCCACGCAAGCCACGAAAGCCACGCAAGCCACGCAAGCCACGAAAGCCACGCAAGCCACGCCAAAATTTATAAAAGCTATAATTTTTTTGATTAAAGATGAAAAACATAATAGTTTTTGATTTTAGTGTTAAATTTAATTTTATACCAAATTTTGAATTTACTCATAATTCAATCAAACTTTCTTATACAAATTTCCATTTAAAATTTTTAAAATTCTCGTAAGAAATTTATTCGTTAAAATAGTTATTGTTTTTCATACTATGATTAAAGTTAAATTTATTTCCGTGTTAAATTTAAGTAACCAGCTTAATAAATTATTTTTTCACTATAAAAGTTTCAACCTGAAAATAAAAAATACACGCAATACACTTGAGCTAAGCTATTTATTTTTATACAAATTCCAAACCTAAAAAATAAAAAGCTAAAGCCATCCACAAATCATAAAAAATTAATTAAATTCAACTAAATCCAAGTTTTATCTAAAATCAAAATTTTATACACTAGCAAGTTTTTATAACGCTTACTTTTTAATATATATAAAATAATAATAAATTTAAATATTATAAAATATTAACAGATAAAAGATTAAATATAATTAAATATTTATTTTTGTTTAATATATTTAATAAATATTTAGTTTTAGGCTAAATTTTAGCTACGTTTTATCAAAAAAGGAATAGAATTGAGACTTACATTTTTAGAAAAGAAATTTTCTATGGAAAAGGGGTTGAGTTGAGAAAAACAAAACTTTTTACTATCGCTATTTTTATTATAGGTGGCATAGTGGGTCTTGTGTTTGCTCTTGGTATAGCACAATTTATGTATGTGACTGGTGATGATAAATTCTGCGTAGCCTGTCATATTATGGAGCCTATGCGTGATGCGTATAAAAACGACATTCATGGAGGAAATAATAAAGTAGGGTTTAAAGCAGAGTGTGTATCTTGCCACTTGCCACATGACAACATAGTCAAATATACATATCAAAAGGCTGTTAATGGCGTAGTTGAGGGTGCAATTATGCTGTTTGGTCATCCAGAGAAATTCGACTGGGAGGCTAGAAGAAAAGAGTCTAAAAGATATGTTTATGATAGTGGATGTATGCACTGTCATGGTGATGTTAAAAACGTTATCGCAGATAACATGAAGGCATTTTTGGCTCATCGCGACTATTTTGCCAAAAACATAGACAAAACTTGTGTCGAATGTCATGAGCATGTAGGGCACAAAAATCTCGGTTTTCACCTTAGAGATAAATTTGGTGATTTAAATACTACAAAGTAAGGAGAAAATATGCTTAAGAAAATTATTTTAGCATTAACCTGTATCACCGCCATGGCGTTTGCTGATGGCGTTGGAAATGTCAATCTTACCAAGGTTATAAAGGTTGATAGAAATTTAAGCCCACTAGCTAAAAAGTGCATAGAGTGTCACGCCGAAAAGACTCCGGGCATTGTGGCTGACTGGAAAAGCTCTCGTCACGCTCACGCTAGCGTAAGCTGTATGGACTGCCACGCAGTTCCTGCTGATAGCCCGATGGCTATACAAAAAGAGCATCCAAAAGATAGTGGAAATCACGTAAGCATTTTAGTTAGTCCAAAAACCTGTTCTAAATGCCACGCTAAAGAGGTTGAAGAGTTTCAACAAAGCGGACACGCAAGAGGTGGCGTTCAAATGTTTGCTAAAAAGGGTATGCTAGAGCTAATGTATCACTATGAGGGAAGAGATCATCCAGACTTAAAAGACTCTCCAGCAGCGACTGGTTGTGTTCAATGTCATGGTTTAGAAATCAAACTTGATAAAGCTGGTTACCCAATCCCAGGAAAAGGCTGGCCAAACTATGGTATAGGAAATGCCTATCCAGATGGCAGTGTTGGTAGCTGTAAGTCTTGCCACTCAAGCCATACATTTGATATAGTCGAGGCTAGAAAACCATCTGCTTGCGCCTCTTGTCACCTTGGACCTGATCATCCAAATATTGAGATTTTTAACAACTCAATGCATGGTAAAATTTTCAACACAGAAGGTAATAAATGGAAATGGGATAGTGCTCCAGATACATGGGATGTTCCAGACTTTAGAGCTCCAACTTGCGCGACTTGCCATATGAGTGGAGTAAATGACTTAAATACCACTCACAATGTTAGCGTTCGTTTAAAATGGAATTTATGGGCTCCACACAGTAAACAAAGGACTGGCGGGTTTGAAACTGCTGCGTTTGACTACGCAAAAGATGGAAAACTAACAGCTGGAAATGTCTTAGCAGGCAACCCAGCAGGCCCAGAAGCTGCAAGAGCAGAGATGAAACAAGTGTGCAAGTCTTGTCACTCAACTAAATCAACCGATTCGTTCTTTATAAGTGGCGATATGCACGTTGAGCTATATAACAACTATCATAGCGAGGCTAAAGCGATGCTTGATGATTTAAAAGCTAAAGGGCTTTTAAAGGCTGATGAGTGGTCAGATGAGTTCCAAAGAATTTACTATCACTTGTGGCACCATGAGGGTCGTCGTATGAGAATGGGCGCGTTAATGGGCGGACCAGACTATGCTCATTGGCATGGAGTTTTTGAAGTTCAACAAGATATTAGAAAACTAAAAGATATCTATGACGCTCGTATAAAAAGCGGTAAAATAGAATAACTTATCTTATAAGCCCTGCGTAATGTGGGGCTTATAGCTTCTAAATTAAGCTTTTAAATTTTATAATGACTTTTAAATTTATATGCTTTTTGACTAAATTTTTACCTGTTTTAAATAACATTTTTTTTGCTAAATCTACTTTGGAATTTAACTTATACCGCCTTGTTTAAGTTTATATAAAAAGTAAAAAAAATTTTGCATTATTAGCTTTTCTAAACATCGAAATTTTTTAAAAATACTAGTTTTAGTGGTAGTAACTATAAAACTAGCAGCCCAAAATAGATATAAATAATCAGCTTTGCTTAAAGAAAGCCTAATCATTTTTTTAAATTTGCTACTTTTAAGTTTTTTGCAAAAACGTGGTAGAAATTTTTTAATGATTAAAACAAATAAAGACAAATTTATGTCTTTATAAAACACAACAGTAAGGCTTATAAAAGAAGCGCTGCAAGCTGATAACAAGTGATGATAAAATCATAAATGTGGCATTGTAAATTTCTAATGGCTAGTTTTAGCAAAATGCGTTTGGATTTAACATTTGCATATTTTATTTATTTTTATAAACGAAATATTTCAAGTTTTTATTTTGATTTAATTTATACTTTCTATCGTAAAACAAAGATAAAAATCTCTTATAAATTACACTTTTATAGGAGTATTTTAAAACTTTTTTACTAAATTTAACAGATTAAAAACTCACTATCTAACAAAATTCAGTGCTAAATTTAGCTCCTTAAACAATTAAAGAGCTAAAAATTTAGCTTACTTTTTCTTAAAATTTTGCATAAATTTAGTTATGGCTTTGTTTGGTTCGCAGTAATTTTTGCGTTTTACGTTTACAACATCGCTAAAATCATCATCAAAAAGCTCGATTAGCTCCTCAACGCCATTTTCTAACTTATACTCCATCTCCTCTTTATAAAGTGGCAAAAGCTGGTAGAATTTGACCTTTTCGCCATTTGGTAGTTCGCACACATCAGCGCCTTTAAAAGTGTATGGTTTTTCAAGTAAAATGCACTCAAAACTTGTCCCAGCCAAAGGCTCACCAGTTGGTATAGTATGCCCATCGCATAGCCAAGTATCATCAGTATATGGTAAACGAGCTAGAATTTTAAGCCAACGCGTAGCCCAGTAGTATCTCTCATCATCGCTTGAGATATTCCAGTTTTTCGGCAAACATATCATCAGCTCGGCTCTTTCTAACTCATACTCTTTAAACTCATCGGGGATATCCATCTTTCTTGCACCCATACCCATAGTTACAAGTGTGTAAAAATCGCGTTGTGGCGTTGGTTTGGCTATGCAAATATCTATATGAAGCGCGTCTGAAACCATCTCGTGAAAGACATCTTCGTAAACGCCTATAGTTTTTTCTATATGATGATCAATACAATCAATCTCTTCTTGCGTATATAACCATAACTCCTCGGTTAAGCCATATTTCTCTCTAAGCTCATCAGCTTTTTGCTGCTCGTTTAAATTTGAGTATATAATCACAGCTCCACTAGCATAAAACTTCTCATCTTCAAACTCGCATTCTTGATTTGCCAACTCTATAGCTTTTAAGCTATAAGGCAATGCTTCTTCATATCTATTTAAACGCGCGTAAGAGTAGGCTAGAGCGTTATTTAACGCATGGCTTTGTTCGTATGGGATTGATTTGATAAACTCTATATCTTTTTGAAATTCTTCAAGCTCGGTATACAAAAATGATACCATAATCGCTTCTGGAGTAGCCTCTAGCGTATTATCTTTATACTCACTACAAACTATATCATAAGCTTTTAGCGCATAAGGAAGCGCTTCTTTGTATTTTTCAAGATATGCATAAGAGCGCGCTATGTTTGTGTTCCAAAATGAGTTTTGTTCATCTGGATAAGATAGCAAAATTTCTATAGCTTTTTGTGGATTTTGAGCTTGTAAATATCCATAGCCTAGCATTGCAGTTTCATCTAAACTCATCATTGTGGAATTTAGCTCTTTGTAACGCTCAAAATGGTTTATAAAATTTTCATATTCATTGAGCCAGTAGTAGCTATAACCTATGCGATAGTGCCAAACACAGTCATTTTCTCCATTTTTGGCGTGTTTTAAAAGTAGTTCTTTGGCTTCATTAAAACGCTCAAGATTATTTAGTGCTCTTGCATAAAGTCCATCTCGCTCATACTCACTTGGCTCATTTTCAAGCAACTCTAAAATTTTCTCATGCTCGCCATCTTCGTGCAGATGAGTAACTTTATCTAGCAACTTATCGTTCATGATAACTCCTTTTTTTGGTGATAATAATTAATTATATCAAAAAAAAGATATTAAATTTAGATATCAACATCTTTACTTTTTTTTGGTTAAAAGGTAAATTTTAACTTTAAATTTCTAACTATTTTAAAATATAAAAATAGTATATTTAAAATATAATTTTATAAAATTTAAATTTTTTACTTAGGAATTTGCTAAAATTATACAAAATAAAATTAGTATATTTAAATTTTTTATCTATAAGTAAAAGCTGATTTTATCGGATAAATTTAGATATTTTATAAATATAGTATTTTGCTAAGTATTTACAAATAGAAAAAAATAAGCTAAGATTCCACTCATAATTTTAGTTAGGCATTACGCATAGTTTAAAAGTATATAAATTAAAACAAAGGAAAGACAATGGCACAATGCGCAGTTACATCTTGCACAAGACTTGACCCAATCGACAAGGCGGGCTTAGAAGCTCTAATCAAAAACGGCATCGAAAATCCAGATGTTATAAAAACACTTAAATGTAAAACAGTTGCAGAGGGCAAATTTCGCCACGCTAACTATATCAGAAACCTACCTGCTTACATAGTTGATGAGCCACCAACGCTACTTGGCGAAGATACAGCTCCAAACCCAAGCGAGGCGGTTTTAGCAGCTCTTGGAAGTTGTATAGCAGTTGGAATTCATGCAAACGCGATAGCTCAAAACATCATCATAAAAAAACTTGAAGTTGAGCTTGAGGGAGATTTAAACATCACTGCTGTTTGGGGAACGGGAGATTTAAGTGAAAAACCACTTGGATTTACCGATGTTAGGGTTAATGTTGTGATTGATACAGACAAAGATAAAGCTACAAATGATGCGTTAATCGCTCATGCTTTGAAATATTCGCCTGTTGCAAACACGCTTTTACGAAATGTAAATTTAGAAGTAAAATAAGTAAAAAGGATAAAAAATGACACTTGAAAAACTATCAAAACTAGCTCCGCGTATAGATAATGAGGGAATTTATGCAAAAGATATTATCAAAGAACTTGCAGATGATGGGTTTTTCAAGTTGATGTGTAGAGATGACTTGCTAAAAGCGATTGAAAATATCGCTAAGGTTAGTCGCGAGTGTGGAACTACTGGATTTTGCGTTTGGTGCCAGTTTGCACTAGCGTGGTATGTGTTAAATAGCGATAATCAAACGCTAAAAACAAACTATCTTAGCAAAATAACAAATGGCGAAATTCTAGGAGGAACTGCGCTAAGCAATCCTATAAAAGCTTTTGCTAGTATCGAAAAAGTAAAGCTAAAAGCAAGAAGAGTAAAAGGCGGATATATCATAAACGGAACACTTCCATGGGTTTCAAACATAGAGTTTGGACATGTTTTTGCTGCAATTGCACTTGATGAGCAAAATGAGCCAATCATGGGGCTGATTCACTGTGATGAGCGAGTAAAACTAGCAAGTGAGATAAAATACGCCACTCTTGAAGGCTCTGCAACAAAAAGTGTGGTCGTTAGAGAGTATTTTTTAAGTGATGATGAGCTTTTAACAACTGATATTTACAGCTATCTTTTGCGTATAACTCCTGGTTTTGTGCTTCTTCAAACAGGCATAGCAGCGGGCATTATAAACTCAAGCATAGATGTGATAAAAGCTAGTGGTAAATCTCACGCTCACATTAACTCATACTTGCCAGATAACGCTGATAGTTTACAAAAAGAGCTTGATAATGCTTTTAGCACTATAGCAAATTTAGCAAACAATATCGATGAGGTTTCGCCTCTTGAAGTGCTTAAAGTCCGCTTAGCAGGCTCGTTTTTAGTGCAAAAAGCAACTAACGCAGCAGTTCTTCACAGTGGCACAAAAGGATATTTAAAAGATGCGAAAGCATCGCGCTTACAACGAGAAGGAAACTTCGTTTTAATCGTAACACCAAGTGTAAAACATCTTATAAAAGAGATTAACGATGCTGAAAATGGCGGAGGTTGTGTAAGATCGTGGCAAAGCCGCACGCACAAAGCTAGTGCGTGAATAGGCGCAAATTTATAGGAATTTTAAGTGCTTTTAGTTTTATAGCAACTACAAATTCTTTAGCACAAGTACCAAAAATAGGGATAAAGATAGGATATTTGCCAGTAACTGATCATTTGATGATGATAGCAAAAGAGAGCTTTGTTGGTTCGAGTTTTACTATCGTTGGAGTTAAATTTTCTAGTTGGGCAGATATCGCTGAAGCGCTTCGTGCAGGTGCGGTTGATGGAGCTTTTTTACTAGCGCCTCTTGGACTTGCGCTAAAGTCTATGGGTGCGGATATAAAAGTGGTTTTATCGGCTCACAAAAACGGTTCTGCTGTTATAGTAAATGAAAAAATTGCCGATATTAACGCGCTAGATGGTAAAAAAGTAGCCATTCCATCGCGTTTTAGTTCGCACTATTTTTTGCTTGATAAACTTGCTAAAAAACACAAATTAAAGCTAAATTTAATCGACATGGCGCCACCTGAGATGCCAAGTGCATTAAAAACAGGCGTGATAGATGGTTTTATCGTAGCTGAGCCTTTTGGGCAGTTGGGGCTAAATTTAGGTGGAGCAAAAGTTTTGGCGTATTCGCGTGAAATTTTACCAAATCACATATGCTGCACTCTAAATTTAAACTCATCTCTTGCGCTCTCATCAGTTGGAAAAGAGCTTGTAAACGGATTTAAACAGGCTTCAAAACTGATAATAGAAGATGAGAGTTTAGCTAGCGTTTTAGCAAACAAAGTTCTAGGTCAAAAAACAAGTGTGATAAAACAAGTCTTAGAGCAAAATATAGCAACTTATGATGATTTAAGCCTTTCAAAAGAGAGTTTAGAAGAGTTAAAAAACTTTTTGATAGAGAAAAATTTAGGCTCAAAAAACTTAGCAAATTTAGATATCGATGAATATTTGGTGGTGTTATGAGCAGGGTTTATCAAATTTTAGTTTTAGCTTTATTTGGGGCTGTGTGGTTTGTAGGTTCGCTGCTAACAAACTCACTAATCCCATCGCCAAATGACGCTATACTCGCGTTTTTAGAAATTTTAAGCAACGGAAAACTTGCTTTAGGCTTTCTTAACTCGCTTTATCGTTACGCTTTAGGGCTTGTTATCGGCGTTGTTTTGGGAGTTACAAGTGGGTTTTTGCTTGGACTAAATCATACTATTTTAAAGGCGTTTGATCCGCTTATAAACTTGCTTCGCCCGATTTCTCCGATTGCGTGGATGCCGATAGTTGTGATAATTTTTGGTCTTGGAAACAAACCTAGCATATTTATCATAGCTTATGCTGTGTTTTTCCCGATAATGCTTATCACTATAAAAGCCATTAATGATGTTAGTAAAGATTTGATTATGATGGCGCGAAATTTTGGCGCTAGCAGGTGGCAGGTGTTAAAAGGTGTGATTTATCCATCGAGTTTTTTTGATATCGCTTCTGGGCTTAAGCTTGTAGCTTCACTTGCTTGGATAAACCTCGTTGTAGGCGAGATGGCAGGGGCTCAAACAGGGCTAGGATATATGATAATCGATGCAAGAAACCAGTTAAGAACAGATATCGTTATCGCCGTGATAATCACAATTGGCGCTGTAGGATATGCTATAAATTTAGTATTTTTATGGTTTGAAAAACGCATAGCAAAGAGGTTTGGACTATGATAGAAGTGGTAAATTTAGAGAAATTTTATGCTAAAACTAAGGTGCTAAAAAATATAAATTTAAATATAAAAAATGGCGAATTTGTTGTCTTGCTTGGAGCTAGTGGAAGTGGTAAAAGCACGCTTTTAAAAATTCTTTCAGCTAGAGAGAGTTTTGATAGTGGGAGCGTAAAAATTTCAGATGAGATTTATAAGCACAAAGTAACTATGGATAAATCACGCCAAATTCTAACCCAAAATTACTCGCTAATGCCGTGGCTTAGCGCACTGGGTAATGTTGAGTTTGCTTTAAAATGCGCTGGATTTAGCACACTTGAAAGACAAAATCATGCTAAAGAGTTTTTAGAACTAGTTGGGCTGAAACACCGTTTGCACGCCCATCCGCACGCTTTAAGTGGTGGAGAGTGCCAGCGAGTAGCCATAGCTAGGGCTTTAGCGTTAAAGCCAAAAGTGCTTTTTATGGATGAGCCATTTAGCGCACTAGATCCAATAATCCGCATGAGTTTACAAATCGAGCTAAAACGCCTAAGCAGGGGAGTTAGCGTTGTTTTTGTAACGCATGATATAGATGAAGCGATGCTTGTGGCTGATAAAATCGTTGTTTTAAAAGATGGCGAGATTGTATTTAGCGAGCAAAATCCAAACTACGAAGCCTATAGCCAAGAAGCAATTGCGTATAAATCGCGTTTGCTTAAGGTTTTGCTAGGCGAAAAACAAAAGCTAGAGTATATAATATAATTAAATTTATATTAAATTCAAGGCTCAAAACAAGTTAAGCGGTTTTTCTCTTATCAATTTAAGTAAAATTTGATATAAGTTTTCTCTGTTATTAAACCTAAATTCACACTCTTTTAAGTGCAATATAAAATTATCTTTTTTATGCCTTTAAATTTACTTAACCTATGCTTTGCATAACCCCAGAAATTCTCTATACCATTTATGTGATTTTTACCATTAGCGAATTCATTTTTGCAGTGTTTTATACGGTAATGAGCTTTTGCTCCATAATCCACTAAACCATCATAAGCTCTCCAACTATCAGAGTAAATAATACTCTCATTTAGCTCACTAAACTCTCTTAATATTGACACTAGCTCACTTGCACTGCAGTTTTTAACTACTTGTGTATAGACCTTACCATTCTTGTTTTAACATACCAAATACTAGTTGTTTATTAGCTGCACCTATGCCTCTTTTGCCTCTTACTCTTTTAGCTCCTTCTATTTACAGTTACTAGCAAAGCGAAGTAAAAAGTAGCTTTCATCTATTTCTATCTCGCCATCAAATTTAGAAATTTCCTCGCATTCTTGTGCCATTAAAATTCTTATCTCTTTTAGAATTTTATTGATAGAATTTCTAGAAATATTACAAATTTTAGCTATCTTTACAGCTTCTAAATCAAGGCAAAAATACTTGAGAATTTCACAAAATTTCTTTTCAGAAATTAGGGAACGGTATATGTATTTGTTTTTCATCGACAGCATAGTAGTTAAAAACCCCTTTAAAAGTTTTTAACTTGTCTTGAGTCAAAATTTTTATATAAAATACAAAAATTAAAATTATATACTTTGGTAAAAAATCTTTAAAGATACTTTATAAAATTATTAGAAATTGCTTAAAGATTTTATAAATTATAATTAAAATGTGGATAAATTTGGAGCTTGCGTATTTGATGATTTAAGAAATAAAAAGTTGTAAAAAAGCAAAAAAGATATAAATTTATCAAAGCACAAGAAATAGTAATAGTCTTAAAAAACTTTAAAATATACTTGAAAATTTATATAATCATAAAATACATCGCAACTGGCATAAAATCAAAACAGACAATTGAACATTTGTAAAATTTGGTAAGATAGATTTTAAGTTTAAATTAAACTTGATTTTAAAAAATGATAAAAGTGTTGAAAAATAGGGGATTTGGTTGCAGGAGAGTAAACGCAACTCATCTTGAAACATCGATTATATCGCCATTTCGTTTAGGTAGGGCAAGTTTTTTCACTTTTTGCCCCAATTTAATAGCTTTCCTCAGAAAAAGCATATAAAAAGCAACAAAACTTAAGAGTTTTCTGGGGGTTATTTGATTTGAATTTTGTGAACTTAAGCTGTGTATGCTTAAGTTTTAAAATTAGTTTTAAAACTTCAGTAAACCTTAAATTAATTATAGCAACGTAAAAGAACATAACACATTGATTGATTAAATTGTATCAAATTTTAATTTAAAAAGCAAATTCTAAAATACAAAATACAAAAAAATATCAACACAAAAACAAATTCTATCAAAAAAACAGCACAGCAATAGAAAAAAAATCTATCAGCTGCAATAAGCAGCTGATATCCATATCTTTATATTTTAATCACATTTTCATATACTTACTTTTATCATTATTTTTTCCTATCCGAGTGCTTCCCGCCTGCCTTTTAGGCAGACGGGAGCCTGCACTCTTCACGAAGATATTTTGAAACTTTTTTGAAAAAAAAAAGGGGGGGGGGTTGGTTTTTGATTTTTTTATATTAATATAAATATATATCAAGTGGTTGGGGGTCTAACATCGTCTAGCCCCCATTATAACGAGGGGACAGCTATATGTCAAGTCCGAGAATTTTGCTGATTTTGTCAGGCTCCCTTACCTTAAAATTTGCAGGTAAATGCAAATTTTCGATTTGTTTTGCTATATTGTTTACATCATTTTCTTCAATATGATTTTGAGTTTTTAGTTTTGACTCGAGCTTATCAAGCTCAAATTTAACCTCATTGACTTGCCCCTCTAGCCCCCCATAATCGGCTCTCCCAGCTTTATTTTCTCTCAAAATGCCCCTCAATTCGGCATTTTGAGCCTTGAGTTGTTCGCGAAGTGCCTTGATTTGGGCTTTTGCTAACTTTTTAGTGAGCGTTTTATTTTCATTTTGCAGATTTTCAATTAAAAGTTGGGTGTCGATATTGGGGGTGTTTAGTATGGTTTTCAACTCATTTTCGAGTTGCTCGATTTTAGCTTCCAGCGGCGAGGTAGCTTGCTTAAGACGCTTATATTCGCGATGTTCGAGTCGCCTTGCCTTGCTGTTTTCTTGACCCCGTTCCATACGCAAAATTTCGGCAACTTCGGTTTGGAGGTCACGAAAAAGCTGTTTGTTTTTATAATGCTTCGAACACAAGGATTTACCGTTTTTATCGAGTGTAAAAAATACTAGATGAGCGTGGTAATTTGTTATAAAATTTCCCTGCTCATCGATGTGTCCCTCGTCCAAGTGATGGGCGATTTGAAGCGTCCGATAACCGAGCTTTTTTTCCACCAATTCGGCAACTTTTTGCAGTTGCTCAAAGCTTGTGTTTTTGTTCGTATTTACAACCGCTTCCCAAATCAAATTTTCTTTCTTAACTTGCATTTTTTGGTTGGTTCGAGTGATGTAATTATTTTTCGCTTCATTATACATCAAATTGAAAAGTTGAGTTGAGTCGAAACTATCATTCATTATTTCATTTTTGCACGACAACTCTGGGTAAACTGTTTTAGCTTTAAATCCTTCTCTCGCGTTATGAAAAAACGACATTTTACTCGATTTTTGGAAGGCGATACAGCTTTTTCTTGCCATTTTTTGCTCCTTTCTTTTATTTGTTTTTCAACCCCTTGCGGGTTGAAAAACATTTCCCCATTCGTGCCGCCCACCTCGGTGGGAGGTACATAATGGGCGTATTATGTACCCTGTGGGTACTATGCGTTTAGTTTTTACCCCACGAGGGGGTAAAAACAAGTTAAACACTAGCCATTTCTTTGTATTCTATTTTAGATTTTTTTGCGGCGATTACAAGATTATAAATTTCATCGTCAAGTTTGGTTTTTTTTGCAAGTAATTTAGAAATTTGGGATTGCAAATTTGCAACTTCTTGTTCGATTTTTGAACTTAAATTCAATTTGTTTTTTAAGGTCCTTGCATTCATTGAATTTTGTGTCATTTTTAACTCCTTTTATGTAATTATTATTACTATAATTATAGCAACATTTTTCAAAACTCAAAACCGAATTTTTTATGCTCAATTTGACTCCCACCGGTTGCGGTTTTTTGGGGATTTTGAGCGTTTTTTGCGGCTTCCAACGCGGCTGAAAATTTGCTTGCTTCGGACATATTTTTTTGACTTTCCAACGACGCAACATATTTCCTAAACGCATCGGGGAATTCTAAGTCCGGACGCCTATACAAAATCGAATTTAACCCAGTTCTAAATTCGTCAGTCGATTGCCATTTTTGCGGTTGATTTCTTAAAATTTCAAGCATAAATTCGTCAAAAAACATCGGTTTGATTTCTCGCCCATTAAATTCCCGAACCCCGTGTGTTGGGGCTTGAGGGAGCAAAAACATCTTTAACAAACCTCCGATTAAGTCGTTTAAATTTAAATTACTGAGATTTATATTTTTTAATAAATCGCCATTGTTTTTATTTAAATTATTTATATTGTTTTCCATAATGTATCCTTTTAAATTGATAAATTTTGGCTACTTTTTTGTAGCAACTCGTTAAAATCTTTTGCATTTTTTGGCACATTTCTACTGAAATTTAGGTGCGGTAATCGCTCTTGAAGTGCCATTTTAAGGGTATCAGACATCTTATTTCCCGCTTCATCCGAATCGAAGCAACAAACCAGATTTTGGCTTTGCTGACGCTCCAAAATTAAACACAAATAATCGATTTGTTTGACGCCAAAACCCCCGCCTAACGAAATATAGAAGCCATTTTCACCATAAATTTGATGAAAACTCATTGCGTCAAACACCGATTCGAAAATATAGCAATCGACACTTTTTCCCACATCCACCCCCTTTCCCCACAGCCCTTTCTCGCCTTGAAACCCCTTAAAATCGGTGTTTCGCACCTCATAGCCGCAAATCTCGCTTTGTAAATTTCCGTTTTCAATTGAAAATTTTCGATGAGGAAAACAAAAATTTTTGATAACAGGCGACAGGGGTGACGGTTTTATAAACTCTGTTTTTATCTCGCTCTCAAACTCGGCTATAGTTGATAAATTTAGCCCCCGCCAACCAGATAAACGTTCGATGTCAGCTGTAGCTAGGCACTTTTTAACCGACATTTTTGAAGCGACAACAGGGTTTGTATTATCATGTCTTATCTCGTTTTCAAGATTATTTTTTATCTTGAATGTCGATTTTATTGGGAGTTCAATATAATTCTCTCCCATTATCTCTGAAATTAAACGGCAAATTTGGGGGATGTTTAAGTCGGCAATATTTTTTTTGATAAAATCAATAATTGTACCGTTGTTTTGGGGGTTACGGCAATCAAAGTACGTCCAATCTCCCGTTTTTTCATTTATTTTTACGATTAACCATTCGTTGTTAAATTTTACTTTTTGACTTGCAAAATTTATAGTTTTTTCATCGATTTCACCCCCAAAATGGGAAATAATCGAGCATAAATTCACTTTTTTAATTTCGCTTAATGTCATTTTTCACTCCTTTCAAATAACCCAACCGACGGGTCGGTTGGGGGTTCTTTTTCCATTGCTAACTGCCACGCAAGTGCCATTATATCGGCATTTGAGGGGATATCAACTTGCTTGATATCCCTACCAGCGGTGTTTGCTACACATAGTTGCTCCGTAAGTGCCATTTTAAGGGCATTTTTAATTTCAAGTATACATAACAATTTCGCTCCTTTTTTTGTAAATTTTTTTGATTTTATTTTTAATTTTTTTATTAAATTTTGAGTGTTCAACTGATTTTTTAATTTTCGCTTTATGTGAATTCTAGCTCCATCTTTTGTTCGAATTTGAATATCTATTTTGTTGCTAAAACATCGATTTTTAGGAGGTTTGATGGGCTTTTTTCCCTGCAAAAAATAGGTTTTTTTAACGGTTACAACTGGGGTTGGGTTTTTCGAATTATCGAATTTTTTAATTCTGGATTTTGTTTTTTTAATAAAAAATCCCTTTAGTCTTGAATTTAACAAATCAGCTATGAAGCCCCATTCCTGCGTGATTTTAGGGGGTTTATTGACATAAAATTTAGGAGTTTTAAAATTTTGCACCCCTGAAATTTTAGAGGTGTTAAATTGTTTTCCATTATGTTTTGAAGTCGTTTTTGCAAGATATTCTGCTCGAAATTTTGTCCCAACAGCCCCCTTAAACTGGTATTTTGAACATAAAATGTGCTGAATTTTTAAATGATAGCAAGAGGGATAAAAAATCGAGCAATGCAGATGTGGAGTGCCATCAAAATGCCTCTCAAACACCCAAATTGAGGTGGTTGGAAAGGGTTTTAAGTCACCCTTCAAGGTAGTTAATAACTCGGTTTCAAGCGAATTTGCAATTTGATTGTTAGTTTTGTTCCTAAAAATCTGCCCTTTTTTGTTTTTTACAAGCCCTCTGAGTCCCAATTCATCGGCATTTAGACAGAGTGTCGTAAATTTTAACCCGAAAATTTGACAAAAATCATCTTGAATTTTTAACTGTTTTATCTTCACCCCATTTTTCATAATGAATTCACTTGTTATAGTTTCATTCAAACCCCCATAGTATCGGGGTTGAAAGGCATTCCAAGCTGATTTTAGTTGACGATTTATTTTGTTAAAATTCATAATTTGCCCCAAAATTTAAACAATAAAAAAGTTAAAAACAGTATAATTTCAATGAACACATAAATTAAATATAGCAATGGGGGCTGTGGTAAACCGCAGCCTTTTTTTATTTGCTCCATTTTAAACCTCCCTTTTCGATTAAAAATTCAATCCAAAATGTAATAATTTCCCTTGTTTCGGACGTTTTAGTCGACTTATCATAGACCCCGCTAACGGCTGAAATTGTTTTATCTATCCGATGAAACAACGCCAAATCGACAGCAAATTTATTTTTAAAACCAAGTTGAGCTACTAAGAAAGTTGCAAAAACCTTTCGTAAACTGTGGAAAACAAAACGCCCACCTACCGAGTATTTCTCCATCTCAAAGCCCCGTATCGCCTTGCTCAGTGTCTCACTGCTTATTTTTTCAGAGTATTTTTTAGCTTCACTTGGAAACACAAGCCCCTCATAGCCGGTTGAATGGAGAGATTTAATCCAATTAGCCAAACACAAGGGTATTCCTAAAATTTCTTTTCTGTTGCTCTTAGTTTCATTTTCACAAAATTCCAAATAGAAGTCCTCTAAATTTTGTTTTAAATGTTTTGTGTGTAGTCCTCTAACATTATCACTCCTTAATCCTGTTAAAAGTCCGAATATAAGGGCGTTTCGTGTTTCCATTTTGCCTTGATATGATTGAATTTTTTCCACAAGATATTGTAATCCTTCCAAATTTTCTGCTTCGATGTAGCCGTGTTCACCACACGAAGAATAGAATAATTCTGTGTATTGAACGCCAAGAAATGGATTCTTGCTAATGTATCGATGTGCATAGGCATATCTAAAGAGCATGCTCACGGTCGTGAATGAATTTTTGCACATCGCATACTTGCTGGCTTCGTTCATTTTTTTTAAAATGTTGATAATATCTTCATATTGTATGTTTTTGATTGGTTTTTTATGTAAATCGAATAATTTGTTAAAGGCTATCCGTTGTTTTGAAATTGTAGCATTACTGTATTTTTTATGTTTTAAAAATTCTTCATAAACCATTTCTAAGCTCGGACTTTTTGCGCTCGTAGGGGGAGTTGCGATTAATTGTTTCTTCAACAATTTTAAGGCATCCTGATATTTTATTTTGGGAAATGTGCCAAGTTTTATCTTCTTGTTGCCTATGTTGGCATAGAATTCTTTAACAGTTCCCTTGCTTTTCCTGTAGCGCAACCGTAAGGTTAAATTTTGAGTTAAACGCTCTCTACGGTCGTTAGAACCCCCTAAAATAAGGCGTTCGATTGCCAAATTTGGGTCGGTTTTAAACAACATTGTATTTCTAAGTTTTGATGTAATCATCTTTATAGCTCCTTTTGATTTTAAATTAAGCTATAAGTAATTATATGAGTTTTGTGTTTTTTTGTGATTTTTCAAATTCCCATTTTTAGGGAGTCCAAAAATTTGCCCCAAATAATTAGGGCAAATTGTTGGGGCAAGAATTTGCTATTAAATCGCTGGTATGAGCAGATTTTTTAAAAATGATACATACCATAGTAACGTTAAAATGGGGGTTTTGATATAATTTTTGAATAGGTGGTTGCAGGAGAGGGACTTGAACCCCCGGCCTTCGGGTTATGAGCCCGACGAGCTACCACTGCTCCATCCTGCGTCAGAAATCTAGATGGGGTAAGAGGATTCGAACCTCTGAATGACTGGACCAAAACCAGTTGCCTTACCGCTTGGCTATACCCCAACCAAAAAAGAAATGTGATTATACCACGTAAAAAATAGTTTGTCAAGTAAAATAGTAAAATTTATGCAGCTTTAATATCTATATTTGTATTTTTGTAAATTTATAAAGAAAGTTTGCTTAAATTTGATAATATTTTTTCAAATATTGCTAATTTGCTGATGAGATTGGTTAGTAAAATGCATAAATTATGAATTTATAAGTTTAAATTTGAGATTATAAAATTGGAATTTTAAGATATAAATTTAGAGAATTTTTATATTTGCCTACATAATAAAACTTGCAAACCGTATAAATTTATAATATTTTAAGAAATTTAAAAATAGAAATGCAAGATGGTAGATAATTGTATAAATTATAAAATTTAGCAAGATTTACTTTGTTTTACTTGATGGTGGAAATGGTTCAAAGTTAGAGTTAAAAAAAGTAAAAATGTATGAAAATGCCAAATATTTGATTTTCTAGCTTAAAAAATTTAAAAATATAAAAATAATATAAAGATTTTAAACTATTGATTTATGGCGCTTGGATATAGCTTTGTTGAAAAAAGAGTTGAATTTGCCTTTGCATGTGGTAAAACTTAATAATAGCTTTGATTCAAAAAAGATATTTATATAAGGCAACGGCTAGAGCAGGGCTAAATCAAAACTTTTATTAAAAATGAGTGCAAATTTAGAAGCGATATTAAAATCAATTTCCTAATTTTTACTTTCAAGACATTTCTAATCAAATTTTATAATTAAAATTTATGAAAATATAGGCTTTAATTAAGTTGAATTTGATTTTGTTGCCTAAAATATTAAATAAAAGTGTAAAAATTTATAAGAGTTTTAAAAAAAATTAGAAGCAAATTTAACATCAAAACAACATTTTTCACTTATTTTAATGTCAAATTTAAAATCAAACAAGCGATAAAGTTGCATCACCATAGAAAATATGAAGTAAATTTACAAAAAAATTCAAACCTTATAAGAAAACTAGAGCGAATTTACTCAATTCTTAGTGTTCTAAGTGCGCCAAAAAAATTAAAAATTTAGAAGAGTTTTATAAAAAGATACCGCGCTGTTAAATTTACTAAATTAAACCATCCATTTTAAAACCAAATAGTTTATCTTTAAAACTAGTAGTTAAAAGGAGCAAAAACTCCTTTTATTTTAATGTTTTACTCGCCTAAAAATTTCTTTAAATCCGCCTGAGCATCACCGCTAATCAAGCTTAAATTGTATTTTTCAACCAAAAAGCCCAAAATCTCATCATTAACAAATTCTGGTAAAGTCGGCCCGATATGGACATTTTTCACGCCTAAATAAAGTAGTGCAAGTAAGATTATGATAGCTTTTTGCTCCATCCACATAAGCACAATTGAAACTGGTAGGTCATTTATGGCAATGCCTGTTGCTTCACTTAGCGCTGAAGCGATTGCAACTGCGCCATTGCTATCGTTGCATTGTCCAAGATCGATATAGCGTGGAATTTGCGTACCTTCGATAACACCAAAATCAACATCATTAAAGCGGAATTTTCCACAACTTGAAGTTAAAATCACACAATCTTTTGGCAGCGCAAGCGCAAGTTCGCGGTAGTAGTTGCGATCTTTTCCTGGTGCATCGCAACCAGCGATTACAAAAAATCTTCTGATTTTTCCAGCACTAATCGCTTCTAAAATCTCTCCAGCCATCGGTAAAATAGCCTTATAGTGATGTCCTGTAACAAGTGTTTCATCGCTATCAAAGCCAGTAACATCAGGCAAGCTTAGCGCTTTTTGTATCACCGGAGTAAAATCATCGCCCACTATATGCGTAACGCCCTTTGTTCCTGCGATGTCATACCCAAAAAGTCTATCGCTATATTCGCAGTTTGAGCGAAGTGGAACGATACAGTTCGTACTCATCACAATCGCACCGCCAAATTCGTTAAACAGCTTGGTTTGATCAAACCACGCCTTGCCGATGTTGCCTTTAAGGTGAGGGTATTTGCGAAGCTTTGGATACCCGTGAGCTGGAAGCATTTCTGAGTGGGTGTAGATGTTGATACCTTTGTCTTTTGTCTGTTCTAACAGCTCTTTAAGCGCATGAAGGTTGTGACCGCTGATTAAAATCGCTTTGCCCTCAGCCTTGTTTTGCGTAACTCTAACCGGACTTGGAACTCCAAAAGTTTTAGTATGGGCCTCGCTTAAAATTCCCATCACATCAACGCCAGCTTTACCTACTTTAAGCACTTGCTCTATATGCTCATCAAAGTTAAAGTTCATATTTGTTAGCGTAAAATACAGTGTTTGGGCGATTGTATCATCAACGATTTTAGTATCAGCTCCTAGTTCGTTTGCGTGGTGGCGATACGCACTCATACCTTTAAGCCCAAAAATCATCATGTCTTGCAGTCTTGCCAAAGTGCTATCTTTTCCACAAGTTCCCATGCTTTGACCCTTGCTTCCACAGCCGCCTATCGCACTCATCTCGCATTGATGACAAAACATCTCTAATGTATCTTTACTCATTTGTTCTCCTTAAGAATAGTTATTTGTGTAATTGTAGGAGAAAAGCTAGATATAAAAGTTGATTTCAATCAAGTCCTTAAAAAAGATAAATTTACTCGCTAAAGTCCTCTGCAACTTGCGCTGCAAGGCGGAGTTTATCGCTATCAAAGTGCGTGTAAATTCGCGATGTATTTAGGCTTGCGTGGCCTAGCGCTTCTTGGACTAAAACCAAGTCTTTTTGTTTCCTATAAAGCATGGTTGCAAAGGTGTGGCGAAGCATATGAGCGCCGTTTTTTTCTTTTCTAATTCCAGCTTTAAAAAGAATTTGCTCGACTATTCGGCTGATATAAGCTTGAGTCAGGCGCGCTCCATTTTTGTTTATAAAAACAAAGCCCTCTTTGTTATCAAAGTGCGTTGGTAAGGTATCTAAATGGTTTTGAATAAGATGTTTTTTTATCATCACAACGCGGTATTTGTTGCCTTTGCCACGAATCCGTATAACAAAAAGTTCCCCATCTTCGCTGATATCTTTTTTTCTTAAATTTATCGCCTCTCCGACTCTGATTCCTGTAAAAATTATAAGCTTTATAATGCCTTTATTTCGGTCGCTGTTGGATTTAAACTCAGCACTTTCTATCGCATCAAGAAAGCGTTTTATCTCTTCTTCGCTCATAAACTCTGGTAGTTTTTGCCCTCTTAAGCCACTAATTCCACCCCAGTTTTTAAGCACGATACCGAAGTTATGTGATCTTCCATCATCTTCATTTTGTCTATCTAAAAAGTTAAAAAAGTTTATCACAGCGATGCGGTAGTTTTTTTTACTTGCATCGCTTAGCCCACCAGTTGTGCTAGCAAGCACCTCGCTTAGCAACTCTTCATCTATACGTTTTAGACTATCAAGCTCGTAAAACATCAGCGTTTCATAAATTTTTTTAAGTGGATTAAAGTAGGTATTAACGCCAGTTAGCCCAGCATTTCGCGCTTTTTTAACAAGCCCATCAAGCTCGTTTATACTAGCAACGCCTTTAGATAGTGAGAAATTTATCGATGCTAGTTCTTTTGGGTCGCGAAGTTCTTTGTTTGAAAGTGAGCTTAGTTTAAATTTAACATAACGAGTAAGCCAAAACATCATAGAGTTTTCAAAACTATCTTTACAATCAAGCTTGTATTTCATACTTTACCTTTATAAATTTAAGTTTGAAAAGTATAGTTAAATTTGGATAAATTTATGATTAGTTTAGAGCGAAAATCACTCTAAACTACTTTGAAAGGAAGGTTAAAATTTATTTTTCGTCTAAAATACCATCGCTTGCATGAGCGTAAAGATATCTTAAAATTTGCATTTCTTGGTTATCTGTTGGTTGAGCTCTATCTTTCATACTAAAGTAAAGTCCCTCCCAGCTAAGCATATCAAATTCTTTTGGCGCGTGAACTCCATGGCATTTTGTGCATTTATCATAAAATATATCGCCACTATCTTCCCATGCTAAGGCTTGATCGGCTGTTAAATTTTGGCTTGGAATTTCAAGCTCGATGCTTGCTTTTTCACCATCTGCTTTTATATCTTTACTCTCAACTAATGGAAGTTTGTAGTTTTTAGTCGCATAAATCACGCTTGGATTTGCTGGGTCTATAAAGCCTTGAAACTTAACAACCTTGCTCTTGCCTTTTTCTTTTACCAAAGTTGCGGGGCTACCAAAGTAAACATTTGCATCTTTTAGTTTAAGTATATTTTCATCACTTTTTACAAAAAGCTCCGTGCTTGCATACGCGCTTGCTGCTACTATTAAAGAAAGAATTATTTTTTTCATATTATGCCTCTATGATTTTTGGTGGATTATAAGCTGTGTTTGGCGGAATTACGCCAGTTGCTTTTTTGATTGCGACTAGGTTTGTATTTACCGAAGTTGCTTGAGCCATACTTGAAGTAGGGCGGTTGCTTGTTAGGACATTTACATGACCACTTACACATCTTGGTTTTTGGCTTGTTGTGTTTTCTGGAGCATACCACGCGCCTTCACTTAGCGCCATAACTCCCTCGCTAATATTTTTAGTCACAAATGCACCAGCTAAAACTGCGCCACGGTCGTTGTAAATTTCAACCACATCGCCATGATTTATACCATATTTTTTAGCATCATTTGGATTTATCATGACTGGTTCTCTATCGTTGATTTTATAAAACGATCTTAGATAGGTGTTATCAGCTTGTGAATGAACTCTATAGCTTGGATGTGGGCTTAAAAGATGAAGTGGATACTTTCTGTTTTTATCGCCTAACCATTCAGCCGGTTCTATCCATGTTGGATAGCCAGTAAAATCTTTGTAGTTAAGTTCGCTAAATTTAGGCACTGTGATTTGAATTTTACCACTTATTGTTGCTAGTTTGTTTGCTATCGGGTCTTTTCTAAATTTAGCATGACGGACAAATTTATAAGCCTCTTCATCTCTTGGAAGCTCTATATAGCCTTTTTCCCAAAACTCTTCAAAGCTTAGAAGTTGCGCTGTTGGCGATATATCATACTCATATTTTATCTTATCCATCTCATTTGGTTTTTCATCTGTAAATTTGTTATAAACTTTTTCGCCAAATTTTTTAGCAAGAAGTGAGAAAATTTCTAAATCGCTCTTTGACTCATATAATGGCTCGATTGCTTTTTTCATCGCATAAACGCAGTTTTTAGCATGCACTCCACCCATTGCTATATCATTTCTTTCTAAGCTTGTGCAAGCTGGAAGAACGATATCGCCCATTTTAGCTGTTGGAGTCCACCACGGCTCTTGCACGACAAAGGTATCAAGAGTTCTTAGTGCTTTTACTATATTGTTTGTATCTGGATGGTGTCCTACTATACTACAACCAGCTACATAGGCTATCTTTACAGTTGGATAGACTTTTTCTTTGCCTTTATAGGTATATTTTTTACCTGGATTTAAAATCGCATCAGCGATTCTTGAAGCTGGAATTCTATCTTCTACTCTGTTTCTTCCTTGACTTATGCCAGCTGGAGTTCCGATGTTTGATTTGGCTTGTCCACCACCACCAAAGTGCATAGAAAAGCCAACTCCTCCGCCAGCAAGTCCGATTTGTCCTATCATGCTAGCTAAAACTATCAAACACCAATCCGCCATCTCGCCATGCTGAGCTCTTTGCATAGCCCAGTTTCCGGCTAGAAAAGTTCTATCTTTTACAAAAAGTTCGGCTAGTTCGATGATGGTTGCTTCATCGATGGTTGTGATTTGGCTTGCCCATTTTGGTGTTTTTGGAGTTTTATCGGTTTGTCCTAAAAGATAAGGTAAGAATTTATCAAAGCCATCGGTGTATTTTGCTATAAATTCTTTGTCATATTTACCGCTTGTATAAAGATGGTGCATCATGCCAAGCATAAGCGCTATGTCTGTGTTTGGTCTGATTTTTATCCATCTAGCTTTAAACATTTGAGCAGTTTCTGTATAAATCGGGTCAATTGATATAAAATTTATATCGCTTTTTGCATATTTTGGATAGTAAAGGTCGTTTTCGTGGTTTGGTACTTTTGTATCGATTTTGTTACATTTAAAAAGATCAGCTCCCCACATAACATAGGTTTTTGTATTTGCCAAAATCTCTTCATGTGTAGTTTGAAGCGAGTATGCCTCAACATCGCCTATGATATCAACGTTTACCGCTCCTGCTGCACCATTGCTATACTCGCCAGCAGTGCCGATAGCGCCTCTTTTTGCGACATTAAAAAACCTACCACAAAGCGATGGGCATGAGTGAATGCCACCTGGGTGGCTCCAGCCTATATATGTTGCGTTGTAGATGTTTTCTTTAGGTGTGTCTTTGATTTTTTGTGCTACAAGTTCAAGAGCTTTATCCCAGCTAACGCGAACAAATTCCTCTTTTCCTCTTAGTTTTTCGTGACCTTTTTTGCCCTCTAAGTATGATTTTCTCACACAAGGGTATTTGATTCTTGTTGGCGAGTAAACGCGATCTAGCCACATTTTTGTCATGGCAGTTGGGCGTCTATCAAGTGGATGAGGAAGGATATCGATGATTTTACCATCTTGAGTTAGAGCGATAAATGGTCCAAAGTTGCTTGCGTTTGGAACTTTTTGAACTGGACTTAAAAGCTCATCTGCTTTCATAGAAGCTGTGGCAACTGCTGTTAAAGCGACGCCTTTTAAGAAATTTCGTCTTGTGTTTGACATTGTTTCTCCTTGTCATAATAAGATTTGTTGATAAAAGTTTATTTAAATTTTATTTGCAAGTATGTAACATTTATCACAAATGTTACTATTTAGCTTAAAAATAAATTAAGATAATTTTTATCTAAATAAACTAATTTATATAACGCTAAATTTTATTAAAATGGCTAAATTTAGGCATTTTCATGTTTAATTTTTGATTTATAAAATTTAGATTTTCTTGCTTAAAATGCTAAAATTTACATTTTTTAATGCAGTTTTGTAAAAATCTTATCGTATTAATAAATTATCGGTAAAATAGTCAAATTCTAAATTTAAAACATTTAGCAAAAGGGCGATTTATGAAAAATTTTAAATTCTACTCACTCATATCAAAAGAAAATCAAAAAATTTTAGATGAAAACTCCGAATTTGTAAAAATTCCAGTCAAAACAGAGCTTTACAGACAGGGTGATGAGTGCCCAAATTTACTATTTTTAACAAAAGGCAGAGTTAGAGTTGTGCGAATGCATCAAAGCGGACAGAGCATTTTGCTGTATTATTTCTCACAAGGCGAGCAGTGTAATGTAAATTTTACAAGCACTTTTAACTCTATACCAGCCATTGGTACGGCTATCGCTGAGACTGATTTGGAGGGCTATATGATATCATCTAGTATAATCGCAAAGATGTTTGTAGATGATAAAGCTTTTCAAAATTATGTATTTGATCAATACGCAAAAAGAATAGAACATATGGCATCATTAATCGAAGATATAAGATTTTTAGGGCTTGATACTAGACTTTTGCACTTTTTACAATCTCAAAAAAGCAAAGAGATAAATCTATCTCATGAAGAATTAGCCGATATAATCGGAACTTCAAGAGAGGTTATAAGTAGAATTTTAAAAAGTTTTGAGAAAAACAACATCGTTCGTCTTTCAAGAAAAAAGATAGAACTTTTATAGTAACAGTCGCTATTATACATAAAATTTTATGTATAATTTTACTCAAACATCACGAATGGAAGCTCGAGAGTGTTTTTTATGATATTAAATGGACTAAGCAAAACATCGCTTAAAACTTGACTTTCATAGGTTGGGTTTTGTAAAGTTCCTCTGATTTTGATAACAGTGGAAATTGTCCTATCTGAGCCTAGCAAAATTTGATTTACAAGCGGTATATAGTCGATTATCGAGCTTGCATCTTTTAGATATTTTATCTCAAGATCTATATTCAAATCATCCGTGTTTAAATCTATCACCCCCTTGCCACCGATATCAGCGCTCGTTCCTTTAAAATCCATAGCTTGGATTAAAATTTGGTTATCTTTTCTCATAAAATAGACTTTTCCATCTTTTACACTAAAGCCCTTGTCGTTAAAATCAGGCGTTTTAAAAGTCAGTAAGGCTGGAACTGAGTTTAAAAATGATAAAAGTCTTTGATAAAGCACGTAGTCTTTTAAAAAAGCATCGTGGATTAAAATCTCGCCTCTATAGTCTTTTTGGCTATTTCCAACGACTTTAAGCGTGAAATTTCCATCATCAAAGCTTTGCATATTTAAAAAGTTATTTACATCTTTTCCGCTGATTCCACTTGCAAATAGCCACATTAAATTTGGCATTAAATTTAGTGTTATATCGCCATTTTCGCCTGTTTTTCCGTTAAATTTAATATTTTTTTTGTTTAAATTCCCGCTATATGAGCTAAATTCAATCGTTTTGTTTAAATCCTTTAAAACCAAAAATGAATTTTGCGCGTTAAAATTTACATCTGGCATATTTGTGCTATCGTTGTTATCGCTGTTTGATAGTATAAAATCAAGATTTTTTATAGTAGCGTTTATACTCTCTTTTTCATCGATATTAAAGCTTAAAAGTCCGCTTTTTGTGGTGGCAAATACTTTGTTTTTATCTACTTTTATGTTTAAATCATCATTTTCATACATCAAGCCATCTTTTTTTCTAAATGGCGTTGTAAATAAGACGTTTTTCGCAACTATGTTAAATTTAGCAAAATCAGGAGAGTCTATCACAACAAAACCAGCCCTAACTCCAAGCTCTTTAAGCAGCCTAGAGTATGGCAAAAGTGGCGTTATATCTGAAATTTCTATGCTTGTGTTTTTATCTTTAAAAGTAATAAGAGTGTTTAAATTTGCTATGTTTAGCGTGGTATCTTTTTTGGAAAAGTCAAGCTCTACTTTTGATTTGAAATTTTCTCTATTATATAGTTTTGTATCGTTTGCGTTGATGTTAACTTTTGCAAAATTTGCATCAAATTTAGCTTTCATTTTTACGGTATCGATTTTGCCGTTTATGTCGTTTGCTTCAAAGAGATTAGCCATTTTTAAATTTGCATTTTTTATATCAACATCCGTGTCATTTAGCTCTACGCTTGCTTTTTTTGAGCTAAATTTAGCCCCAGCAATCTCTAAATTTGCATTTTTTAACTCAAATTTTCCATGCGCTTTTAAAGCATATGGCTCTATGTTTATATCTAAATTTAAACTAGAGTTTAAAGTTCCGCTAGTTTGCACTATTGGTAGGTTTATATCATAAGCTTTTAAGATATTTGTAACGTTTTTATCAAGCAAGGAATCGGTGGCTAAATTTAGCAAAACTTTCGTGCCAGTTTTAAATAAATTTGTTATCTTAACACTACTTCCAAACAAGCTTTTGCCCTCGTATTGTGGGTCTTTAAGGATAAAACTAAGATCGCCATCTCTTAGCTCAATAAACGCCTCACTAACATAAGCAGATGGAAGCTTATCGTTAAATGAGATATTTAAATCATACGCATAGGCTTCGCCAGTTAGCTTATCAAGCATAAAATCTTGATTGTTTAAATCAATCTCGCCTTTTAGCTGCGTCACATCGTATCTGCTTGCTATGATTTTGCCATATATCCACTCGCTAATTTCTTTATCCATCGCGGCTTTTATGCCAAGTTCGTTCATAAAATGCTCTAAGCTAGCAGCCGTTGCGTCTGTTATATAGTAGTTTAATATGCCATTTTTTATATCAAAATCTAACTTTCCATTTATCTCGTGAGTTTGAAATGAGCCGTTAAAGTCATATAAGTTATTTGCGAAATTTGCGTCCATTTCGCCCTTTATCACAAGTTCAAAGTCTTTTAAAGAAAGCTCGTTTATAGAAATATCAAAGCCATCATCTTTAGCTTTTAGCTTAACATCTACTTTTAAAAATGCGCTATCTATATAAAAAATATCGTTTTTGTATAGCACAGTTGCGCTATTTTCTCCAACTTTTATGTTTTTTAAATTTATCTCTTTGAAAAATTTGTTAAGATATGGAAAGTAGGTTGTGATTTTTTTGATTTGATTAGTTGAGCTGTGATTTGAGCTTGAATTTGGCTCTAAATTTAGCGGTATTTCTATATCGTCTGCGCTTATGAGTATTTTTTTATCAAATTTAATATATAATTGCTTTACGGTAAAATCTTGAAAGTTTAAATTTCCAACATTTATACCAAATTTTAACCAGACAAAAAGTAAAGAGAGGATTACCATAAGTATGGCTATAGTTATAAGAGTTATTTTTGCAATTTTTGATATTATCCTCATTTTTATCCTTGCTTTATCTTATGATTTGACTAGACCAGTAAATTTTACTGATACTATTTTTATCCCAAAAGGAAGTTCGACTAAAATTATATCTCAATTATCCAACCAAAATCTTAACGCAACAAGGTTTGATCCTAGAATTCTTTCTTTCATCGGTACACCACACCACGGATATCTTGATATAGGAAAAGAGCCTTTAACAAAGATAGATTTTTTTTATAAACTAACAGTTGCAAAGCCGGTTATGATAAATATAACTTTAATTCCAGGCGAGACAACTGTGATATTCTTAAAAAATTTAGCTAGTAAAGAAAATTTAAATTTTGTTGAGATTGAGGAAGATTTTAACAAAACTGCTCCGTTTTATGAGGGCTTTTTAGTTCCAAATACTTACAGCTTTGCAAAAGGTATGAGCGGAAGTGAAATCATTAAAAATTTAGTTCATGAGTCAGAAAAATTCCATCAAAATTTAGCTAAAAAATATTTTGGAAAGTATGAAAAAGATAAATGGATAGAGATTTTATCTGCTGCTTCTGTTATACAAAAAGAGGCTGCCAATATTAGCGAAATGCCCATTGTAAGCTCTGTTATACAAAATCGACTTAAAAGAAATATGAAGCTTCAGATGGACGGAACGCTAAATTATGGCGAGTATTCTCATATGAAAATAACGCCAGAACGCATTAAAAATGATATAAGTAAATTTAATACATATATTTATGAAGGACTGCCTCCAACTCCAGTTTGCACTGTATCAAAAGAGGCGATTGAAGCTGCGATAAATCCTATAAAGAGTGATTATTTATACTTCATGAGAGATAAAAGAAGTGGAAAACATGTCTTTACTAAAACCATAAACGAGCATATAAATCAGATAAATATTCAAAGAAAAATTAAATAAAAATACTACTTTTTTATAACAATGAAGTTTTTAATATAAAGATGTTAAAATTTGGCAATTTATTTTTCTAAAGGAGTATGAATGAGTGATATCATATACACATACACAGACGAAGCTCCCGCGTTAGCGACCTTTTCGCTATATCCTATTATAAAAAGTTTTTTTGCAAAAGCTGGCATTAGTATAGAAAAAGCAGATATTTCTTTAGCTGCTAGAGTACTTTCAACTTTTCCAGAAAAGCTAAAAGATAGTCAGAAAGTCGATGATTATCTAAGTATTTTAGGGAAATTAACGCTAGATTCAAAAGCAAATATTATAAAGCTTCCAAACATCTCAGCCTCTCTTCCACAACTTCAAGCTTGTATAAAAGAGCTTCAAGAAAAGGGTTTTGATGTTCCAGACTATCCAAATGAACCAAAAAATAAAGAGGAAGAAGATATCAAAAAACGTTACTCAAAAGTCTTAGGAAGTGCGGTAAATCCTGTGCTTCGTGAGGGTAACTCGGACAGGCGTGCTGCAAATGCAGTAAAAGAGTATGCCAAAGCAAACCCACATAGAAACGGTAAATGGAGCAAAGATAGCAAAACAGAAGTTTATCATATGAATAGTGGGGATTTTTATGAGTATGAAAAATCCAAAGTTTTTAAAGAGCCTACAAATTTAAGCGTTGAATTTATAGCTAAAAATGGTGATAAAAAAGTCTTAAAAGATGATTTAAAAGTGCTTAAAGATGAAGTTGTAGATGCAACTTTTATGAGCGCAAAAAAGCTTGATGAGTTTGTAAAAGATAGTATAAAGTATGCAAAAGACAAAGAACTTTTATACTCAGTTCACTTAAAAGCTACGATGATGAAGGTAAGTGATCCAGTTATTTTTGGACATTTTGTTAAAGGCTTTTTTGCTGAAGTTTTTAGCGAGTTTAAAGATGAGTTAAAAAGTGTTGGAGTAAATGAAAATAATGGCTTAAAAGATCTATTTGCTAGGATAGAAAATTTACCTATAAAAGAGAAAATTTATGCAAAATTTGATGAAATTTATGCAAAAAGTCCACTTTTAAGCATGGTTGATAGCGATAAAGGTGTTACAAATTTACACGTTCCAAGCGATGTTATCATCGACGCTTCAATGCCTGCGATGATACGCAATAGCGGTAAAATGTGGGATAAAGATGGCAAAGCTGTTGAATGCTTAGCTGTTATACCAGACAGATCTTATGCTATAGTTTATGATAGTATGATAAAAGACCTAAAAGAAAATGGCGAGCTAAATCCAGCAACCATAGGAAGTGTTTCAAACATCGGTTTAATGGCTAAAAAAGCTGAAGAATATGGAAGTCATGACAAAACTTTTATCATAGAAGATGATGGAGAGGTTATTGTAAAAGATAGTAGTGGGGCTGAAGTGTTTAAATTTAGCGTCCAAAAAGGCGACATTTATAGGATGACACAAACCAAAGATGAAGCTATAAAAAACTGGATAAAACTAGCTGTAAATAGAGCTAAAATAACTGGTTTTAAAACTATTTTTTGGCTAGATGACCGTCGCGCTCATGATAGAAATTTAAAACAAATCGTAGAAAATGAACTTAAAAACTATGATTTAAATGGGCTTGATATAGAAATTTTAAACCCAGATGAAGCAGTTAGAGTATCAAATAAAATCATAAGAGCTGGAAAAGACTGCATTAGCGTAACTGGCAATGTTTTAAGGGATTATTTGACAGATTTATATCCGATAATCGAGCTTGGAACAAGCGCTAAAATGCTCTCAATCGTTCCGCTTTTAAATGGTGGCGGTATGTTTGAAACAGGAGCTGGTGGAAGTGCGCCAAAACACGTGCAACAACTTATAGAAGAAAATCACCTAAGATGGGATAGTTTGGGTGAGTTTATGGCACTTATCGTTAGCTTAGAACATCTTTATGAAACAAATGGCAACAAAAACGCACAAATTTTAGCAAAAGCACTTGATAAGGCGGTTTCAAAATGGCTTAAAGATGATAAAAGTCCAAGTAAGGATGTAGGAAAACCAGATAATAGAAACAGCCATTTTTATCTAGCACTATACCTTGCTGATGAGCTTAGTAAAACTGAACTTAAAGATAAATTTGAGCAAATTTCAAAAGATTTAAAAGCAAACGAAGATAAGATAAATGGCGAATTTTTAGACGTTCAAGGTAAAAAAGTAGACTTAGGAGGTTATTACATTTTTGATGATAAAAAGGTTAATTCTGTTATGAGATGTAGCAAAACTCTAAATGGAATTTTGGGTTAATTTGGTTTAAGTTTTTTATTATATATTAGTAAAATTTAGTTAAAATTAAGATTTAGGAGTAAAATATGAATATTCACGAGTATCAAGCTAAAGAACTGTGCCGCGATTTTGGTATAAATGTGGCTGATGGTGAGTTAGCAACAAGTGTGGATGAAGCAGTGCAAGCAGCAAAAAGACTTGGCGGAAGTGTTTGGGCTGTAAAAGCACAAATTCACGCTGGCGGGCGAGGACTTGGCGGTGGTGTTAAAATCGCAAAAAGCCTTGATGATGTTAAAAAATATGCCGAGCAAATTCTTGGTATGACGCTAGTTACAGCCCAAACTGGTCCTGAGGGAAAACTTGTTAAAAAAGTTTATATCGAAAAGGGTTGTAACATAGCAAAAGAGTATTATCTAAGCTTTACTTTTGATAGAAATAGTGAAAAAGTTGGCTTGATTGCTTCAGCAAGTGGCGGTATGAGCATAGAAGAGGTATCGCATGATAACCCAGAGCTTATAAAAAGTTTGCTAATCGATCAAGAAATCGGGCTTTGCGATTTTCACGCTCTTGAAGTTGCTAGTTTTTTAAATTTTGATAAAGATTTAAGCCTTAAATTTGGAAATATTGTAAAATCTCTTTATAACTTATATACAAAAACTGATGCAAATTTAGTTGAGATTAACCCGCTTGTTTTAACAGCAGAAAATGACTTTATGCCACTAGATGCTAAAATGGGCTTTGATGATAGTGCATTATTTCGTCAGCCAAAAATCGCTTCTATGAGAGATTTAGATGAAGAAGAGCCAAGCGAAGTAGAGGCAAAAGAACATGGACTTAGCTATGTAAAACTTGATGGAAATATCGGTTGTATGGTAAATGGCGCTGGTTTGGCGATGGGTACGATGGATACGATTAACTCAGTTGGCGGAAAGCCTGCAAACTTCCTTGATGTGGGAGGCGGGGCAAATCCTCAAACCGTTGCAAAAGCTTTTGAAATTATTTTAAGAGATAAAAATGTAAAATCAATCTTTGTAAATATCTTTGGCGGAATTGTAAGATGCGATAGAATCGCAAACGGAATTTTAGAAGCCACAAAGCTTACAAAAGTTGATATTCCAGTAGTTGTTAGACTTGATGGAACAAATGCAAAAGAGGCGGCTGATATTTTAAAAGGTGCAAATATAGAAAATATCATAACAGTTGATGGTCTAGAAAGCGGCGCTAGAAAAGCTGTCGAACTAGCAAATGCTTAATGTAAGGATAAATTTATGAGTATATTAGTAGATAAAAACACAAAAGTTATCGTTCAAGGCTTTACTGGTAAAGAAGGAACTTTTCACGCAGAGCAATGCATTGCGTATGGCACAAACATAGTTGGTGGAGTTACGCCATTTAAGGGCGGTCAAACTCATCTTGATAGACCAGTTTTTAACACAGTTAAAGAAGCTGTTGATGCAACAGGAGCTACTGTTAGTTTAATTTTTGTTCCTGCTAAATTTGTTGCTAATGGTGTTATAGAGGCTGCAAATGCTGGTATAAAGCTAGCAGTTGTTATCACAGAGCATACTCCGGTAAATGATATGATAGCTGCAAAAAACTATGCAAATAAATGCGGTATGATGATGATAGGTCCAAATTGCCCAGGAATCATTAGCTCAGATGAGTGCAAGCTTGGCATTATGCCTGGAATGGTATTTAAAAAATCAAAAGTTAATGTAGGTCTTATCTCAAAATCAGGAACACTAACTTATGAAGGTTCAAACCAAATCATAAATGAGGGTTATGGAATTTCAACAGCTGTTGGAATCGGCGGAGATAGCATCATAGGTTTAACTTATACTGAGCTTTTACCTATGTTTGAAGCAGATCCTGATACAAAAGCTATAGTTATGATAGGTGAGATTGGTGGAAGTTTGGAGATTGAAGCTTGTAAAGTTATAAAAGAGCAAATAACTAAACCAATAGTTGCTTTTATAGCTGGTCAATCAGCTCCAAAAGGCAAAAGAATGGGACATGCTGGAGCTATTATTAGCGGTGAGGACTCAACTGCTGTTGGTAAAATGAAAGCTTTAAGTGCGGTTGGAGTTCATGTTGTAGAGAGTCCTGCACATATCGGTTCAAAATTAAAAGAAATATTAAAATAAGGAGAAGCTATTATGATAGAACAGCCTAAAGACGCAGCTGTATGGGTAGATGAATCCCGCTGCAAGGCTTGTAATATTTGTGTTGACTACTGTCCTAGTGGGACTTTAGCCATGCGTTATGACCCGTATTCAATCCAGGGTATGATGATAGAAGTTTTAGACTCAAACAGCTGTATAGGCTGTAGAGATTGTGAAACTCACTGCCCGGATTTTGCTATTTATGTTGCTGATAAAGGCTTTAAATTTGCAAAACTCACAGAAGAGTCAAAAAAGCGAGCCGAGGCGATTAAAAGTAACAACTATATGGAATTAAAGGAGAGCGTATGAGAGAAGTTATATCAACAGGAAATATCCTAGCAGCACAAGCAGCTGTTGAGTGTGGCTGTAACTTTTTTGGCGGTTATCCTATAACTCCATCAAGTGAAGTTGCGCATGAAATGAGCGTTTTACTACCTAAAAATGGCGGTAGATTTATACAAATGGAAGATGAAATTTCTGGAATTTGTGTTGCGCTTGGTGCTTCTATGAGTGGAGCTAAGGCTTTAACAGCAAGTAGCGGACCTGGAATTTCACTAAAAGCAGAGCAAATCGGACTTGGATTTATCGCTGAAGTTCCACTTGTTATTATAAATGTTATGCGTGGTGGCCCATCAACTGGTCTTCCAACTCGTGTTGCGCAAGGCGATATAATGCAGGCTAAAAATCCAACTCATGGCGATTTTCAAAGCATTGCACTTTGTCCTGGAACACTAGAAGAGGCGTATAGTGAAACGGTTAGAGCGTTTAATTTGGCTGAAAAATTTATGACTCCAGTTTTTGTACTACTAGATGAGACTTTAGGACATATGCAAGCAAAAGCGATGTTGCCTGAAATCAAAGATTTAAAGATAGTAAAAAGACGCGAGTTTAGCGGAGATCCAAAAGAGTATAAGCCATATGAGGCAAAAGCCGATGAGCCAGCTACTCTAAATCCATTCTTTAAAGGTTATAAATACCACATCACTGGATTACATCATGGTCCAACAGGTTTTCCAACAGAAAATGGCGAAATGGTTGGATATAACATGAAAAGGCTTATGGATAAAATCAACAACCATAAAGATGAGATTATCGAAGTCGATGAGTATATGTTAGATGATGCTGAAATTTGTATTATAGCTTATGGAAGTGTTAATCTTTCGGCTAGAAATGCGGTTGATAAACTAAGAAAAGATGGCATTAAAGTAGGTCTGTTTAGACCAAAAACTTTATGGCCAAGCCCAGAAAAAGAGCTTAAAGAAATAGGCAAAAGATTTAAGAAAATTCTTGTAGTAGAGTTAAATATGGGTCAATACTACTATGAAATAGAAAGAACTATGCTAAGAGATGACTTAAAAACGCTTTTTAAAGCAAACGGACGTCCTATATCTCCAGCTGAAATCATAGAAAAAGTTAAGGAGTTTTAAGATGGCTTTTAATTATGATAAATATTTAAGAACAGATAAGATGCCAACTCTTTGGTGTTGGGGTTGTGGCGATGGTGTTGTGCTAAAAGCAGTTATAAGAGCTATCGATACTCTTGGCTGGGATATGAACGATGTGTGTATAGTGAGTGGAATAGGCTGTAGTGGGCGCTTTAGCTCATATGTAAACTGTAACACTGTTCATACGACTCATGGACGAGCTGTAGCTTACGCAACTGGTATTAAAATGGCAAATCCAGATAAACACGTTATCGTTGTAACTGGCGATGGCGATGGCTTAGCAATCGGTGGAAATCATACGATTCACGGCTGTAGAAGAAATATCAACTTAAACCACATCTTGATAAACAACTTTATCTACGGACTTACAAATTCACAAACTAGCCCAACTACACCGCAAGGCTTTTGGACTGTAACAGCTCAAAAAGGAAACATAGATCCAAATTTTGACGCTGCTAGACTAGCAACAGCTGCTGGTGCCACATTTGTCGCTAGAGAAAATGTTATAAACGCAGATAGGCTAACAAAGCTCTTTGTAAAAGGTTTTGAGCATGATGGCTATAGCTTTTTTGATGTTTTTTCAAACTGTCATATAAATTTAGGTAGAAAAAACAAAATGGCTCAAGCTACTGATATGTTAAACTGGATAGAGTCAAGATGTACTAGCAAGGTTAAATTTGATAAGATGAGTGAAGAAGAGCAAAAAGGGCTATTTCCTTTAGGCGTGCTTCATGAGGATAACTCTCATATCGAGTATACAAAAGCGTATAAAAAGGTCATACAAGCAGCGCAAAATGGCACTAAGATAGATTTTAAGGAGATAGTATGAGTAGTTATCAACTAAGATTTGTTGGCGTTGGCGGACAAGGTGTTATCCTAGCTGGCGAGATTTTAGCCGCTGCAAAGATAAATGCTGGCGGATATGGCGTAAAGGCTTCAACTTATACATCTCAAGTAAGAGGAGGACCTACTAAGGTTGATATCTTACTTTCTGATGAGGAAATTTTATATCCATATGCTGATGAGGGTTCGATTGATTTTATGATAGCTACTGCTCAAGTTAGTTTTGACGCTTTTAAAAGTGGCGTAAAAGAGGGTGGTATTATAGTTGTTGAGCCAAATTTAGTTCATCCAAACGATAGTGATAGAAAAAAATGGAAAATTTATGAAATTCCTATTATAACCATAGCAAAAGATATAGTTGGAAATGTTATCACTCAAAGCGTGGTTGCGCTTGGCGCTGCTGTTGAGTTTACTAAAGTTATGGATAAAGAGGTCGTTAGAGAGGAGATGCTTTCAACTGTTCCAGAAAAGGTAAAAGCAGCGAACAATAGAGCTTATGATTTAGGTATAGATGCGGCTAAAGAGCTTGAAGATTGAGTTTTAAAGGATGATTTTATGAATGATTTAGCTATTTTTTATGGAAGTACAAGCGGTGCAACACAAGAGGTTTGCGAGCTTATAGCCAACAACCTTAGTGCTGATATCTATGATGTTAAGTGCGCTAATACAGAGGACTTTAAAAGATATAATAAATTTATATTTGCCTCTTCTACCTATGGAGATGGCGCATTGCAAGATGATTGGGCTGAGAAAATCAACCTTTTAGATGAGATTGATTTTCATGGGAAAACTGTTGCGCTTGTATCGATAGGAAACCAAGAAAGGCATGCTGAAAATTTTTGTTCATCTATAGTTGATTTTTTACCTAAGATTAAGGGTGCAAATTTAGTCGGACAAAGCGAACTTGATGGCTATAAATTTGAAAAATCATCAGCATTTATAAATGATAAATTTATAGGACTTTGCGTTGATTTTAAGGGCGATAGCAAGTGGAAAAGTCGCGTTTTAAAATGGTGCGAAAAGGTTAAAAAAGAGTTTTAAGTAAAATTTGTCAAATTTGAGCTTTGAAAACTTAGCCAAATTTGACAAATATTTTAAATTTAAAGAGCTTTTTATAGCTTAGAAAATTTAAAATATTTTTAGAAAACACTGTTTTTTATAGTAAATTTTTAAGCTAAACACATTAATAAATTTAAAAATAAAAGATATTTTAAAGGCGTTAGTTTGTAATGACTTGCTTATAAACTATTAAATTTAGTATAAAAAATCGATTTAAAAAAGAGAATAAATTTCTTAAAAGTAGGGGAAAATTTTAAATTTATCTTTAGATTTATAAAGAATAGACTAAATTTAAAGCAAAAAGTTTATATAATTAAATTTATCTATAGTTTTTAAAAGGTGAGAAAATGAAGTTAAATTTAGAAAATTCCACTGAAAAATCCAAATTGTCTTTATCAAAAAATCCAAATTTGGCAAATTAAAAATCACCTAAGTTAAACTCATCAAATTTAGATCCACAAAGTCCAAACGATACAACTTTTAGATAGCAAAGATTTACAAAATGTGGTTAAACTGGCATTATATGCAGCTTATATCCTGCCTTTGTATTTTGTTTTGTTAGTTGTGGTTGGATTTTTAGGTATAGATGTGCATTTGCAAATGGCAAAAAATGTGTTGATAATGTCGCTAATAGCCGTATTTCTCGCTTCTTACATACTTGTTTATAGGGCTTTGAAAATTGTATCTTTTTTATCTTGCTCAAAAACGCTTCATAATTATTTTCTAAAATCTATACTTTATCTCATACTTTTGTGCGGACTGATGGTGGTTATCTCTTTGATAGTGACAAACAACTTTCCCGCGCACGCTCTTTTTTCATCTATATTTATAGGTTTAGCCCCATTTATCGCTTTTCTTTACTACACTCCTAAAACTTTTTTTGAACTTGCAAATATAACAGAGGTGGATTTGTTTAAAATCTATGCCATTGTTTTTATCGTATAAATTCTAAGCGGTGGGATTTTATCGATAGTTGTCTTTGTTGTTTATATCATGGCGTGGAAAAAGGTTAAAAAAGTTAGAGTCGCTTTGTTTTAGTTATATTTATACGTAATTTTATGTAATTTAGCTTTAAAGTTAAAAATATAACTAAATTTTTAAAATAGCTTTTTTGATATTGATTTACTTGCTCTATCAAAATATACTTCTTTTTGATATATTAAATATAAAATTTTTATAAAGTTAAAAATTTACCAAGCAAAAGACAAATAAATTTATATTTTTAATCTCAAATTTAAAAATAATCAAAATATTTTGAAGCAAAGTAATAATTTAAAATTAATAATCAAACAAACAAATATAATTTATTTAAATTTATATAATGGCACAAAAAGGTTGAAAATCATCTTTTTGTAACTTTGAAATAGCTAAATTTAAGCAAAAAGTCGAATAAATTTATGTTTTAAACCTTAAAGAGCTTAAAATACTATCTAAATTTAAAGATGGTATAAAATTGTCTTAAATCAAAACATAAAAATAATCTTGCAAAATATTAAGCTTATAAAATTATATAAATTAATATTTATTTTTCAATTTATAAAATTATATCTGCCGTAGCGCTAAAATTAAATATCATCAAATCGCTTTTTTCAAAATTTATTTTCGTACTTAAAAAAGAGTTAAATTTGATGTTTTTAAAGCTAAATTTTTTACTTTTAAGTTGAGTATAAAACTATAAAATAATTTTAATTTAACTATTTATTATCTTTAAAAATTTATCTAAGTACTTTACGTTTTCTTTGCTTAAAGCTATAAATGGCTCATTTCTAAGAGTTTTGATGTCGTATTGAAGCTCTTTTTTATCTTTTATACCAACCATAACTCCACCACTTGCTTGAACTATCAAATCCCCAGCCGCGATATCCCAAGAGTGCGAGACTTTATTTCTTATATAAATTCCAGCACTTCCAAGTGCAAGTTTATAAAATTTCATTCCAGAACCAACAGATATGATATCTCCGTCTATATTTTGTCTGATTTTTTCGCGTAAATTTGCACTTTCATCAACTTTTTTTCGCATTCCGCTAAGCAAGATATTCGGGCTGATATCAACTCTAAGGTTTGAAATTTCAACGCCGTTTATAAAGATATTTTTGCCATTACAACTCATACATTGCTTGTAAACAGGGCTATAAATTACACTTAAAATCGGTTTATTAGAGCTTATTAGAGATATCAAGATAGAAAAATCATTACTATTTTTAACAAAATTTGCAGTTCCATCAAGTGGGTCGACAAGCCAATACTCGCTTATATCATCATTTATTATCGACTCTTCAGAGCAGATGGCAATGCCTGTTTTGCTTAGATGGTTGGTAATGATTTCATTTGACGATATATCTGCTTGTGTTACTATAGAATTATCGCTTTTTAGTTTTTGTTTGAAGCCAAGTTCGCGAAACTCAAGTATCTTTTCTCCTGCTTCTTTTGCTGCTGCAATCGCTATATCAAGTTCACTCATACAAACTTCCTTTTATCTTATTTTAGCTTTAAAAATTTATTTATACAAAATCGTTCCGAGTCTGACCATATTTGAGCCACAACTTATAGCTAGTTCGTAGTCGCTACTCATGCCCATAGAGCAAATTTTAGCGCCATGCTTTTCTAAATTTTGATAAATTTTAAATGTATCTTCAAAGCTTTTTTGAACGACTTTTTCATCATCTGTATGCGCGCCTATGCTCATTATGCCAACAAGATTTATGTTTTTGCACTCATCTTTGATTTTCAGGTATGAATCGACTGCTAAATTTATCTCTAGTCCACTTTTACTACTCTCATCAGCGATATTAATCTCAAGCAAAGTATCAAGTTTATAATCAAGCCTTTTATCAACCGCAAGTGCCAACTCATACGAGTTGCAACTTTGCCACAAAGTAGGGCGAAGCGATATCATCTGGTTTATTTTATTGCTTTGCAAAGTTCCGATAAGATGCCATTTTATCGGATACTCACTTAAAATTTCGTTCTTTCGTTTTAACTCTTGAACTCTGTTTTCGCCAAAGGCTCTTTGCCCTTGATTAAAAAGTTTTAAAACTTCATTTTCTGTTACATTTTTACTCACTGCTACTAGCTCGACATTCTCCCAAAAACCAGCTTTTATCCTTGAAGTTTCTATTGTATCTAAAATCGTTCTTAAATCAACCATTGTTATAAACTCCACTAAGTCTTAAAAAATCATTTATTATAGTAAATGCCATGAGTGCGAACAAAAACGCCATTCCAGCATAGCTAAGACCGGCAAAAACTCGTTGAGAAACTGGCTTTTTAAAAAGAAGTTCATATATATTAAACACGATATGCCCACCATCAAGAACCGGAATCGGAAGTAGGTTTAATATACCTAAATTTACCGATATTAACGCCACTATGATAAACAAAACCGACACGCTTATACTTGCTGCTTTTGTCGTGATATCTGTCATCGCGACTATACCGCCCATCTCTTTTATAGGCACGACGCCTGTTATTAGCTTTTCAAGTCCGATAACTATGAGCTTTGAAGCTTTTATCGTTTCATCTAGCGCAAAAGTGATAGATGAAAAGCCTTTGTTATAGATAGTTACATACTCAACATCTTGCATAGGCGCATCACTTATGACCTTAAATTTGCCATTTTCATCGCTATAAAAACTTTTTGTGCTATCATCAAAAAACTTCACAGCAAGCTTTGAATTTGGAGTCGCTGTTCCTTCTAATACAAGTTGTTTGCTGTTTTTATCTATCGTTGCTTTATAACTTTTTGCATCAATTTTTGTGCCATTTTCATATGTTAATGTTGTAGAGCCTCGCTGAGCTATACCGATAAGTGGTTTTTGAACCTTTTCGTTAAATATAGTATAAGTTTCGCCGATTTTTGGTGTTAAATTTAGCGTAAGGATTTGAGAGTCTCGCTTGATAACGACATCTGTGCTTTGAAGTCCAACAAATTTTTTTATCTCATCCCAATCTTGAATTTTTTGTCCACCAATTTCAAGTATCTTATCGCCTTTTTTTATCCCAGCTTCCATAGCGGCTGAGTCTTTTAAAACATACCCAACTACAGGCGAAACTTTCTCAACTCCGATATATCCAAGCGCGACATAGAGTAAAAATGCAAGTAAAATGTTAAAAAATGGTCCAGCAAAAAGCACATATATCCTACCAAGTGGACTTAGCAAGGTATAGCTTCCCTCATCATAGTTTTTAAGCGTTGGATCGCTATCATCTTGCCCTCTAAGCTTGACATATCCACCAAGTGGAATCGCACTTATACAATACTCAGTGTCGCCGACTTTTTTGCTATAAACTCTATCTCCAAAACCAACGCTAAAAGTTTCGACAACAACGCCAAGTTGGCGTGCTGCTAAAAAATGTCCAAGTTCATGGAAAAATATCAAAAATGAAATAGCTAAAACTGTTATTAAAAAATACGGACCCCAGTGCCAAATAGCCAACGCCGCAACTGCTATCACAAGCACCAAATTTAGGGTTTTTTTACTCAAATTTCTCTCCTGTTTTTCATCTCGTTTATATAGGCAAAAATATACTCAAAACCTGAATATAGTGTTAATAAAACAGCAATCCAAAGCAAAATTTCACCCCCAAACCACTGCATAGTTAAAAAGCCAATGGCTATCATTTGAAAAACAGTTTTAACCTTACCAGCCATACTAGCAGCAACTTCTACGCCATCACTTGCCATGATAACTCTAAAACCAGTTATAAAAAACTCTCTTACAAGTATAAGATAGACCGCCCACGGGTTGGCTCTATCTATAAACATAAGTCCTAAAAAGCCGGCTAAGGTTAGCATTTTATCAGCTAATGGATCTATAATCGCTCCAAATTTAGTCATCTGGTTCCAGCTTCTTGCTATAAAACCATCGAAAAAGTCAGTAACTGAAGCGATAACAAAAACTAAAGCAGCAAAATAGTTTATCCAGCTTTGATGAATTCCGCCTAAAAGGTTAGAATTTACTAACAAGAAAAAAAACAAAAAGGCTAGAACGACCCTAAAAATGGCTAGTATGTTTGGTAAATTTAGCATTATTTAAATGTTGTCCCACCATCAACGATAAAGGTATGCCCAGTTACCCAGCTAGCTTTATCTGAACATAGGAAAAGACACGCACCAGCTAAATCCTCAGGTTGTCCCATTCTGCCAAGTGGGCTAAGTTTAGCTGTGATATCTCTAACTTCTTCGTAGTTTGTAAAGGCTCTTAAAGCATCAGTTTCAATAGGACCTCCGCTGACGACATTAACTCTTATGTTTTTCTCACCAAGCTCAGTCGCGGCGTATCTTGCCATGGCTTCAACAGCAGCTTTTGCAGTTCCATGACCTGAGTAGTTTTCTATATAGACTATGTTTCCAGTTGAACTAAGTGAAACTATACTTCCACCACCAACTTTTTCCATACGTTTTGCTGCTTCTTGAGCGCCAACTACAAAGGCATTTACCGTAGCTGTGAAGATGTTGTTTATGCCTCGTGGTTTTAACTTCATAAATTTAGTATATCCACCAGCGACTGCACGCCCTGAAATAATAGCATTTGATATGAAAAAATCAACTCTATCAAAATCCTTATCAATCTCTAAAAAAAGTTCTTTATAAGTTTCTGGTTGAAGTATATTAAAAGGGTAAGCTTTAGCTTTTATACCATACTCTTTTGCTAGTTCTTTTGCTTGTTGCTCGGCTAGCTCGCCATTTGAGTTATAAGTAAAAGCTATATTTGCTCCTGCTTTTGCAAACTCAAGCACTATGGCTCTTCCTATACCTCTTGTTCCACCACTTATAACTAAAGTCTTATCCCTAAAAAAACTATCCATTAAAATCCTTTTATATTATATTGTTTCATTATATTTTCTATTTTTTTCATATTCTCGCTACTTGGCTCGCAAAGTGGCAGTCTATACTCTAAAGTAGGAGTAAGTCCTGCTATATACATCGCAGCTTTAACTGGTATTGGGTTACTTTCGCAAAACATAACTTTGTTTATGTTATACATCGCATCATTTATCTCTTTTGCTTTTAAAAACTCATTATCCATAGCAAGATGAGTTAGCTTTGAGGTGTAATCAGGAAGCAGGTTTGAAGTAACTGATATAACGCCTTTTCCGCCATTGCTTAAAATCGGATAGTTTATCGCATCTTCGCCGCTTACAACTACAAGGCGAGGTTCATGAGCTAGTAAATCAACGCATTTATCGATATTTCCACTCGCCTCTTTTACCCCATATATATTTTGGCAATCATTAAATAATTTTATAATAGTATCTGTTGCTATCTCACAACCTGTTCTTCCTGGAACATTATAGAGTAAAACTGGAATTTCTACCGAAGAAGCTATCTCTTTATAGTGAAGATAAAGTCCATTTTGCGTTGGTTTGTTGTAGTATGGAGTGACTGAAAGAATTCCATCAGCACCATGAGTTTGAGCAAATTTAGCCAGCCCAACTGCCTCATGAGTTGCGTTGCTTCCTGCTCCTGCTAGAACTTTTACATGCGTATTTTTACATACATCAACGGCGATTTCTATACAAACTCTATGCTCATCATGGGTTAAAGTCGCACTCTCGCCAGTTGTGCCTACTGGAACTACAGCATCGATACCATTATCGATTTGTCTTTTTATAAGCTTTGCGTATGTTGCTTCATCTAGCTTTCCATCTTTAAAGGGGGTTATAAGAGCTGTCATTGCGCCTATTATTATATTTTTATCCATTTTCAATCCTTTCTTAAAATCATTGTAGTTAAATTTGCGTTATTAAAATATCTGTTAAAAACCGTTTTTATATCATCTTTGTTAAGTTCATTTACTCTATCTTGAAGGTTAAAAAGCTCTTCTAAGTTGCCTTGAACGATGTATTTTCCATATAAAGATGCTACCTTGCTAGCGCTGTCTAAGGAGTATACAAACTGTGCTTTTACGCTGTTTTTAATCTTAGTTAAATCATCATCTTCAAGCTCGTTTTCTTTTAAAGTATTTAAAATCTCTAAAATTTCAGCTTTTACGCTTTGTGCTTTTACATCAGGATTACATATCGCAAAGATTATAAATAAATTCTCATCTATTCCAGCCATGTTATAAGTCTCAACTTGATTTAAAAGCTCTTTTTCATCGACTAAAATTCGGTTTAAAATCGCGCTTTTACCGTTTGTTAAATACTCACTAATCGCATCAAGCGCAACATTATCTTTATGGGTAAATGGTGGAATTTTATACGCCATTGCTAGAATTTCAACTTCGCTATCTTTGTGTAAAATCGCTGTTTTTTCTCCATCTTGTTTTGGCTCAAAAGTATGTAAAACAGGTACTTCGCAACTATTTTTTATATCATTAAAATGCTTTTTAGCATACTTAAATGCCTCATCTTTGCTAATATCACCACTTATAAGCAAAACTGCATTTTTTGGTTGATAGAATTTAGCGTGAAATTCGCGAATATCTTCAATACTCCAGTTTTTTATATCATCTTTAAAACCTATTGGCGTCCAGTGATATGGATGGTAGATAAAGGCTGTATTATAGAGCCTAAAAAACAGATATCCGCTTGGATTATTATCAGTTCGCCAAAGTCTCTCTTCAAGCACGACATCTCGTTCTGGTCTAAACTCTTCATCAAGCAAGTTTAAATTTGCCATTATATCGGCGTATAGTTCAAGTGAAGTATCTAAATTTGACTTTGAACATTTGATAAAATAGTGTGTGTAGTCAAAGCCGGTTGAGGCGTTATTTACCCCGCCAAAACCTTTTACTATCTTATCGAATTCGCCTGATTTGCGAGTTTTGGTTGATTTGAAATTTAGGTGTTCAAGCATATGTGCGATTCCGCTTTTCCCCATCGTTTCGTTTCTTGAACCAACTTTATAAAACAAATCTATGCTTATAACATCACTACCTAAATTTAGTGGTATGTGATAAACTTCAAGTTCATTTTCAAGAGTTATTTTTTCAAATTTTGGTAGCATTTTTAACCTTTTTTAACATCTACGCCAACAGCTTGGCTGATATGAGTGAAGCCATCATCTTTAAGCAGTTTTAGCAAACCTTCGTTGATATCTTTAACGATACTTGGACCTTTGAAAATAAAAGATGTGTAAATTTGAACTAAATTTGCACCCATTTTTATGCGATTATAGGCTTCTTTTGCGCTATCAATCCCGCCACAACTAATCAAAACCGTTTCACCATAAAGCTCATCTGCAACGGCTTTAAAAAGCTCTCGTGATTTTTGAGTTATCAGCTTTCCGCTAATGCCGCCTTTTTGCTCTTTTATGTTTGGCAAGAGCGAGTAATCAATGCTTGTATTGTTTATAACAATCGCTGCTGCTCCTGCATTTGCTGCAGTTTTGCAAAGTGAAATTGCCTTATCGTGTTCTAAATCAGCTGCAATTTTAAAGATAATTGGCTTAGTTGTGATTTTTTGTAGGCTAGAAAAAATTTCATTTATAAAACTCTCATCTTGCAAATCGCGTAAATTTGGAGTATTTGGCGAGCTAACATTTATCAAAAACATATTGCAAAAATCACTAAATTCGCGAGTTAAAAACTCGTAGTCATCTATGGCATTTTCATTTGGTGTGATTTTGTTTTTGCCGATATTTGCGATAAGTGGAACGGCAAATGGATAAATTTTTTCTACATTTTTTTTAACCGCCTCGCAACCATCGTTGTTAAACCCCATTGCATTTTGTATGCTTTCATCTTCTACGAGCCTAAAAAGGCGTGGTTTTTCGTTTCCGCTTTGAGCTTTTGGTGTGATTGTTCCAAACTCCATATAGCCAAAACCAAGTGAAGCAAGTGGTCTTAGCATAGTTGCATTTTTATCAAATCCACCAGCAAGCCCAACTGGGTTATAAAAGTTAGCACCCATTAAATTTTGGTGCAGCGCCTTGTCGTTTATAACAAATTTATTTGCCACAAAACTTAGAATTCCAGGGAATAAATTTGTGCTTTTAAGCCCGAATTCTGCGATGTTATGTGCAGTTTCAGGCTGAAATTTGAAAAATATCTTTTTTAATGTGCTGTAATCAAACATGAATTTACCTATATTTTTATGAAAATCGGTAGCCATTTTATCTAAATTTAGATTAAAAACGGCTAACTATTTAGTTCAAAAGTTCCTTTTAGCTTCATATACGCCTCGCATTGAGAGCTTAATGTCGCATCATCTCCAAACCCTATAACCTTGCCATTGTTTATAACAGCGATGTTTGTAGCATTTTTAACTGTTGAAAGTCTATGCGCTACAACAAATATAATCTTATCTTTTCGCAAATTCTCTATCACTTCAGTTATGGCATTTTCGCTTGTGTTATCAAGCGCTGAAGTTGCCTCATCTAAGATGATAATTTGCGGATTTTTATAAAGCATTCTAGCTATTGCAATCCTTTGCCTTTGTCCGCCACTTAAATTTGAACCAAATTCGCTTAGTACCGTATTTATGCCGTTTTCTAGTTTGCTTACAAACTCGTAAGCATTTGCCATTTTTAAAGCTTTGATAACTTTTTCTTCATCAAATTCGCCACTATATGCGACATTATTTGCCACTGTATCGTTAAAGATATAGACGCGTTGGCTTACTAAACCGATGTTTTCACGAACGCTTTGTAGGCTAAAGTCGTATAAATCGCTATTGTTTACTAAAATATTTCCACTTGAGATATCATAAAATCTCATAAGTGAGTTTATAAGAGAAGTTTTGCCACCGCCACTGTTTCCAACTAGCGCTATCATCTCGCCTCTATAAGCGCTTAAATTTATCCCTTTTAAGACCTCTTTATCATCGTATTTTAACCAAACATCTTGAAAATGGATAGATTTTACAGCTTTTGGAAACTCCTCATTTCCACCAACGATAGAAGCAACTTTATCTATAAGCTCAAAAGTCCTTTCGCTCGCTGCTACTGCATCTTGCATGCTGTTATATAGACTTGAGATTTTTTTAACCGGCGTATAAAGCATAAACAAAGCGGTTAAAAATGAAAAAAAGCTTCCCACTGTTATCTCGTTATCGATAACCTCTTTTCCGCCTATCATGATAACGGTTGCGATTCCAATCGCGCCTAAAGTCTCCATTATAGGGCTTACTAGCTCGCCTGTTTTGACCGATTTTAAATTTAGTCTAAAAAATTTGTCATTTTCTATTTTGAAGCGATTTATCTCTTTGTTTTCTGCGTTATTTGCTTTGATAATCTCGATATTTGTATAAATTTCACTTAAAGCTGAAGTTATATCCGATGTTTTTTCTTGAGCATTTTTTGAGATTTTTTTCATCTTTTTTGCAAGTATGGAAAGTGGATAAATCGCAGCAGGAAGGACAACCAAAGCAAAAAGTGAAAGCTTTGGACTTTGATAAATCACAACGCATAAAAGTCCAAAAATTTGGATTAAATTTGTAAAAAACTCCGGTATCATGTTTGAAACTATGTTTCTAATTCTATCGATGTCATTTACGGTTCTACTGATAAGTTCACCTGTGCGAAATTCATTAAAGAATTTCATATCCAAATTTATTAAGTTTTTAACCATTTTTTCGCGAAATTGTCTGATGATATCTTGTCCGATATAAACGGTAAAATAGCGCTGCATATACGTTCCGCCGCTTTTTATAGCATAAATTGCGATAATTGCATAAGGAAGTATATAAAGTAGGGTTTCATCTTTGTTTATAAAAATTTTATTTAAAACCGGCTCAATAAGCCAAGCAGTCGCTGATGTGCCACCAGCTGCCATTAGCATACCGATGATTGCAAGCGTAAATTGCGGGATGTAGTCTTTTATATACGGGCTAAATCTTTTAAAAACCTCTTTTACTCCGTTCATATTTTCTCCCAAATCGTGCCATTTGCCGTATCCATTATAGCAATTCCTTTGTTGTTTAAAATTTCTCTAATCTCATCTGCTTTTGCAAAATTTTTCTCTTTTTTGGCTAAATTTCGTTCATTTATAAGCGCTGAAATTTGCTCTTTTTCTTCTAAATTTACGCCAAATTGAAAGTATTCATTCTCATCGCAAACCAAAATTCCCAAAACATCTTTAACAAAGTCTAAATTTGCTAAGGTTTGCGCTTTAAAAGCTTTATCTTTTGGGCTTTTATCAAGTTGTTCATTTGCTTGATTTACCATTATATCAAGGCTAGCAAGAGCTAAAGATGAGTTTAAATCATCGCTTAAAGCGCTTAGTATTTCATCTTTAAATTTGGCATTAACTTCGCTTTTATTAGCTCCGCCAAGGCGCTTTTTAAGGCGGTAAATTTTATCAAGTCGTTTTTTACTAGCTTGTAAATCGCTTATGCTGTAGTTAAAATTTGCTCTATAGTGCGAACTCATCAAATAATACCTCAAAGCCTCGCCAGGGACTAAATTTAGCGCATCTTTTACAAAAAAGCTATTGCCTAAACTCTTACTCATCTTTTCGTTATCTACTTGGACAAAGCCATTGTGCATCCAGTATTTTGCTAGGCTTTTATGTTCGCTACATCTGCATTGTGCGGCTTCGTTTTCATGGTGTGGAAAAAGCAGATCAAGTCCTCCAGCGTGAATATCAATACTAAATTTAAAATCCTCACTTTCTAAATGCTCTTTTATCATCGCCACGCATTCAGTGTGCCAGCCTGGACGACCCTTGCCAAATGGGCTTTCATACCAGTTTTCATCAAATTTCCAAAGCACAAAATCTTTACTATCTTTTTTGCATTCATTGCTTTGGATTCGTGCTATTTTTTCGTTGTTATCAAATTTGCCACTTAAGCTAAGGTATTTGCTATCTTTTGAGGTATCAAAGTAAATTCCATCATCAAGTTTATATGCAAAATTTTGGCTAAGCAAATTTGAAATATACTCTATAATGCCTTTTAAACTTTGTGTTGCTTTTGGTTCGATATCGGCTCTTAGGACATTTAAAGCGTTCATATCAGCAAGATATCTATCTATGTAAAAAGATGTGATTTGCTCTAAACTTTTGCCACTTTCAGCCATTTTTTTTAAAATTTTATCATCGATATCGGTAAAGTTTTTAACAAATTTAACTCTATACCCACAAGCGATTAAAACTCGTCTAAGCAAGTCAAAGCTAATGGCACTTTTTGCATGGCCTAAATGCGCATCATCATACACAGTTGGACCGCAGACATAAATTCTTGCCTCATTTTCGCAAATCGGTTCAAATTTAACTTTTTTTTTCAAAACACTATCATATATAACCATCACATAAAACCCTTAAAAAGCCATAATATTAAAATTTCGATTAAGCAAATCACCAAAATCACGGCGATTTTTTTAGCTCTGATTATAGCTAAAAAATTATTAAAGCCAAATTCTTTTATATTCATAACAAGCAAGTAAAGCCCACCAACAGAGCTTGCAAGCGCTAATCCACTAGCACCTAAAGGTTTAACCAAAAGCGCGCAAAGGAGTAAATTTAGAACTAAAGTTTGGATTGTTATCTTAGCAGCGATATTTTGCTTCATCTTTGCATATAGCCAAAGCGAGAAGATTTTAGCCAGACCAAAAGGAACAAGTCCAACCATGTAAGCGACTAAAACTGGAGCTGAGTTTAGCGTATCTGTGCTAGTAAACTCACCTCTTTGAAACAAAAGCGCTATTATCTCTTTAGAAAGCATAACTCCGCCAATCGTTGAAAACAAAAGCAAAGCAAGCAAAAAGTGAAAGCTTTGAGAGAGTAAATTTAGCGCTAAAGTGTCATTTCCTGATTTTATCTGTTTGCTTATCTTTGGAAAAAGCGCGGTTGAAAGAGCGATGGCAAAAAGCGCAAGCGGGAGTTGAAAAATTCTGTTTGTATAGTAAAGATAACTTATGCTTCCAAAGGCCAAAAAACTTGCAAACCAAGTATCAATAAAAGAGCCGATTTGCGCCGCACTTGAGCCAACAACTCCGTGAAAAAAGTTTTTATAAAAGCCTTTTGTTTCATCTTTTGCTATTTTTTTGTTTTTTTTCTGCATTAGCTTTTTAAATCCGCCTAAAAAGACTCTTAGCATCCCAGTATGCTGCAAAGCGATGATGTGAACGAGCGCTTGAAGCACGCCACCAGTTACAACACCGATACTTAAGTACAGAACAGCTAGCTCTTGACTTTTTCCTTTGGCTAAAAAAAGTGCTCCAATCATAGCTAAATTTAATAGCGCAGTTGAAAATGCAGTCGTTGCGAAATGCCCACGATACTGCAAAAGCGAAGCAAAAAGCGTAACTAAAAATATAAAAACCAAATACCAAAAATTTATCATCACATATGGCACAGACATTTCGATTGTCGTTTTATCAAAGCCAAGTGCGATAAATTTAGTAAAAAATGGCGCAAAAACCATAACCAAAGTTGTTAAAAAAAGTAAAAAAAGAAAAAAGCGGATAAAAACACTCGCTGCAAAAATTCCTTTTTTCTTAGAGGCGACAAAACCTGGTAAAAAGGACTGCGTAAAAGCACCTTCCCCAAACAAACGTCTAAATAAATTTGGCAGTTTAAATGCTACAAAAAATATATCGCTCCACACTCCAGCGCCTAAAACATTTGCCGTAAGCAAATCCCTTAAAAGCCCTAAAACTCGAGAGGTTAAAATTCCAAAACTGTTGGTGAAAAAGCCTTTTAAAAAGGCGAATTTTTTTACTATCAAAGTGCTATGTATCCATTATTCAGACAAGATAAAGTGTAATTCTACTATAATTTTGCTTATTTAAAAATCATTCAAGGGAAAGAATTTTGAACAATAGTCGCGTGGAGATAGAAAACAACCCAAATTTTGTTGAAATTTCTTTAGTTGGTGATTGGACATATAAGGCTTCAAAAAAGTCTATTAACACAATAAAAAATATCATAAATAAAAATCAAAATATCGCTTTAAATTTATCTAGCGTTACTAAGCTTGATTACGCTATGGCGATAATCTTGCATGAGTTTGAGCTTAAATTTAAAGATAAATTTAAATTTGTAAACTCAAGCCAAAGTTATAGCGATATTTTTAAGTTAATTGATGATAAAAATGTCGATTTTAACTACATACCACAAAGCCCTAAAAGCACCATTTTAGAAGATATAGGCAAGAGTGCAATCGAGGCTTATGAGAGTTTTTTAAATTTTGCATATTTTATCGGCGAACTTTTTTCTAAATTTGTCTATACGCTACTAAATCCTAGTAAAATTCGCCTAAAAGAGGTGAGTAATCACTGTAAATACGCAGGAATAAATGCTATTTTCATCGTTTGTTTAACCTGCTTTTTAATCGGCGTTGTGCTTGTTTATATCGGCGCTGGTATGTTATCAAGGTTTGGCGCTTCTATTTATGTTATCGAGATAATGGGAATGCTTACTCTTCGCGAACTTGGGCCTTTGATTGCAGCTATTGTTATGGCTGGACGCTCAGCTTCATCTTTTACAGCGCAAATTGGCGTTATGAAGATAACTGAAGAGATAGATGCGATGAAGACTATGAGTTTTGATCCTTTTATCTTTCTTGTTATGCCCAGAATTATCGCAATGGTCATCATAACTCCACTTGTGATATTTCTAGCTGATATGGCAAGTTTGGCTGGGCAAATTTTAGTAGCAAACTGGTATCTTGATATAAGTTTTTCAACTTATGTTGATAGATTTAAGGAATTTGTTGGCGTTAGACACTTTATCGTTGGAATGATAAAAGCACCATTTTTTGGGCTAATTATAGCTTTGGTTGGTTGCTTTCGTGGGTTTGAAGTTAAAGGAAATACTCAAAGCCTTGGGACTTTAACCACTACAAGCGTTGTAAATGCGATATTTTGGGTTATAGCAATAGACGCTGTTTTTGCTATATTTTTCTCTCAAACATCGTTATGATAGGATTTTGATGATAGAAGCTAAAAATATCACAACTGCTTTTGGAGATAGGATAATCCACGATAATGTTAGTTTTCATATAAATAATGCCGAAATTTACGGCTTTTTAGGCGGAAGTGGAAGCGGTAAAACTACACTTATGAAGACGTTGATTTATCTAAAAGAGCCAAAAAGTGGCGATATTTTTATGTTCGGGCAGAATTTGTGGAAGCTTAAAGAGAGTAAAAGAGAAGAGATAAAGCTACAAACTGGCGTTATGTTTCAGTTTGGCGCGCTTTACTCATCGATGAGCGTGCTTGATAATGTTGGCGTTTTGCTTCGCGAGTATAGCACTCTAAGTAAGAGTCAAATCGATGAAATAGCGATGTTTTGGATACAAAAAGTTGGTCTTGATAAAAAAGCAGCCACACTTTTTCCAAGCGAGTTAAGTGGTGGTATGAAAAAACGAGCCGCACTTGCTAGAGCGCTTGTTTTAAGCCCAAAAATTTTGTTTTTAGATGAGCCAAATAGCGGACTTGATCCAATCGGAGCTAGAAAGCTCGATGAGCTAGTGCTTGAACTAAGAGATAATTTAGGCATCACGGTTGCTATGGTAACTCATGATGTTGATAGTATCTTTAACATATTTGATAGATTTTTGATAATTGATAACAAAAAAATAGCTTTTGAAGGAAGCATAAAAGAGATAAAAGAGCTTAAAAATAATCCTTTAAAAGAGCTATTTCAGATGAGAAGGGGATAAATGGAAAATAAAAGCTCATATACGATAGTTGGAATTTTTGTCATTTTAGCTGTGGTGGGTGTGGTGTCGTTTTTTTGGTGGATTACTACAAAAACAGATCCAAATTTAAACTATTCAGCGTATTATATCCATACAAAAGAGCTTCCAAGTGGCTTAAAAGAGGGTTCGCAAGTTAAATACATCGGAGTTCCAGCAGGTATAGTTAAAAAGATAAGGTTTGAAAAAGATAGCGATTTTGGCACTATCGAGATAGAGCTAAAACTTCAATCAAATTTTCCTATCAAAAAAGACAGTTTAGCAAGAGTTGAAATTCAAGGACTTAGCGGAATAGCAAATTTAAATATCACAAAAGGTGTCGGCGAGGGTTTTAAAGATGGCGAAAAGCCCATTTTAAAGCTTGATTTTGGGCTATTTAGCAAGGCAGAAAATATAGGAGAGAAGATAACAGTATCGCTTGAGAAGCTAAATTTACTCTTTTCTGATGAAAATTTAGCAAATTTATCTCAAACTTTAGAATCAATCAATTCAATAACCAAAAAACTAGATGATAACGAAAGCTCTACAAAAATAAGCTCGATTTTAGCCTCAACTGATAGCATTTTAAAAGAATTTGATCAAAACAAAACGCAAATAGCGTCAAATTTAGACAAACTTATAAAAAATAGCGATAAATTTATCCTATCATGGACGATGACTTCAGCTACGCTAAATAGGACTTTAAAGCTAGTAAATAGCGACATGGAAAAAGGAAATTATAACCTAAAAGATATGATAAACCCAACGCTTCATGAAGCAACGCTTTCACTAATCGAGCTTAAAAAAGTTTTAAGAGAGTTTCAATCATCCCTATTTAGGCTTGAAGATAACCCATATGACTTCTTTTTTAGAGATACTACACAAAAGGAAAAAAGATGAAAAAATTTCTACTTTTACCGCTTTTTGCAGCCTTGTTTGCGGGCTGTCTAGCCAAAAAAGCGCAGCCTTATCAATACTATGAGATAACTTATAAAGGCAAAATTTGCGAACACAAGATAGAAAATCCAAAAAGCATTTATGTTTCAAACATACAAGCGCTAAATTTAGCCGATAGCAGAGATATTTTAATCGTTGATTTTAAAAACAACATAAGATATCTACAAGGGGTTAAATTTGTAACCTTGCCAAGCGAGATGGTTTATAAAGCAATCGTTAGCGCAGTGGCTTCTCAGTGCGAGTTTAGGCAGTCTTTTACACCTAAAAAAGGCGACTTTACGCTAAGAACCGAGATGATATCTTTGCAAGTAAATGGCGATCAAGCTGAGATGATTTTAGGATATGATTTACTAAAAGATGATGTTTCGACAAAATCAGGCATTATAAAAAACCATATCTTTGTGCCAGATCCAAGCGCGCAAACTATTTTAAAATATATGGATATTTCGGTAAATCAAACGGTTGATAAACTTATAAGCGAGCTTAAATGATAGCAGCAGTTGAGGGAGTTATAACTAAAAAAGAGCCTGGATTTGCCGTGCTAAAAACCGTAGGTGGAGTAAGTTATGGCATTATCATATCACTAAATACGAGTGCAAATTTAACCAAAGGCGAAAAAGTAGAGCTAATTACAACTCCAGTTATAAGAGAGGATGCGAATCTACTCTATGGCTTTTTAGATGTAAAAGAGCAAAAGATGTTTGAAGTGCTTATAAAAGTTAGCGGGATTGGGCCAAGTACTGCTATGGCGGTTTGTTCAAGCTTATCGGCTACTAGCTTTACAAACGCGGTAATAAATGGCGATGTGGCGACTTTAACAACTGTTCCAGGCATCGGTCCAAAGACAGCTAGAAAAATGTTAGCAGAGTTAAGCGATGCAAAACTGATAAGCGAAGAGGGTGTTGAGAGTTATAAAAACGAAAGTGCTTTAGCACTTGAAAGTCTTGGGTTTAAAAGAGATAAAATTTTAAAAGTACTATCAACTTGTAGTTCGACAAATACGAGTGATTTGATAAAAGAAGCTTTAAAAAAGCTAGCATAAGGAGAGAATGTGCAACTAGGTGTAATTTTTGGTGGTCAAAGCTATGAACATGAGATTAGTATAGTTTCAGCTATCACGTTAAAAGGGCAGTTAAGACAAAATTTGGTCTTTGTTTTTTGTGATAAGGATAGAAACTTTTATCAAATCGATGAAAAAAATATGAAAGCAGTATATTTTAGCTCTGGCGAGTATAAAAAATCAAAGCAGTTAAATCTAAAAAATGGCGGATTTTACGCCGAGGGGATGTTTTCAAAAACTGTTATAAAAGTTGATGTTTTTATAAATTTAATTCATGGATGTGATGGAGAAGATGGTAAAATCTCAGCTCTTTTTGACTTTTTTGAAGTCGCATACATAGGCCCACGAATCGAAGCTTCGGTTATGAGTTATAACAAAGAGCTAACTAAATTCTTATGCGCTCAAGCCGGAGTTAAAACTCTTGATTATGAAGTTTTAAAAAGGGGTAAAAAGCTAAATTTAGCCTTACCAGTTATCTTAAAACCGCTCAGGCTTGGAAGCAGCATCGGTATAAGCATAGTAAAAAAAGATAGTGAGCTAGAGTATGGTTTGGATAATGCTTATGAGTATGATGATGTGATTTTAGCTGAACCATTTATAGAAAATGTAAAAGAGTATAACCTAGCAGGATGTAAAGTAGGTGAAGAGTTTATCTACTCGATAGTAGAAGAGCCAAAAAAAGATAAGATTTTAGACTTTGAGCAAAAGTATATGAGCTTTTCTGGAAATTCCACTGTAAATGAGGCAAATTTAGACCAAAATTTAAAAACAAGGCTAAAAGAGGCGTTTGCTAAGATTTATTCTTGTGGGTTTGATGGAGCTGTTATAAGGTGTGATTTTTTCGTGCATGATAATGAAATTTATCTAAATGAGATAAATCCAAACCCAGGAAGCCTAGCTTACTACCTTTTTAACGGTTTTGAGGATATGATAAATTTACTAGCTAAAAACTTGCCAAATAGAGTAAGAATTCCAGTTAGCTACAAATATATTCAGTCAATCTCTGCACATAAGTAGAATTTAACGAAAAGTATGATAAATTTTGCGTAAAATTTTACATAAAAGAGTTTAAATGGCTAGTTTTAAACAAGATGAGATATATACTGCAACCGAAGTTGTTAGAAATTTTAGCGCCGTGCTAAGTAAAGTTAGCAGTGAAGAGCTAAAAAAAGCTGTGATAGTTAAAAATAATAAATTTGAAGCAGTTTTGCTTAGTATGAAAGAGTATGAGCGCCTTGAAAAAGCAGTCGAACTACTAAACATCGTTTATGCGCAAAAAAGGCAAAAAGATGGCAACTAAAGAGATAAAATATCAAGGAAAAATTTATAAGATTAGTTATGATGTAAAGAATAATGAAGCAAAAGAGTATATATTAGTCTTGCATGGTTGGGGTGCGAACAAAGAGATAATGCTTAAAGCTTTTGGAAATAACTTTAAAAAAATAAAGCAAATTTATATAGATTTGCCAGGTTTTGGCTCCAGTTCTATACATGGCGCACTTAACACAAAAGATTATACAAAAATCACCGCTGAGTTTATCAAAGCCATCGGTAGCGATCCGCTTATCATCATGGGACATAGCTATGGAGGCAAGGTTGCAACTCTTTTAAAACCACGAAATTTAGTCCTTTTAAGCACGGCTGGCATAGTTGAGCCAAAGCCGCTTATGGTGCGATTTAAAATCGTGATTTATAAAATTTTAAAACTATTTGGGCTTGGCAAATTCTACTCACTTTTTGCCTCAAAAGATGTATCTGGTATGAGTAGAGTGATGTATGAAACTTTAAAAAATGTTGTAAATGAGGACTTTAGAGATATATTTAAAAGCAGTAAAAGCAACGCGCTGATATTTTGGGGCGAAGATGATACGGCAACTAAACTAAAAAGTGGAGAACTTATACATAAACTTATAGATAAAAGCGAGTTTTATCCTTTAAAAGGAGATCACTTTTTCTTCTTGCTTCATGCTAAATTTATCGCTTCAACCATAGAAGAGAAGCTTTTAAGCGAAGAATGTAAGCGCGATGAGAAAAAGCAATGTTTAGATGAAATTTGCGCTATCGGAGATGTTTGCGAAAGAGAGCATAGCTTTAAAGATGAAAAAATAGCACAAGATGATATGCTAAAAGTGCAAGTGCAAGATATAAAAGAAAATGATATAAAAGATTTAGCTAAATCGCTTGATGAATCGATATCAAAAGCCTTAGATGAAGCAGAAATGCCAGTTAGCCATAGTCAAAAATATAAAAATTTAGATGAAGTTTGCGTTGTGGGCGAGGTTTATGAAAAAGAGCATACTTTAGATGAAAAAGCAAAAGATGGCTTTGAAAATAAAGATTTTAGCGATGAAATAGCAAATTTATCGCAAGAAAAAAGCCAAAATTTAGCTAGTGCTGATATAAAAGATAAATTTGATGAGATTAAAGCGCAAGTTGGTGTAAAAAATAATGAGCTTAAACAAGATAGCAAAGAGTGCTTAAGTCAAATAAATGATGAAGAAAATTTAGCCAAAGAAGCTAGAAATTTAGCGCAAGATAAAGTTTTTGAGCTTGAAATTCCGAAGTTACTTGATATAAAAGATGAATTTAATGATATAAAAAATTTAGAAGAAAATGCAGATTTGGCACAAGATAAAAATTTGGAAAATGAGTCAAAAGAGTCAAATTTAAATGAAAAAAATAGCAAAAAAAGCGAGAAAAAGGCAAGAAAATTTAGCGAAATTTATAAAATGAGAGTTAAAAAAGCCACGCAAAAAGACAAAAACATTGGAGAAAAATAATGCAAATTTTCATACTTATATCACATATTTTGTTTTTACTGGCACTTGGATTTTACCTTATCACGGCGCTTCAGTGGTTTTCGTATAAATTCCAACGCATTGTTTTTCACTTTACAAAGCCACTTTGGCATCTTTGGTTTTTGATTTTACCGATTGTTTTATACTTTGGGATTTCAACTTTTTCTAGCTTTGGCTTTTTTATATTTTTTTATGTAATTTATCTACCAGCGCTATTTTTATGGCATAAAAAGCTTGATAAAAAGCTGGTTTTTACTTCTAGGGTTAAGAGATTTTTTGTCATATTTTTGTTTGCGGCTATTTTTATAGATATTTTAATGATACAAAAAGCGCAAATTCTGCCTATATTTTTACCACTTTTTCTAGCATTTATCATAAGTTTTGGCTATGAAAAGTATCAAGCTATGCTTTTTAAAAAATCAGCACAAAAAAAGCTTGAAAACAACCCAAATTTAACAATTATCCAAATCACAGCAAGTTATGGAAAAACAAGCATTAAAAACTTCCTTTTTCAGGTTTTAAAAGATGATTTTATCTGCTATAAAACCCCACGCAGCGTAAATACGTTAAATGGACTTATAAAAGATATTAATGAAAATTTAGAGCCAAACACGCAAATTTACATAGCCGAAGCTGGAGCTAGGTTAGCTGGTGATATTGATGAGATAACGCAGTTTTTGCGCCCTCAAATCGTAGTCGTAGGCGAAATCGGCGCTCAACATATAGAGTATTTTAAAACCATAGAAAATATCCGCGCCACAAAGCTAGAAGCGCTTAACTCAACTCGCCTTAAAATGGCATTTTTACATAGTTCAACACAAAAAGAAAAAAGCAAAAATGTAGAAATTTACGACTTAAATTTAAGCAATGTTTGTGCTAGTTTAGAAGGCACAACTTTTGATATGAAATTTGATAAAATTTATAGCTTTAAAGCTCCTATTTTAGGGGATTTTAACGCTTGGAATTTAGCAGTTTGTGTCTGTGTGGCGAGATATCTTGAGCTTAGCTTTGAAAAGATTCAAAAGCAAATTTCAAAGATTAAAAGTGTCGAACATCGCTTAGAAAAAATAGAAGCCGGTGGAAAACTCATCATCGATGATAGTTTTAATGGAAACTTTTCTGGTATGAGCAAAAGCTATGAGCTAGCTCGCAGTTATCAAGGCAGAAAGGTCATCATCACCCCAGGAATCGTTGAAAGCACGCAAGAAGAGAATGAAAAACTAGCTAAAATCATCAATGATATTTTTGACTTAGTCATGGTAACAAGCGACTTAAATGCGGCAACTTTTGAAAAAATTATCGATAAAAACAAGCTTATCATGATAAAAGATAAGTCAAAAATGACTGAAATTTTGGCAAAAGAGACAAAAGTAGGGGACTTGGTACTTTTTTCAAACGACGCGCCAAATTTTATATAAATTTGTGCTTATTTGCTTTTGGTAAGTGTTTTTACTATTTTTAATGAAAAATATGCCTTTTGCACTGCTTTTTAGTATATTTTTATTTTACTATAAAAGCAGTGTTGAAAGTATAAACACCGATTGTTGATTTTAGCTGGTAAAAACTAAGTTTAAGTTTTAAAATATGTCGATACTGTGAGATAAATAGCAATATTGCGATGTTTGAGGTTTGACTTATATCGTTGTTAAAGCAAAAGTGGCACTTAGTTTTAGTTAGAAAAAATACAAAAATATAGCTATATAAAACGAGTTTGCACTCAAGAGCTTTAAAGTGGTAGATTTATATAAGTTAAACTTAGCCAAAACACTAAATAGATATAATCAAACTTTTGATAAATTAAATTTATAACTTTTAAATATTATTATCTGTTTAAATTTAGCTTTATTTAATTTTAAGCTTGGAAATTATTATTTAAAATTAATCTAAACGGTATTTTAAGAATTATTTCTAAGTCTTTATGAAAATATTAAAAGCCGTATAGGCTAAATTTCAAAATAACTTTATGCTATTAACTCGCATTTTAGTTCATAAATTTGTTTGCTAGTCAAACTTTTAATGACGATAAATTTTACTATAAAAGTAGACTCAAAATTTGCCTAGTTGCATATATTTTTAAATCTGTTGCTTCTATGCTTTAAGCTATCTTTCTTATATAAAAAATTCGCAAAACCTTTAAAACAATTTATTTAAATAAATATTTTCTAGCTTATAACAAGCCGATATAACAAGATAAACTTTGTGACATTTTAAATTTATAAGGCAAAATTTATAAAGCCTATCAACTTGTGATATTTTTTTTGTTTGTGGAGTTTTATTGACATTTTGACTTTGACTGTGAGCTAACGGTAGAAATATTGCGAAAAACAAAAATTACTCTTTAAATTTTTATTATCCAGCTAAAACTTTAGTCTTGTCTTAGAAAAATGTAAAAATATCGCGTTTAAACACCTAAACTTTAAAAATTTAAGCAGTTTTTAACAACCTAAATTTTACAAAAGTGTCCTAAATAAAATTTGTATGACAAAGTTATAATCAAGATGAAAACTCAAATTTAAAACTACTACGAATTTTAAGTTTCTGTCATCAACCAAGAAACTAAAAGCACATTAAAATAGAGCTAAATTTAGCGTCTATAAAGCACTCTTATAACGCCAAGGACAAAAAGCACAGAGGCTAAAATCTTGTTATCATCATTTAAAAGCAGGGCAAAAAACGAAGCGAAAATCAAAACCAAACCAAAGATTATCGCGCCGATTTGCTCATCAAGTATTTTTTTAAAGTAGCTTAGCTGAAGCTTAGAAAGTTCAACTTCAAGTTCACCAAAACTTGCTTTATAAAAAGTATCTTTTATGGCGTGTATATGCTCAGGTAGCGCACTTATCTCATCAACAAAAGTCTCTACTAATGTATCTTTTACTCCAACGGCGCGCGGAATATTTTTAACTAAAATCGGCAGTATATCCTTAACGCCATTAAAATTTTCTATATAAGCAGTGCCAAGTCCTTCGATTATAGCACTTACTCGCAAGATATAGATGGCTTCTTGTGGGAGCTTAAAAGGAAATTTATGTGTGCTTTGCATAACTTCGTTTGCTAGTTCTTGCATAGTTGTGCTACTTAATGACTCGTTTGAAAAAATCTCAAAAATTCTCTCAACAAACTCAGCTAAAAGTGTATTTGGCGTTTCATAAGCACTGATTCCAAGACGTTTGCAAGCTGTTATATACTTGATATAATCTTGCTCGTTTGCAGCCTTTAAAAGTGCAATGATAGCAAGCCTAGTATCATTTGGTACGAATTTAACCATACCAAAATCAAGCAAAATGATTTGTGAGTTTTTATCTATCAGTACATTTCCAGGGTGCGGATCTGCGTGAAAGTATCCTTTTATAAGCATTTGCTCGACATAAAAAAGCACCAAATCATTTATAACTTTTTTAATATCAATATTATGAGCTTTTATCGCATTTTTATCATCAAACCTAAAACCATCTTCATAGCTCATCACAAGCATATCATCATCGCTTAGCTCTTTATAAGGGCGTGGAAATTTTATATTTTGCCCAGCATAAATTTTAGAAAATTTCTCTAAATTTACAAGCTCTTGTCTCATACTGACTTCTTGAAGTATCGTTGCTGAAAACTCGCTTATAACGGCTTCAACGGAGTGCTTTGTGTAGTGAGAAAAAAGTGGGCGAAAGAGAATGTTGAAAAATGAGATAATTTTTATATCCGCTTTAACTTGCTCTTTTATGGCGTATTTTCTAAGCTTAACCGCAACTTTTGTGCCATCATCTAAAAATGCCTCATGAACTTGCCCGATAGAAGCGCAAGCGATTGGATATGGGTTAAATTTAGCAAATTTACTTCCATCATAGACTAAATTTAGTTCACTTTCGCTCATCGGCGGCAAGCTATCATGAACTTTTTTAAGCTCATTTAGATATTTTGGTGAGAAAAAATCGCTTCTTGTGGCTAAAATTTGAGCTAGTTTTATAAAACTAGCCCCAAGCGAACTTATATATAAAGAAAGCCCATCTGCTTTAACCGGTTTGATAAAAAACAGCGACTTTCTTTTTTTGATAAGCAAGAAAAACGTTAAAAGTAGATGAAAAATCCTGTAAATCCTTATGGGATTATAGTTTTTCATCTATCTTTTTCTCTAAATTTTTTATATCATCTTTTGTAGCAAGCCCTAACTCGCCAATGACATCTTTTAAAGCCTTTGTCATAAGTTCATAGTGTCTGTTATGCTCTTCTTCGCCCTTGTCATAGAGGTTTTTTAAAAAAGCCTTGCTATCATCTTTGCTAAGTTTGCCTTTTTCTTCTAAGGCTTTTAGCTCCTTTTCAACTCTTTCTTTAACTTCCATAAATCCACCAAGTCCGATATAAAGCATATCTTTTAACATAACTTACTCCTTATTTTGATATCAACCTTTGTGTTTCTATCGCTATGGCTAACTCTTCGTTTGTTGGTATGATTAGAGTTTTGATTTTAGCATCTTTCGTGCTGATATCTCTGATATCTTTTTCGCGTTTGTTGTTTAACTCTAAATCTATACTAATACCCATATGCTCTAGTTTTTTACAGACTGCTTCTCTTAAATTTGCCGCATTTTCACCGATTCCTGCTGTAAATATAATCGCATCAACCCTACCTAAAACAGCGTAGTATTCGCCTATGGTTTTTATAATGCGATAAACAAGCATATCAAAAGCAAGTTTTGCTAACTTATCACCATCTTCCATCATCTGCGTAACTTTTCTTAAATCGCTTGTTCCACTTATCCCTAAAAGTCCGCTTTTTTTATTCATTATAGTATCCATTTGCTGAGCGTCAAATCCAGCTACTCTTTCCATATATGGGATAATCGCAGGATCGATTGAACCACATCTTGTTCCCATGATAAGCCCCTCAAGTGGCGTTAATCCCATAGAGGTATCATAGCACTTCCCATCTTTTACCGCTGTAACGCTTGAGCCGTTTCCAAGATGAAGTGTGATGCAGTTAAATTTATCATTATCTATGCCTAAAAACTTAGCTCCAGCATTTGCTACATAACCATGAGATGTGCCGTGCGCTCCATATCTTCTAACCTTATACTCAGTATAAAACTCATATGGCAAAGCATACATATAAACATGCTCTGGCATAGTCTGATGAAATACAGTATCAAAAACAGCCACATTTGGCAAGTCTGGTTTATGCTCTAAAGATGAGAGAATTCCAGCTAAATTTGCAGGGTTGTGAAGTGGAGCAAGCGGGCAAAGCTCTCTTATCTTTTCGATAACATCATCATCAACTAAAACTGCCTTATCAAAATAATCCGCCCCTTGAACTATCCTATGTCCTACGCCATCGATTTCATCAAGGCTGTTTAAAACTTCAGTCTCTTTTAAAAGATAGTTTACTACATCGATTCCTTCGTTGTGATTTTGTATACTTTGATCATTTAACTCTAGTTTTCTATCGTTTTTTGTAACAAAAATTTCAGCTCTTGAGTTAGCAGTGCCAATCTCTTCAACCAAACCACTTGCTATACACTCGTTGTTTGTCATGTTAAAAAATTTAAATTTTATCGAGCTACTTCCCGAGTTTAATACTAAAATTTTCATTGATTTTCTCCTGCTTGGATTGCGCTTACTAGGATTGTATTTATAACGTCTTCGACTAAACAACCTCTACTTAAGTCGTTAATCGGCTTTTTAAGTCCTTGAAGAAGTGGACCCATAGCAACAGCTCCAGCAGTTCTTTGAACGGCTTTATAACATATATTTCCGCAGTTTAAATCAGGGAAGATAAATACATTCGCATTTCCAGCTACATTTGAGTTTGGCATTTTTTTAGCTGCTACTACTTTATCGATTGCAGCGTCAAACTGCATAGGACCATCGACTAAATCCCCGCTAAGCTCTTTTGCAAATTTAGTTGCTTCAACCATAAAGTCCACATCTTTACCGCTTCCACTTCCTGCTGTTGAGTAACTTAGCATCGCAACTCTTGGACTAATTCCAAAAGCTTTAGCTGTATCAATGCTGCTTTTTGCTATGCCACCAAGTTGCTCAGCTGTTGGGTTTGGTGTGATAGCACAATCAGCAAAAACAACAACTTCGCTATCTAAACACATAAAAAACGCACCACTTACGCAGCTAACTCCAGGTTTTGTTTTTACTATCTGAAGTGCTGGACGAACAGTATCAGCTGAAGTCCCATCAGCTCCACTTACCATAGCATCTGCTTTTCCGCTATAAACTAGCATGGTTCCAAAGTAGTTTCTATCTTTTACGATCTCTTTAGCTTTAAAAAGCTCCACGCCTTTGCTCTTTCTAAGCTCATAAAATGTATTTGCAAACTCATCAAGATATTCGTTATCTTCTGGGTTTATGATAGTTGCTTTTTTAAGATCTAAACCAAGCTCATTTGCTTTTTTATCTATCTCATCGCTTTTGCCTAAAATTATCAAATTTACAGCACCACTTCTAAGTATCACATCGCTTGCTTTTAAAATTCTATCATCATTTCCCTCTGGCATAACGACTGTTTTTAAATTCGCCCTTGCTTTTTCATAAAGCATTGCCTCAAAAGCAAGCGGGGTCGTGATGTTACACTTACAGCTAGATAGCTCTTGCGTAAAGATTTCTGGGCTTACTTTTATCTCATCAAACGAACATGTTTTGTTACTATTTGTAAACGAGAAGCTGTTATTTACCATAAAGCCAAAGCTCTCAACATTTGATTTGGCGCATTTAAAAGTGTAAAATTTACTCTCTAAATCATCGCTATAGTCCGCAACAAGAGGGGAATTTAAATCTTTTGCAAGCTGACAGTTAAAGTCAAATTTATCCAAATAAAGTATTTTAACACCTATGACTAAAACAAAATCGTTATCTCTTAAAAGTTCTTGATATCTTTTTATAACCACTTTTTTAAGCTCATCAACTCTTTTGTTTAGTATATGAGATATAAGTTCATCTCTGCTAAAGCAGGAGTTAAAGTCGGCGAATTCTCTCGCTACTGGTGAAAAAATGGCTAGTTTTTTGTATTTTTTGCCAAGAGTTTCTTTTAGAAAACCAAGGCTTTTTATGGCAGATTCGTCGCTTGCCATAGGTAGAAAATAGAGGCTTTTTGTTATCACAATTTCTCCTTATGTGTTTGAAATTTCCATAATTCTATCATAACTTCTAAAAAGGAAAATAAAATTTTTATATTAAAGTGCATCATGAAGAAACTATAATGGTTTGTTTTTTACTTTTGTATATAAATATCTTTAAATTTAGGCGATAATAGGGCTATTTGAGCGTTTTTATACTTTTTAGTATAAGTTAAAAAATTTAAAATATCTTTTATAAATTTTGTTTCATTGCTAAAATTAAGAGCTATGTTTTATAAAAAATTTAGTCAATTTTTAGTAATTTTGCAAATTTTTTTAAATCATATCTAATACAAAAAGTAATATCTTTTTTTATATGTAACTAAAAGTAACGTAGTTTGGACTTTTAAAATCTTTTTCTAAAATAAATTTAAAGCAAATTGCAAATTTAGTATCAAACTCTTTTTAAATTTACTATTATTAATGTTTTAAACTATAAAAGTTTTTGTGGTTAAATTTAGAAAATCCGCAGGATAAATTTAGCTATTTTTGCATTTTAGAGCTAAATTTATAAATAGGTGCTAGAATTTAGAAAAATTTAAAAGGTATCACATGAAAAAGTTTGCGCTACTAACTATATTTATATCAAGTTTTTTGTTTGCTCAAATCAATATAAACGAAGCTTCAAGATACGAGTTAATGACGCTTGGAAAGCTTGATGCTGGAAGAAGCGATGCTTTGATAACTTATAGAAAAAATCGTCAAATAACTTCAAGTAAAGACTTAGAAGCGATAATGGGTTTTAGCGGTTTTAACTCATCAAATTTAGAAAATGCTTTTGAGTTTAAAGCGCTTCCTAGCCCGCCAAGAGAGCCTGAGAATAAAAAAGCAGATAAAAAAGAGATTGTAATCATAAAAGAAAAAGAGACTAGAAGAGTTATGCCAAATTTTGGTTATCACGAAAAGACTCAGAAATTTGGCGATATTGAGATAAGTGAAAAAAACTACTATCCGATAAATCAAACGCATAGAAAGCGTAAATTTCAAGAAGATTATCAATACTTTAACCACCAAAAAGCACCAGCATATCAAGAAGATAGAGATTTTGGCTCAAATATAAAGGTAAATGGACAAATTCGCTTTAGATATCAAAAAGATATGTAACAAATTTACACATTTAGTTAATAAAACTATAAAAAAGCTTTGAATATTATAAATGTATCATATTTCTTTTATCAAAATTGAGATATAATATTGGAATTTATTTAAAAAAGGTGTCAAAATGGCTAAACTAAACGGCTCACAGATGATTATGGAAGCACTTCACGCCGAGGGCGTTGATGTTGTTTTTGGCTATCCTGGCGGAGCAGCTTTAAATATCTTTGATGAAACTTATAAACAAAAGTATTTTAAAGTAGTTCTAACTCGTCACGAACAAGCAGCAGCACACGCAGCTGATGGATACGCACGAGTGAGTGGAAAAGTCGGAGTTGCGATTGTAACTAGTGGACCGGGGTTTACAAACACAGTAACAGGCTTGGCAACTGCTTATATGGACTCGATTCCTATGGTTTTGATAAGTGGGCAGGTTGCAAACTCGCTGATTGGAACTGACGCTTTTCAAGAAATCGATGCTGTTGGAATCTCTCGTCCCTGTGTTAAGCACAACTTTTTAGTAAAAACCATAGAAGAGTTACCTCGCGTTTTAAAAGAGGCATTTTACATCGCAAGTAGTGGGCGACCTGGACCAGTTCACGTAGATATACCAAAAGACATCTCTGCAGCCATTGCGGAGTTTGACTATCCAGATGAGATAAAGATGAAAACCTATAAACCTACATATAAGGGCAACGCAAAGCAGATAAAAAAGATAGCCGAACTAATAGCTGAGTCTAAAAAGCCGATTTTATACATCGGTGGTGGCGTTGTTAGCTCAAATGCAAGCGAGCTAGTTCGAGAGTTTGTAAAAATAACACAAATTCCTACAGTTGAAACCCTAATGGCACTTGGCGTGTTAAGACATGATGATGAAAACAACCTAAATATGCTTGGAATGCACGGTAAATACGCCGCAAATATGGCGATGAGCGAGACAGACTTGATAATATGCATGGGTGCAAGGTTCGATGATAGGGTTACTGGCAAGTTAAGTGAATTTGGCAAACATGCTAAAATCATACACATCGATATAGATCCAAGTTCGATTTCAAAAATCGTAGACGCGCACTATCCAGTAGTTGGCGATGTAAAAAGTGTTTTAGAAGACTTGTTGCCACGAGTTGGGGAGTTAGTCGATGCTAAAAATTATAGCGAATGGCGAAAAACTATAAAAAGATATGATGAAATTCATCCACTAACTTTTCAAGATAGCGATGAAATTTTAAAACCACAATGGGTCATAGAAGAGACTGCGAAAATCGTAGATGATGAAGACGCTATCGTAGTTACCGATGTCGGACAGCACCAAATGTGGGTAGCTCAATACTATCCATTTAAAAATCCTCGCACATTTTTAACAAGTGGCGGACTAGGAACTATGGGATATGGACTTCCAGCAGCTTTAGGAGCTAAATTTGCTGCCAAAGATAAGCCTGTTATCAACTTTAACGGCGATGGCGGTGTTTTAATGAACATCCAAGAGCTTCAAACTATCGTAGAATACGGCGTTCCTGTTGTAAATATCATCTTAAACAACCAATTTTTAGGTATGGTTCGTCAGTGGCAAACATTGTTTTATGAAGAGCGTTACGCATCGACTGATTTGACTAAACAGCCTGATTTTGTAAAACTAACACAGAGTTTTGGTGGAGTTGGATTTGTTGTAAAAACTAAAGATGAGTTTAGAAAAGCTCTAAAAGAGGCGCTAAAAGTAAAAACCGTAAGCTTTATCGATGTCAGAATAGATAGGTTTGAAAATGTTGTTCCGATGGTTCCAGCAGGCGCTGCACTTTATAATATGATACTTAAGTAAGGTTTAAGATATGAGCAAGATTAGAAGATTGATTTCAGTTGTTGTTTTAAACGAACACGGCGTTTTATCGAGAATTTCAGGACTTTTTTCAGGTAGGGGATATAACATCGACAGCCTTACAGTCGCACCCATACCAGATACTGAGTTTTCAAGGCTAAGTATCGTAACAAGTGGCGATGGCAAGGTGCTAGAACAGATTGTCAAACAGTTACATAAGCTTATACCTATTTATAAAGTTATCGAAAACGGCGACTTTGTCGAAAAGGAGATGGCTTTGGTGAAAATTTCGTTATCAGAGAATTTATCAGGTCTTGATGCGGTTTTAAAATCATACAATGGAAGCGTTGCAAACAGCGATGATAAAAATCTCATAATAATGGCGTGCGATGACTCCATAAGAATCGATAGTTTTATAAAAACTATGAAAAAATATAATCCCATAGATATCGTTAGAAGCGGTTCTGTAATGTTGGAAATGTAATGAAACTAAGTGAAATTGCTAAAATATTAGATGTTAAATTTGATGGAAAAGATGTTGAGATAGTTGCTCTAAACTCACTTAAAGCGGCAAGTAGTTTGGAGCTAAGTTATTGCGATGGTGCAAAACATGCAAATTTGCTAAAAGAGAGCAAAGCCGGAGTTATCATAGTGACTAAAGATGTACAAAATTTAGCACCAAAAGATAGTCAAATTTTAGTTCATGAAAACCCACATCTTGCGTTTGCTATTTTAAGTCAGAAATTTGCTAAAAAGCTTATTGACGAGGATTTAGCTTTTCCATCGGTTGATGCTTTGGCTACTGTGATGTCTCATGCGTATGTTGGGCTAGGCTCAGTTGTCGCTAAAAATACAATTGTAATGGCTGGAGCTTTTATAGGAGAAAATGTAAAAGTCGGTGAAAACTGTATAATATATCCAAATGCTGTTATTTACAATGATACCATCATAGGCGATAGGTGCATCATACATGCAAATGCAGTCATAGGAAGTGATGGTTTTGGCTTTGCTCATACGAAAACTGGCGAACATGTAAAAATTTATCACAATGGTAATGTTGTGCTAGAAGATGATGTGGAAATCGGCGCTTGCTCAACGGTAGATAGAGGAGTGTTTGGCTCTACGATTATCAAAAAAGGCACAAAGATAGATAATCTGGTTCAAATAGGACACAACTGTGAGCTTGGTGAAAACTGCTTGATAGTTTCACAAACCGGGATTGCAGGTTCAAGTACGCTTGGTAGAAATGTAGTTATGGGCGGACAAAGCGGAACTACAGGCCACTTAAAAGTAGGGGACTTCGCTCAAGTAGCAGCAAGAGGTGGAGTTACTAAAAATATCGCAGGTGGCAAAGCTTATGGCGGTCGCCCAGCGGTTGAACTAAAACAGTGGCTAAAAACTCAAGCAAAAATCGAAAGATTTTTTAGGGATAAGTAAAAAATACCCCTTAACTGAAACTTTATAACTTAGATTAATCAAAATAACAAATAGTTCCTATTTGAAATAATAGTAGGAACTATTATGTTGCTAAATTTATCACCCTTAATCGCACCTTTAGATTAGTATGAGTATATCATTTGATAATGCTGTTAATTAATAATAAAATAAAGCTTTTAGAAATAGAAGTCGATATACACAATAAATAGTATTACAAATGAGTTTTAAATCACTTTTTTTAGCTTATATTGATACTATTTTTTAAAATGGGAAAGAAATTAAAGCCGATAATTTTAAACATATCTATACTCAAATTATATCTATATTACTTTTTTAATTATAAATTATATTATAATATATTTTATAATAGGCTATAAAAATCATCTTGCCATAGTTTTTCTTTCTGCTTTACTTGGTAAAGCTCTTTTGGTTTATATTCTTGAAAAGTATAATTGTGATTTTGATGAGTGTGGGCATTATTTGCTTGTAAGAATTCTAGTATATGTAAATTTAGCCATAATTTCTTTCATTTATGCTTTCTGATATAGATAAGGAAAACCAAATAATGCTGATATAAATTTAACTCTACCATTTGACTATAAACAAAAAAAGAAATAGATAGATTTGTGATATAAATTTAATAAAATCAGAAAAAGAAACCAAATCAGATGATAAAAAGATAAGAGGTAAATTTAAAACCGATATAAATTTAAGCAAACCGGCTATCTATAACACAGAAAATAATTATATCGCCGGTAGGTTTATTTACAATCTAAATACTATTATTTATGGGACTGCGGGGATTGAAGTTATAAATAATATAGTAAATGATAGTATGCCTGCACAGACTGGATTTGGTATAATTGGTGTCGTGATAAAAAAATTTATATTTTCAGATGACAGTAATATAAAAAATGTGTTAGGAATACGAAATAAACCTTAAAATAGAGTCTATTTTTTAGGATGTATTTTTTGATTGAAGCAATCTGGGCTATATTTGGTGGTGAAATTTATATTAAATAACATGGATGGATTTTGCTTGATAAAGATAAAGCCTTGCTTTTGCTAGTTGCTGGTATGGTTTTTATATATTTTGAAATAAAATATAAATCAAAATATTCGAAATTTTATCGTTGTAAAAAATGCAAAAAAGTTTATAATTATGCTGATGTCAAAGATAACAATAAAATTTGTCCTAATTGTAAGGGAGAACTCCAAGACTACGCCGAATTTAAAAAAGAAGAATATAGAATTAGAAAAATACTATCAAATAGAAAAAGAATTTATTGATAAGATGGCTAAGGATAAAGACCAAAATGAAACATTCTTTGAAAGCAAAACAAAATCTAAAAAATCAACTAGATAATACACAAGCTATTAATAAGAAAAATAAATTGCGAGATAGAATAAACAAGCAGATACATTTAAAAACCATTTATATTTCAAATAAGCTCAAATTTACAAGCTATATATCTAGCGGTTTTAATACGCTACGTGATAAATTTATCCAAAAAGAGTCTAAATTCACATAAGTAAATTTAGACTCAAAATAAAATTTAAGCTTTATACTCTTTTACAAATTTCGCTATTCTTGCAACTGCTTTTTTGATACTATCTAAATCAGTCGCATAAGATGCTCTAAAGTATCCATCCATACCAAAGCCCACGCCTGGTACTGTGGCGACCTTTTCTTTTGCTAGAAGCTCTTTGCAAAACTTCATCGAGTCTTTTTCGACTGCTTTACAGTTTATAAAAAGATAAAACGCCCCATCAGGCTTAACAACGCTTAGCCCATCTATCGCATTTATCGCATCAACCATCCAGTCGCGTCTTTCTTGATATGCTTTTCTCATATTTTCGATATCGTCATCAGTCTTTCCAAGAAGAGCTGGTATTGCACCTGCTTGAACGATTGAGCTGATGTTTGACACGCTTTGGCTTTGAACTTTTTTAATAGCTGAAATTAACTCTGGTAAAACACACGCTAAGTAGCCAAAACGCCATCCAGTCATAGCTCCAGCCTTGCTAAGCCCATTTATGGTTATCGTTCTTTTAAACATATCTTCATTTATCGAAGCTGCTGCTGTAAATTCGCCAACATAGTTAATCTTTTCATAAATTTCATCACTTATAACTAGCACTTTTGTATCTTTTAGTACTTTTGCAAACTCGATTAACTCCGCTTTTGAGTATAAATTTCCGCTTGGGTTTCCTGGATTTCCTAAGACAAAAGCTTTTGTTTTTGGAGTTATAGCAGCTTTTAGTTGCTCGGCTGTGATTTTAAAGTTTTTATGCTCATCGCCTTCGATAAAAACAGGCTTTCCACCGCAGAATTTTACCATCTCAGGATAACTCACCCAGTAAGGCGCAGGTATTATAACTTCATCGCCATCATCAATCAAGCATTGAAATATCGCAAAAAGACCTTGTTTTGCTCCAACTGTTGTTATGATTTGATTTGTTTGATACTCTAAGTTGTTTTCAACCCTAAGTTTGGTTTGGATAGCTTTGATAACTTCTGGGGTTCCAGGAACTGCTGTGTATTTAGCACAGCCTTTTTTCATCGCCTCCACAACAGCATCTTTGATAGCTTTTGGTGTATCAAAGTCTGGCTCGCCAGCACTTAGGCTGATAACATCTTCGCCTTTTGCTTTCATATCTTTTGCCATTGAACTTATAGCTATGGTTATTGACTCACTTAAAACCTGCGATCTTTTCGACAACATACTACTCTCCTTTTAATTTTTTAAAGATTTTAAATACGAACTATACTTCTCTTCTAACTCAATATCTTCTTTTATTATATCAGTTTTGTTTTCTTTAACGGCTTCTTCTAAGATGCTTAAACGCTTGATAAGATAGCTAAACAACTCTTTGTTTATATCTGGAATTTTATCGTGTGCTAGTTGATTTTCTTCGCACTGTCCAACTATACGAGCTGGAATTCCAACAGCGGTGCAAGAGCATGGCACATCTTTTACGACAACTGAATTTGCTCCTACTTTTGAGTTTTTACCTATCGTTATGTTTCCTAAAACTTTTGCTCCAGCGCCGATTACAACGCCATCTTCAAGGGTTGGGTGACGCTTGCCTCTGTTTAGACTAACTCCACCAAGAGTTACTCCTTGATACAACAAAACTCTATCGCCTATTATCGTAGTCTCTCCAATAACAATGCCCGAGGCATGATCAAGAAAGACTTGTCTTCCAACTTTTGCAGCAGGGTGAAGATCAACTCCGGTTAAAAAACGAGAAATTCCAGCTATCATTCGACCTATAGTTTTAAAGCCATTTTCATAAAAAAAGTGCGCAAAACGGTAGTTTATGATAGCCCAAACTCCAGGATAGTTAAAGATGATTTCAACCCAGCTATTAAACGCTGGATCTTGCCTTCTAGGCTCACAAAAATCCTCTTTTATAATCTGCCAAAATCCCATTTACTACTCCGATTTTAAATATCCATTGTCGTTTAAGAACAGATATAGCTCTCCAAGGATATGTTTTTTTTGTTTATCATCTAAGATGGTTGATTTTTCTACTCTTTCATTTAACGTGTTTTGTATCTCGTGAACATCATAATCCATATCTTCAAGTATATCTATGACTGATTGAGACTCTAAAACATCGCTTATATCAAACCCGCCATCATCTTTTAAAGTTACTGTCGCTTCTGTAGGATGAGTAAAAAGGTTATGACTCATTCCAAGCACTTCTTGATACGCTCCAACCAAGAAAAAGCCTAAGAAATACTCCTCTTTTTCCACATCGACATCATGTAAAAATAGTGGGTTTTTCTTTGGATGAAAGCCGATTTCTCCATCGCTATCACAAGTTATATCCCAAAGCGAAGCTGAACGAGTAGGGCGCTCATCTAGTTTTTCAAGTGGCATGATCGGAAAATGCTGTTTAAGCCCCCAAAAATCAGGCAACGACTGAAATAGTGAGAAATTTACTAGATATCTTTCTTGAACTTCATCTTGAATTTTTAGCAAATCGGTATAATTTTGTTTATTACCAAGCATTGCAACTGCTTTTTTCATAATCAAATGAACCAAAATCTCGCCATTTGATCTATCGATTAAATTTACATAACCCAAATCAAAAAGAGTCAAAACACTATCCATATGAGCAACCGCATCGTGAAGATACTCAAGAGCGTTTGTTGGTTTAATGCTTTTGTATAAATCATATAGCTCTGTTATTAAAGGTGGGTTTTCTTTGCCTAAGACTAGTTTTTCTTCTGCGTATTCTTGAGAGAAAAGCTCAAGCACTGGAGCAACCAAAACAGCGTGGTTTGCAGCTACATATCTGCCTGATTCTATAAATATATCTGGCTCGGCGACGTTTTTTGACTCTGCAATTGTTTTGAGCAAGAAAACAACATCGTTTGCATACTCTCTAAGAGTGTAGTTTCTAACTGTATTTTCCTTAACTTGCGAGTACTCGACAGCCAAACCGCCACCTAAATTTATAGCTTTTAGGTTATTTGCCCCCATTTTACGAAGCTCGGCGTATATATGTCCAGCTTCGGTTAGAGCTTTTTTAAGTGGATGGATTTCATTTATTTGTGAACCGATATGAAAGTGAATCATAGTAAATTGATCAAGCAGATTTGCCTCTTTTAGCAAATTTATAGCTTCGATTAGCTCGGTTGCTGTAAGTCCAAATTTGGAATTTATCCCACCGCTTTTTGCCCAAATTCCACTACCAGAGCTGTGAAGTCTGATACGAAGTCCGATGTTTGGCTTAGCATCAAAACGCTCTTTTGCAGTTTCGATGATACACTCCAACTCGGTTAACCCCTCGATTGTAAGTGTGATGTCATGTCCCATCTCAGAAGCGATAAAACCGATATTTATAAGCTCTTTATCTTTAAAGCCATTTACAGTAATTGGCGCACCAAAGTTGTTATAAGCCATGGCTAATAAAAGCTCAGCCTTGCTTCCAGCCTCAAGTCCATAGCCAAATGGTTTGCCGATTTGCACTAAGTTTTTAACAAATCCAGGGTATTGGTTTACTTTTAGCGGATAAACAGCGTTAAAGTTGCCGCTATAGTCAAATTCCTTTTTGGCTCGCTCAAAGTTTTTATAAATTTCAACAATCTGCTTTTTTATAAGGTGCGGAAAGCGAAGCAAAATTGGACCTCTGATACCATCATCACGAATTTCTTTTACGATGTCGATTATAGGTGGTCTAAAATCCGTGTTTAAGCAGACTTTTCCAGCTTCTATAACAAAATTTGAATTCCCCCAAATACTAAGCCCATAATCGCTATTCACTAAGCACTCCTTCTAAATTTTCGATTTTAACCTTTTTTTCATCTTTGTTTTCTAAATTTTTATACCAAATTTCACCATTTTTAAACTCATCTTCGCCGATACATAAGAAAATTTTTCTGTTTTGGCTATCGGCAGTTTTTAGATGTTTGGCTAAATTTTTTGCTTCATAGTTTATCTCTACAAGGTGGTTTTTTCTGATTTTAGCTGATAGCAAGTATGCGCTATCAAGGTATTTTTCATCTAAAACACATAGATAAATTCCATCTCGTTTTTCTTCGCTTTTTCTTTGTGAGATTATCTCCATCAAGCGCTCAATTCCAAGCGCAAAACCAACCCCAAAAGTAGGGCGTCCACCAAGATACTCAACTAACTTATCATAACGACCACCACCCAAAACAGCGCTTTGCGAGCCGATTTCATCACTTATAAACTCAAAAGCGGTTTTGCTATAATAATCAAGCCCACGAACTAGCTTTGCATCGACTTCAAACTCAAGCCCATTTTGTTTTAAAATCTCTTGAAGTGTGCTAAAATCATGCTCGCAAGCTTCATTTAAGTTATTTGTTATTAACGGTGCGTTTTTAAGAAGCAGTTGGCAATGCTCATTTTTACAGTCTAAAACGCGGATAGGGTTTGTTGAAATTCGCCTTTTGCAATCCTCACAAAGCCCATCAGTTGTTTGTAAAAACTCAACAAGCTTTGCTTTGTATTTTGGCATACACTCGCTATCGCCTAAAGAGTTGATTTTAAGCTTTGTTTTTATACCGAGTCTGGATAGAATTTCAGCTCCTATTAAAATCACACTTGCATCTTCATAAACGCTTTTTTCGCCAAAACACTCGATACCAAACTGATGAAACTCTCTTAAACGACCTTTTTGTGGGCGTTCATAACGAAACATCGAACCATGATAAAAGTAACGCCTTACCCCACCAGCTCTATCAAATTTAGCCTCGATAAAAGCCCTTACAACACCAGCAGTTCCCTCAGGCCTCAAGCAAACATCGTTGCCACCTTTATCGCTAAACTGATACATCTCTTTTCCAACGATATCGCTACTTTCTCCCACGCTTCTTCTAAAAAGATTTGTCGCTTCTAGCTTTGGAGTTTCAATGAATTTATAACCATAGTTACTTGCCACACTCTCGCAAGTTTGGACAATATACTTGTATAAATTCCCATCATCAATTATATCTTTCATACCTCTTAAAGCAGTTATCATCTAATAAATTCCTTAATCTTTTTGTGAATTTCTAACGGCTCATCGGCTGCATTTACAACCAATGTATCAAATTTAATATTTTTAAATATCATCTCCATATAATCTTGCACTCTCAAAAGATACGCAACGCCACGATTTTCGATATTATCACTCGTTCCTCTGGAAAATAGGCGTTTTTTTAAATTCTCTTCATCTATTTTAAAAAAGATAAATTTATCGCCGAAATTTCCTTCTAGCGCGACTTTATTTAAATTTAGCAAATCATCAATGTCTAAATTCTCATCATTTGCCATCGCATAGCTAACGCCAGAGATAAATCCGCGATCACTTAATATAATTTTATCTAAATTTGGCTTAACTACCCTTTGATAGTGCTCGGCTCTATCGGCTAGGAACAAAAACATCTCCGCAGCTCGTGAAATTTTACCACTATCAGTAAGCAAAATCTCTCGTAAACGCTCTCCAAATTCAGTCCCACCAGGCTCTTTTGTGATAATCACATCTTTTAAAACATCTTTTAAAAGCTCAATTTGCGTGCTTTTTCCAACGCCATCAATTCCTTCAAATGTTACTAACATATCTCTCCTTTAAAAGTGGCAAAATCTCCTTTGGCACAAGATGGCTCACATCGCCACCATAGTGATAAATCGAGCGAACTATCGAGCTACTTATAAAGGCATTTTGCAAGGTTGGCATAAGATAAACGGTTTCAAATTTATCCCATAAAGATGAGTTTGCATAGCCGATTTGTAACTCATACTCAAAGTCGCTAACGGCTCTAAGTCCACGAATCACAGTCGCCACTCCTTGCTCTTTTGCAAAATCAACAAGTAAGTTATCAAAAGCAACAACCTCTACATTTCCAAAATTTTTAGTCGCATCTTTACTCATAGCAATCCTATCTTCTATGCTAAAATAGGGCTTTTTGTTATCATTTATAGCGACTGCAACGACAACTTTATCAAAAAAAGTTAAAGCTCTTTTTATAACATCAAGATGACCGTTTGTGATAGGATCAAAAGTTCCTGGATAGATACACGCTTTTCTCATCTATTTCCACCTTTTATAAATTTTATTTTCAATTCCAAGTAGATCAAGCCACTTGCCAACGATGAAATTTTCTATCTCCTCTAAGCTTTGCCCAGCGTAACTTGCCATAACTGGAGGTGCGATGGCAACTCCAAGGCTTGCAAGCTCGCTCATCTGGCGAAGCGAAATCGCAGAAAACGGCATCTCTCTAACGCCTAAAATCAGCTTTTTTTGCTCTTTTAACGCCACAGCACAAGCTCTTGTGATAAGAGTATCTGCAATGGAGTTTGAAATTTTAGCCAAAGTGTTAATTGAACAGGGTGCGACGATGGTTTTTTCGATTCCAAAAGAGCCAGAAGCTACACACGCTGCGATGTTTTCATCATCTAAAAATGTAATGTTTTTAAATTTAGCTTGGTTAAACACAAGTTTATTTTCCGCTTTTAAAACTAGCTTTGCATTTTTACTAAATATAACATAAAGTTCATTTTCTTTGCTAATCTCATCAATAAGTTTAATAGCTAAATTTAGTAAACTTGCACCAGTTATACAAAGAAGAATTTTCATATTTTGGCTCGGTTTTTTGTATTTTTGGATGTTTTAAAGAGTATGGAGCGGGAAACGAGGTTCGAACTCGCGACCCCAACCTTGGCAAGGTTGTGCTCTACCACTGAGCTATTCCCGCATAAAAAAGATGAGAATTGTAGCATAAACACCTTCCTTTGTCAATATAATGGGATAATTTCTATATCATCATTATCGCTAAGTCCGCTTTCGCCGACTTTTGAGATATAGATTGAGTTTGCTTTAACGAGTGGCGTTATCATACCTGAACCAAATTTGTTGTTATTTATAGTGCTAAATTTACCATCTTTATAAATTCCTAAAACTAAATTTGAACGACCATCTTTAAATTTAATATTTCCGCTAAATTTAGCCATGATTTTAGTGAAATTTAACTCTTTTTGTGAAGAGATTTTTTTTAGCGTTGGCAAAACTACTAAAAAGCATATCAAAAACGCAGCCATCGGATTTCCAGGTAGTATAAAGACAAGCTTTTCATCTAGTTTATAACACTTTGTTGGTTTTCCTGGACGGACGTTTATAGAGTCGATTACCGCTTTATATCCAAGCTCTTTTAAGGCTTCTGCCATAAAATCCGCATCGCCTTTGCTAGCTCCGCCAGAAGTGATTATAACATCATAGTTTGAGGCTGAACTTATCGCATTTAGCGTGTCTGTGAAGCTATCTTTTATGATGCCTTTATACTCGCACTCAAATTTTGCATCTTTTAAAATCGCTTCGATAGCACTTGAGTTAGCATTATAAATTTCGCTTTGGCTTGCCTTTTGCCAAGGCTCTACTATCTCATCTCCACTTGAAAAAACAGCCACTTTTGGCTTAGTAAAAACTTTAACTTCATCTATGCCTTGACTTGCTAAAAGCATGATTTTATCTGGAGTTAAAACTTCGCCTTTTCTAAGAAGCATTTCTCCAGCTTTAACCTCTTCGCCAGCGTATCTATAAGCGTTGTGTTTTTTGATACTTTTATCTACAAAAAGCATATCATTTTCCACTACGGCTTTTTCAAACTCCACGACTGTATCGCTTGCTTTTGGCATCATAGCGCCAGTCATTATGCGATAAGCACAGTTTTGGCTAAGCTCATAAACGCTCTTATCTCCAGCAAAAATAGTTCCAACTATCTTAAGCGGTTTATTCACAAAATCGTAGTTAAACGCATATCCATCAAGCGCAGAGTTATCAAAAGATGGCAAATTTTTCACAGCAAAAATATCTCTTGCTAAAATTTGATTTATCGCACCATTTAGACTAACTTTTTTACTTTTTTTAAGCTCATTTACATTTTGAAATATCAGTTCTAAGCTACTTTGTATCATTTCTCATCTAGCCTTTGAATTTTTGCGCCAAGAGAGGTAAGCTTGCCCTCTAAATTCTCATAACCTCTATCAAGATGATAAATTCTATGCACACTTGTTTGACCTTTTGCCACAAGAGCAGCCAAAACAAGAGCCGAACTTGCTCTTAAATCCGTTGCCATAACATCAGCGCCCGTTAAATTCGCTCCAGTAACTGTTGCGATATGTCCGTTTAGCTTGATTTCTGCGCCCATTCGCAAAAGCTCACTAACGTGCATAAAGCGGTTTTCAAAAAGCCTCTCATCGATTACGCTTGTGCCTTTTGCCACGCACGCTACAGCCATAAACTGTGCTTGCATATCGGTTGGAAAGCCGGGGTATTCAGTTGTGATTATCTCGACGGCTTTGATTTGTTTAGCTGGTTTTATGGTGATTTTATCTTCGTTTATATCAAAACCAAAGCCCATATCTTCAAATTTAGCCAAAACAGAGCCAAGATGTTTTGGTTCGCAATTTGTTATAGTAATCTTTGAATTTGTTATCGCTCCAGCACATAGATAAGTCCCAGCCTCGATTCTATCGGGGATGACTTGTATATGCTCAAGCTCAAGCAGCTTTCCGCCACTTCCATGAATTATCAGTTCATCTGTGCCAATACCTTCGATTTTAACACCACTTGCATTTATAATCTCACAAAGAGCAGTAACTTCAGGCTCTTTTGCAGCATTTAGCAATCTTGTAGTCCCATTTGCCAAGGCTGCTGCCATGACGATGTTTTCAGTTCCAGTTACTGTTATCTTATCAAAGCTAATATTTGCGCCCTTTAGCCCGCCTTTTGGAGCAGTTACAACAACATATCCTTGTTTTATCTCGATTTTAGCACCCATTTTTTCAAGCGCATTTAAATGCAAATCAATCGGTCTAGCCCCTATAGCACAACCTCCAGGCAGCGAGACTTCACAATGCCCATAACGAGATAAAAGAGGTCCAAGAACTAAAATTGAAGCTCGCATTTTTCTAACTATATCGTAGTTTGCTTTGGTTGAATTTATTGAATTTGTATCGATTTGGGCTTCGTGAGCGTTTAAAAGCTCAGTCTTTGCGCCTAAATTTGAAAGAAGAGTTATTAAAGTTTTTATATCTGTTACATCTGGTAAATTTGTGATTTTAACGCTGTGTTTTGAAAGAATTGTCAAAGCGATGAGCGGTAGGGCTGCGTTTTTAGCGCCACTTATTTTAACTTCGCCACTTAGTTTTGCTTCACCTTCGATTTTTAAATATTGCATAAAAAGTCCTAAATTTCAAATAAGGGATAATTATACTCAAATTTTGCTTATAAAATGTAACTATTTTGCACAATATCAAAAAAAGTAAATTTAGAAAAAATTTGCTAGAATGTTGAGTTATAAAATTTTTAGGAACGATATGAAAATCATAAAATTACTATCTATAGCCATTTTTGCGCTTTTATTTATAAGTGGATGTTCACTAAAAAATAGTATTTTAACCTCAAATCAAGAGCAAATTTTAAAAGAGCAAAACGAGCAAGCTTACGAAGAATTAGCGCAATTTATCTATGATAAAAATGTAGATAATTTAGTTTTACTTATGGATAAACACACTGGCAAACGAACAGGAGGAGATTGCTCGGGCTTTGTATCGTTTCTTAATAATACAAATAACCAAATTTACTTTAATAATGACGATTTAAACAAGCATTTTACAAAAGGTGGCGGCAAGTCAAATGCGATGTATAATCTTTATAAATCAAGAGGTAAGATTAGTTTTGAAATGCCTGAAATTGGGGATTTGATATTTTTTGCAAATACGACTCGCAATACAAAAAATAAAAAAACTCAAATCATAACCCATGTTGGAGTTATAAGAGATATTTATGAAAATGGAAGAGTTAGCTTCGTGCATAATACTCGTGGTAAAAATAGGGTTGATTATATGAATTTAAGTAAGAAAAATACACACATAAGCGGCAAAAAGATAGAAAACAGCTATATTTTAAGATGTTTAAATAAAAGTTGTCTCACATCAAACAAATTTGTCGGTTATGGCAAGATTAGATAGGATAGAGTTTTGTATAGATTTTTTTCATCGCAAAGCAGAGTTTTACCAGTTACTCTGTTTTTAATAGTTGTAAATTCGCTCATTTATTTTGTGAGTGAATTTTTTCTAAACAAAGAGATTTTTGATGCATATTTTGGGCTAAATTCTCTCTTTTTTAAAGGATTTTACTGGCAAGTGGTTACTACGATGTTTTTGCACGGTTCGTTTATGCACTTAGCTATGAATATGGCGGTTTTGTATCAATTCGGCTCTATTTTGGAGCGGTTTTTAGGAAGCACTAAATTTGGGCTTGTTTATCTAATCGGTGGCGTTTTAACCTCGATTTTAAGCCTAAGCTATACATACTATAGATTAGAGCAGGGGATAAATATAAATTTAGTCGGAGCAAGTGGCGCTATATCTGTGCTTTTAGGGCTTTTGGCTTTTCTTGATCCTAGAGTTAGACAAGGGCTTTTTGTGGCGATTTTGCTTATGAGTTTTGCACCACTTTTAATGGGCGTAAATGTCGCTTGGTATGCGCATCTTTTTGGATTTGCTGTTGGGTATGTTTATGGAAAGGTTAGCTATAGATGAGTTTTTATTTGCTAGTTAAAGATGTTTTAGATGAGTCTGATTTTGCTAAAAAAGAGGCTAAATTTGATAAACTTTATAACGATTTTTTAGAAAAAAAGTTTGAGTTTGAGCCAAATTTTACTCCTAAACCACTTGAAGTTCCAAGCTTTGCTAAGATTTGCAAGATACTGCCGGCAAAAGATTTGCCCTCGTATAAAGGAGCACAAAAAGAGGCAAGTTTTTTACACTCTATCGCTCACATCGAGTATAGCGCCATCGATATCGCACTAGATGATTGTTATCGGTTTGTAAATTTGCCATTTGATTACTATAAAGACTGGCTAGAAGTTGCAAAAGATGAGATAAGACACTTTAAAAAGATTTTAGAAGAGCTGGAAAAAACAGGCTATAAATATGGAGATTTTGCGGTGCATGATGGGCTGTTTTTTGCTATGAAAAAGACGCAAAACTCGCTAGTAGAAAGAATGGCTGTGCTTCATAGGTATATGGAGGCAAATGGGCTTGATGCAAACTTTTTTATGCTTAACAAAATCAAAAATGACAAAAACAAAACAAATTTAACAAATTTGCTAAATATCATCTTAAAAGAAGAAATTTCGCATGTCCAAAAGGGCGATAGATGGTATAAATTCGCTTGCAAGGCGGCTAAAGTAGATGAGAGTTTGTTTTTAGATATAATCATCAAGCATTATCCAAATTTCACTAGCATAAAACGCGAGTTAAATGTCGAAGCTAGGCTTGAGGCTGGATTTAGCAAAGATGAGATAAGAAATTTGCAAAATATAGGAAAATAATATGAAAAAAATTTATTTTATACGACATGCAAAAGCCAAAAAAGAGGGCGAGAGCGACTTTGTAAGAAAGCTTAGCGAACGCGGGAAAACCGACGCACTTTTAGCAGCAAAATTACTAAAAAAACAAAAAATTTTACCCGACATTATCTACACAAGTGCAGCCAAAAGAGCGCTTAGCACAGCTAAGATAATATCAAAAGAGCTTGGCTTTAAAAACAATCTCGTAGAACTTGATGAGCTTTATCTTATGACAAGTGGTGGACTTTTTGGCTTTATAAAAGACTTAGATGATGAAAATGAGAGCGTTTTTGTCATAGGACATAATCCAACTATAACTGAAATTTGCGAGATTTTAAGCGACTCTGCTATCGGGCATATCCCGACTTGTGGGATTTTTGGTATTGAGTTTGATGTGGAGGAATTTAGCCAGATTAAAGAGCATATGGGGCGCGTTTTGATGTTTGAGTATCCTAAAAAGATAGAATTGTAGTTTAAAATTTGACTATAAACTAGTCTAAAAGCCTTTTTGATAAAATTTTATAAATTTAGCTTATAATAAACGTTAATATTGAAAGTTATATTTATAAAATTCTATAAAATTTAAATATAATATATTTTTATATGTATAAATTTTGTTTTACTTGAAGTTTAAAACCTAAAAACAAAGGGCAAAGTCGCTTAAAATGGCTAAATTTACCTAAAAATTTTCGCAAAAAGTGTAAAAAGAAAAACAGAATTTGTTATATTAAAAGTTGTGCAATTTTTTCAAAGATTTTTAAGCTTTAAGGCTAGAGATTTCTAAAAAAGCATATTGCAAGGTTATGCAAATTTATTATTTAAAACTAACGCCAAATACAACTTCTACGCTAGCAAAATTTTAAAGATTTTAATAGTAATTTTACCCATTGCTACTTTTATTTAAAATTTATATCTATCTGAATAATTTCGCGAAAGTATCGTAAAATCAAAATATAGTATTTAATAGAATTGATAATTAATTTCAATTTTATAAATATTTTGCTAAAATATCGCCAGCAGATTTATTTAGCACCATATATAGGAGTTTTCAAACTTTTATAGCAAATTAAAATGCTGAATCAAAACTTAATTTTCAAGGAGAAAAAATGAAAAAAGCAATTGTTGGTTTTCTAACTATTTTAGCTATATTTGGGATGGCAAACGCACATGAAATTTGGCTAGAAAAAGACGCGAATGTAACAAATCTATATTTTGGGCATTTTCCAGGACATAAAGATGGCGTTAAAAACATAAAAGCAGAGATTACTTACCCAAAAGATGCTCTTAAAAGCAAAAAAACACAAGAGAATAAAATCGAATTTAACCTAGCAAACAACGGTGATTTCGCGATAGAAGAGATCAGACACTACAACAAAAATTCCAAGCTTTTAAAAGACTTTAGAGTCGTGATTTTCGCTAGAGATGGAAGAAGTCAGAGTGTAAATTTAACCAAATTTGACATCGTTCCAACAGAGCCAAACTCAAATACTTTTAATTTATATTTTGATGGAAAACCGCTTGAAAAGGGCGTTTTAAATGTGATAGCGCCAAATGGCTGGAGCAAAAATTTCAAGATTAAAAACAAAGTTGCCACCATAGATACTCCATGGGATGGTAGATATATCATAAAAGCAAGTTATGAAGAGATGAGCGAGCATAAATTTGATGATATTGACTTTAAATCCATAAAATACTCAACAACTCTAAGCTTTATAAAATAACTTTATATTTAAAAGGCGTCATAAGTGGCGCTTTTTTTATTTTAAAAGCCAATATAAATTTAGATATTTATTTGATTTAGTTATAAATTTACAGGTCTTTTTAAATTTATAACTATAAGTTATTTATATATTTAAACATTGTTTCTTTTTTGATTTGAGTATAATTTTTATAAATCTAAATAATTTTAATGATGATATTTATGTACTATCATTGTGACAAAATAGCTAAATTTATCAATTTTACAAGTTTTATACATCGTTTTTGATATAAAATATTTTTTTCTTTCTGAATTTCAAAACATCTCTTTTAATAATCGTAGACAGACTCGCAATATAAAAACTCCATCTATAAGTAATATTTATAGTATAGAACTCATCGCGCTTTTACTTCTTTCGCTCTTTGCAGTTTTATACTGTTTGAGCTGCTTGATAAGGATATTTTTGCTATCTTAAACATATTTCCTGTTGATACTGTTTTGATCTGTTTACTCTTATTAAATTTGAAAAACTAATAAAAAGCACAAAAAAAGTGTATAAGCAATCAAAGAAGAGATAAATAATTATCTATTGGTTTTATTATTTGTCATATATGATAAATAATATATAAGAACTAGTTATAATATTTAAAAGTATATTGGTTATATGACTATCGTTAAAAATTAATTTAAAATTAAAACATCATTAAAATAACATAAATTTAAAGAGCATTTAACTTCCATTGATGTAGAATTACAAGGCAAATTTCTATATAAATCAAAATATGCAAATTTAGCAGACTTAAATTTAAAACAACAATACATCAAATTTAAGTTTTTAAAATAGATAAAAATAAATATTAAAAATTATATAAATTTACTAAAAGGAAAAAATTGAAAAAGGTATTTAAATTCTTAGCCATATTAATAATACTTTTAGTAGCTAAGCTACTATATAATGAGTATAAACTAAATCAAACCTCTCACTTCACAATCACTTCAGATACAAACGTTTCTGCTATACCAGGACTTAGTAAGTATGTAACTCAAGAAGAGGTTGATGAGTTTGGGTTTACCTACTGGGATATAGATAACAATTACACTAAGTGGATTGACCCACTTCTTTTACCGCTAAGGTCAGCCTTAAAGGACAAAAATACAACCAAAGTCTTAAGCTATCTAAAAGAGCATAACCTAAGTGTAGATGTGAAGATAGAAGATGGAACAACTCCACTTATGTATTCTAGCTTTTATGATGATATAAACACAACCAAAGAGCTTATAAAACTAGGTGCGAATATCCATCAAAAAGATAAATACAAACTTAGCCCACTAGCTTATGCTATAGAGCATAACTCAACTAAGACAGCTAAGCTTTTAGTTGATAATGGAGCTAAATTTGAAGATGTTAAGGTAGTTCAAATTTACCTTCAAAGTCCCATGATAGAAAAGATAATCATAGATAATGATAATATCAATATACTCTATGATGCTAATGCTTCAAGAAAATCAAAAATCAGTGATGGAAAATCGCCTCATAATACATTTTTTTATATAGTCATGAATGGTTTTACGGAAATAGCAGAACTTGCCCTAAAGAGTGGGTATATACCAAATTGCACACAAAATAATATTTATGATGAACTTTGCTATAAGGAGTTAACTAACATCCCCAACTACGAACCTATGCTAGAACTTATGCTTAAATACAACGTCCCTGGACAACCTACAAAAGAGCAACTAAAAGAGGCGTATGATGAGTGTTATGATGATTATATATGGCATAAAAGCAGATTAGAGAATAAAAAGCCAAAAGAAATTTATTTTAGCTTAAGAGCAGAGCTTTCTAAAAATATGTGTTCTGATGAAAACGGAACTTTTAATGATATAAAAGAGTATATGGAATATAAAAATAAAAGAAAATTAACAGATAGTATAGTATACGTAATAAGAGCAAATAAGGTGATTTTAAAAGATAAATCAGATACGATTTATAATAAAATCAATACAATAAATCAAAAGAAATTTATAGATTAAAAGGAGTACCATATGTCAAACTTTAGTCGTTCTAACTATATAAAAGATAAAGTTCAAAAATACAGTGCAAACATAGCTGGTATAGTTAACAACTACAACGACCCTGTTGGACTTGCAAAAGAATTAACTGATTTGTTTAAAAACGCAATAGAAGACACTATCGATAAAAATGTCAAAGATGCTAGTGAAGCAGATAAGCAGTTTGCTAATATGCAGAAAAAAAGAGTTGGAATTTATATAGATGGTAAATTTACTATCATAGACCTAACTGTTTCTCAAATTCTTTTTAATAGCTTTCTTGTAGATACAAGCGGTTCTAGTATAGATGATGGAAATGATAAACTATATTTACACATAGAAAAATCAGAAATTAAGTCAATTCATGCTTAAAAACTACTTTAATAAGACTTTGGATGATAGATTTTCACAACTATAGGCTAAAAATCATTGATATTTTGCTTAAATATAACGTAAAATTATAATATAAAAAGATGTAAAAGGTAAAAAAAATATAAAATAGTTACAGATGTAAAAAATAATTTTTATTTTTTATAAATTTTGCATATAATTATGAAATTCATCAAGCATTGAAGTGAAATTAAACGCTTTTATAAATTTATTTTATCAATATAAGTTTATTTAAACGCGTATAACCAAAAATAAAATAGTTCTAAGCTAAAATTTCTTTGATTTTTTTAGCACATTGCATAGCAAAAACAACGCATTCTAGGCTAGAGCAACCATTTAATCTTCCCATTCCATGCACTCCACCACTTGCCTCGCCAACTACAAAAAGATTAGAAAACGGTTGAAAAGTTTTTATATTTATAACTTGCGAATGCTCATTTATCGCCACACCACCTTGAGTATAGTTTAGATAAACTTCTAAATTTAGAGCATAAAACGGTGCTTTTTCTAGCTTTTTATATGCAGGATTTAGCAAATTTTTACCAAATTTAGTATCGATTCCGCTATCAAAATAGCTGTTATAAAGTTTGATTTGGCTATCAAATTTATTATTATCTAGTCCAAAAAACTCAGCGATATCAAAAGTATTATTAAATATTTTTATCATACTTTTATCTATATAGCTTTGCAAAAGCTCTTTTGAAAAAAGCGTTTTTATGGCGTATTCATCAAAAAGTGCGATTGAGCCTTTGGCAAATTTTGACACCTTATCAGCATGCAGGATTTCATATGCCAACTCTTGCCTAGTTTTTGACTCATCACAAAGCCTTTGACCTGTGTTTATATCGATAATAAGACTATAAGGTAAAATTTCAATCCCAAAATTAAAAGCATATCGCATTAGTTCGACTTGAACCGGTATAGCGCCAACTTTTAAAAGAGTTTTTAAAGAATTTGCATTGCTTTGTGCGGTAGTTTGGGATTTTGTAAAACTTGCTAGCGGGTTTTGCAAATGTATAAATTCCTTATCTCTTGAAAATCCACCAGTAGCAAAAACTACTATTTTTGCTTTAAGTTTAGTGTCATCTTTTAAAATTACAGCATCTATTTTAGAGCCATTTTTTTCTAAATCAACTATCTCTTGCTCTAAAAAAATATCAACTTTATTTATAATTCTTTGATGAAGTGGGTTTAAAATGCTTTTTATTGCGCTATGTTTTGGCTCACAAACCCTAGCAACACTGTGATAGTCTTTTAAAAAAATCTCATCTTTATACTCACAACCAAAACTTTGCAGTGTTTTTAGAGCTAAATTTGAGTTTATCGCAAGTATTCCAAGAAGTTTTTTATCGCCAAAACCACCGCTAAATCCATACATATCATCTAAAAAAGTCGTAGCGTTATCTTTTATACCAAGGCTTTTTTGTAAGCTATTTTCGCAAGTTGCTAAATTTAGCGTGCTGTATCTTGAGCTACCAAAGAGCATGTTTTGCTTTTCAAAAATGGCTACTTTTTTGCCTGTATCGCTTAGCAAATTTGCCACGCACATTCCAGCTAAGCCACTTCCTACGATGATGACATCATACATTTTCATCCTTTTGTAAGCCATTTTTTAAAATTATCTCAAATTTCATACCGTTTTTGATATTTGTTGCTAAAATTTTACCATTTATGCTATTTTCAACGATAATTTTACTTATATAAAGCCCCATTCCTGTGCCAAATTTTTTATCTTTTGTGCTAAAGTATGGCTCAAAAATCTTGCTAAGTATAGACTCATCTATCCCGCCAGCATTATCGATGATTTCTAAGTGAATTTCATCTAAGATAATGTATGTTTTTATCATGATAGTTCTATCTTTTATATCTTTTTCTAAAAAGGCATCTTTTGAATTTGATATCAAATTTACTATAACGTGTGCTAGTTCGTTTTTAAAAGCATAAATTTTACTATCGTTTATATCAAGTTTTAACGATATAGCGTAGTTTTTTAAAGAACCAGAAAAGATTCCTATGGCTTGATTTATAACTTCACTTAAGAAAAATATCTCTTTAGTTTTGTTTGTTTTATAAAAATTTCTAAAGTCATCTATAGTGTTTGACATAAAAGAAAGTAGTGAATTTGCAGAAGAAATTTTTTGAGAAATTTTTTCATTTTTTAAGTCATTTTTTTCAAAAAACATATCAAGATATATAAATATAGCTCCAAGTGCAGTTAGTGGCTGACGCCATTGATGGGCGATGTTTGCTATCATTTCACCTATAGTTGCAAGGCGAGCTTGATGAAGCATCATCTGCTCTTTTTCTTTTGCTTCTTTCATAGATTTTTTTAGAATTTCAAATTTTGCTTCGCTTTGAATTTTTACCTCTTTAGCTAAATTCTTGTTTAAAACAAGCAATTTTGCTTCACTCTTTTCAAGCTTTGAGGTAAGATAAGTAAATATAAAATTAACCATTAGCACTGTTAAAACGAACAAAACTACACTTATATAGATATAGTTTTTCATAGTTTCATTATATGAGCTAATGCTTTTTTCTATATCATGATAAAACCAAACTTTAGACAATGGATTACCAAACCCATCTTTTAAAACTCGCGTTTGAGCTGGAAAATTTGTAGAATTTAACTGTTTGTTTTGTTTAAATTCAACTATAGTTTTATCAAATTTATATATAGAAACAACAAGTTTTTCATAGCTTATAAAATACCTTAAAACAGCTACAATCTCGTGTTTATCATAAACTGCTATATTTATAACATGTGCTAACTCGCCGCCGTATTTTACCACCTCTACAAAGCTTCGTTTGCTAAAATTTATATTAGAAAGAGCAGGGGATGTTTGTGCGAAATTTACAAATTTTACACTTTTTTGCTCTACTAAAATACTATCTTTTACCAAAAAAAGCTCTATTTTTATGAGATTTTCATCATTTGATTTTATATTATTATAACTTTTATTTATTTTATAAAGCAAGGAATTTGTGTTTTTTGACTTAATTTGAGCTAAAAACTCATCATCGATTCCTTCAAAACTTAAAGCAGAGTAAAATTTAGCTAAATTTGAAGTATAGTTTTCATAAAATCCATCAAGCGTAACTTCATAGTCCTTTTGGCTTTGGAAAATATAGCCTTTATGCGCAGATGAGATAACAAAATATAAAATCAAAAGCAAAAGGCTGATTAAAAATGCTATAAAAACAAAGTTTTTTTGTCTAAGTGTGAGGTTGGTAAATTTTTCTAACACTTTATAAATCTTTTTCAAGCCTATATCCGATGCCAGAGATATTTTTTATAGTTTGGCTTCCTAGCTTTTTTCTAAGATCTTTTATGAGAATTTTAACAGCATTGTCGCTCCCATCGCCATCATAAACATAGTTTATAATCTCTTGATATGAGCTTATATTTGAGCCATTTTTTACTAAAATTTCTAACATCAACAGCTCTTTTTTAGATAAATTTATAGACTCATCTTGATTTACTATACAAGATTTTTGCGGATAAAATGTCAAATTTGATGATATTTTTACAGATTTTGACTTTTGAATTTGCGTATCGCAAATCTTAAGAGCTTGCATTAAAGTATCTTTATCGAAAGGTTTGATGATGTATTTGGTGATAAACTGTTCAACTGCTAAAAGCAGAGTTTCTTGCTCGTTTTTAGCAGTTAGCATTACAGCTGGGGTCGTTAAATCACTCGCTCGTATGCGTTTTAGCGCCTCCAAGCCGCTAAGGCAGGGCATATTTACATCAAGAAGCAAGATATCTGGTTTGTGTTTTTCATAAAGTTCTAAAAGCTCAAGCCCATCTTTTGCGTGATAGACATTTTTAAAGCAAAGCTCTAAAACATCTATCACATGGCAAGCTACATCTTCCTCATCCTCAGCATACAGTACATCTAGCTCTTCAAGCCCCATAAAACGCCTTTTGTTAAAATTCAGGTTTAAGCGCTCTAAGCTCTCCTCTTAAACCATTATGTCCTACGTGAGTGTGGCAAGTCGTGCAACTTATCTCATCTTTTGTGCCTTTTAAAAGCACATAGTGAGCGTGCATTTCAAGCTCTTTAGGATGTTTGCTGGTTTTTTTATCTAGTATTTTTTCATGACAATCCATACAACCAGTGTCATATGTGAATTTGCTTCTATTTTCTAGCTTTTTATACCAATCCACATCTTTATCTTTCCCAAGAGCAGTTACGCCAAGCTCATATAGACCAGTTTTTGCTTTAGTAAAGATATAATTTACCACATTATCATGCGGAAGGTGGCAACTCGTACAACTTGCCTTAACTCCACTTTCGCCAATACCCGAGTGAACATCGTTGTGATAACTTGCAGCCATAGGCTCCATGACATGACAACTTGCACAAAATGGCAAATCGCCAGTCAATTTTACCGCTTTATATCCGCCATAAGCAAAAACCACACCTAAAATTACACCTGCTAATAATATCATAAATTTTCTTTTTTTCATTTAATTTCCCTCATCCAATTTTTGGTATTATGGCAGTCGTTGCACATATTAAAAGATGGTTTATGAGAGTTATGACACACATGACAACTCAAATTTGCACCATCATGAACTGAGTTATGTGGGTTTTTCTCGCCTAAGAAATAAAGCCTTTTTGCAACTTTTTCTTTACTTTCATGACAGGTTAGACAAGTATCGGTTTTGACCTCTTTATACTCTTTTATATCAGTTCCCTCATGACAGTGAAAGCACTGAAGTTTAGCATCTTTATGAGCGTTTTTAAGAGCATAAGTTTGGTTTTGATCATATTTAAAATACTCCTCAAAACCGGGAAATTTACTTTGGCTAAAAGCTAAAGTAACAAAAAATAGCATGATTAAAAAAACTTTTTTCATATTATGCCTTTAAGATAGCTTTTGCAGCAAGCAAGCCAGACGTCATACAATCAGGTATAGAGCAACTAGTTAGCCTACTAGCGCCATGAGTTCCGCCAGTTGCTTCTCCAACAGCATAAAAGCCGTTTATCGGCTCGTTTGTTGCAAGTGAGATAACTTGCATGTCGGTATTTACCCAAACGCCACCTTGAGTATAGCTTAGTCCTGGAGCTGCAAAAATAGCGTAGTAAGGGGCTTTTGCTATAGTTGAGCCTTTAAGTTTGTTTGCATCTTTTTTAAACTCATCTGCATTTTTAGCTATGTTTTCGTTGTATTTTTTTATAGTTTTTTCTAAATTTTCAAGCGGAAGTTTATAAAACTCGCAAAGTTTTTCTAAAGTTGCAAACTCTTTCATCTTGCCACTTTGCATAAAGCTTTGCATTCTTTTTGGATCGTGAGAGTTGCCAAAACCAACACTATCAAAAATCGCAACCGGATAGCTATAAGTGTCGATTTTATCCATATGAGCTAAAATTTTATCGCTTAATCCTTGTCTATCGCCATCTTCGTTTAAAAATCTATCACTGTTTTTATCAACCATGATTCCATATAACAAATCCTCGGTTGGAATTCCAAAAGAAAATCTTGTCAAACACAACTGAACAGGCGTAGCTCCAGCTGCTAACATCATCTTTAGCGCTCCTGCTGTTTGACCTAAATTTGATGGAGTGTTTGCTCTTTTTAGTCTTGGGTTCATGATAGTTCTAAACTCAACATCTCTGCTGTATCCGCCAGTAGCAAATATCACAGCATCTTTTGCTCTAAATGTTTTTCTAACACCACTTTTGTTCTCTCTATCATCATTTTTAAGCTCTCTATCAAAACGGTAATCAACTCTAACACTAACGCCAACGACTCTGCCGTTTTCATCTTTTAAAATCTCATCAGCCTTGCACTCGTTGATAAACTCTCCGCCATTTTCCATAAAAGTTTTATGAATACTTTGTATAGCAGCGCCGCCACCACCTAGTGTTTGAACCGTTCTAGCTACACTATGACCGCCTAAAAATTTAAGCTTATCAGAGTATTTTATACCGCACGATTTAGCAAATTCGTAAGCTTCGTTTGAGTTTTTGATAACCCTAAGGCTTTGTTCTGTGTGATTGTAACCTTTGCCAGCGTTGTTTAAATCCTTTAAGAAAAGTTCAACACTATCTTTTATGCCATCTCGCTTTTGAAGATCTGAGCCCATAACAGCAAAATCTTGTTGAGATAGGGCTGAGTTGCCGCCGACTCTATTCATCTTTTCTATCATTAAAACTTTTTTACCGTTTTTTGCTAGATATGTCGCGCAAATATGCCCACTTATGCCACTTCCTACGACTATCACGTCCCATTCGCCATCAAATTTTGGCTCGTTTTTTGAAGTTGTAGTGTCTGCGTTAAGGTTTGAAGCAAGGGCGAAAGCGCCACTTCCTAGAGAAAATTTTATAAAATTTCGTCTTTCCACTGAGTTCTCCTTGATTGAAAATTTTAAAAATTATAATGTAAAAAAATGTGAAAAAAATGTGAAAGTTAAAAAATAGTATAAAAAATTTACTGTTTGTTTAAGAATAGGGCGAGGTTAAATTGAAGTTAAATTTAATGATACAAATTTAACTTTTTTAAAAAGCTAAAAACCATAGCGATAGCTAGATATTGGTTAAAAATAGGGTAAATAGGATGTTAAAAAGCTGATTTTTAAATTTATAAAAATAGATAAGTTTAAAAACAATTTGATTTTTTAGTTTCTAAATTTATAGATTTAAAAAAGAAGGGCGGTACGGATTTTATACATTAAATATAGTTAAAAATAATCTAGCAAAACTTAGCAACTATATAAATATGACAAATTAAAAAAATGCTAAATAAAAATAGGGTGCAAGTTTAAAGTAAAAATTGTATAAAAAACGATATCGCCTTTTATCAAAAGATAAATAAATTTGCGGTTTTAAATCATAAGCCATAAATTAAATCCAAATTTTATCAAAGTAAATAAGATATAAATTTATAATAGAGATTTTACTTTGATAAACGTGTTAAAAAATATAATATTTAATATTTTACACAAATCAAAATAGATAAATCTAAAAATCGATTTAAAAGCATTTTACATATAAAATTGTTTGACTAGATTTTAAAAAGTGAAATTTGGCTAAATTTCATAGATATTTTGCAGATATTTTTAATAAATAAAATGCTAAAAAATGTATGAAAACTTTACATATAAAAGTGCTTATAAATGCGCATATAAATCTGTGTCAAAAGATAAAATACAAGCTATTTTATATATTTTGTATTGAAAACTATAATTTTCAAACAAATATAAATAAACATCTCCCAAAACATAAGTAGCATTAACCAAACCCTGTATAGCGTGATTTAGCGAGTTTACCTTTTGTGAATTTCTAACTTATCCATATAAATTTAAGTATAAATTTGTGTAGTTTTTAAATTTGGCTAGTTTGTAAATTCAAGCTGTATTTTTAAAATACTTAGGTATAAATATAAATTTTAAGCTTTAAATTTAGATATTTTTTCTAAAAATCTTTGCAAAGATTTTTACTATTTTTTACAAAATTAACTATAAAAATATCTACCCTATTTTCTTGATTTCTCTTGATAGTTTAAGTTAGATTTTTATATAAAGTTGTTTGGCAATAAATTTTTAAACGAAACAAAGTTTGTTCTATCAAAAGAGTTTAAAAAATAAAAAGTTAGTAAAACCGTTTTTATATGCTTTGCTAGCAAAATTTGATATTTTAAATATTATATGTAAAATTTTATAAATAAATTTATATGGTTAAATTTAACTTTTCTATATAAAAATATTTGTGTCAAAATTTATAAACTAATCAAAATATTTACAAATTTATTTTTTAAATTTAAAAACACAAATCCACTTCTACCCTATTTTTAAACTTAAGCATTTGGTAAAATTTCTAAAAAGTCTTTTTGAGGTTTCATAGATGATTTTACAAAATTCTTAAATTCACAAGCAGTTTTTTTAAATCTAGTTAAATCAGATTAAAGTTTTTAATCTATTGTTTTCATAAGAAGTATTTGTATGATTTTATAAATTTACATTCTAATTTTTATAAAAAGTTTATTTTAAATTTTGCAAGATTTTGCGAAATATAAATATTTTCTTTATTTGGTGCTAAATTGATTTAACACCAAATAAAACGCGCAAACCTATCTTTTATAAATTTTTGAAAGTATATCAAGTCCGGAGCGTTTCACTTTTGCTCTGTCTTGGCTAAGAAAAACGCCCTTTATATTGACAGTTTTATCGGTATTTATCACAAAGTTAAATTTATACTCTCTTGATTTTACCTCTTTTGGCTCATCTTGAAAAAGCACTTTTGGTTGTTGTTCTAATGCACGTTTTACACCAGATAGACGATTTGCTAGATTTACTGCTTGCCAAAAGTGTGTGTACTTAAGCGCATGAGTATCTTTTAAACCAAAAACAGCCTCTTTATCGCAATTGCTTATTGCTATAAATCCATCATTATAGGTGCAATATTTGTTTGCCAATTCTATGATTTCTTTTTCTGATATTTGTGGTGAAGTATCGCTTTTTTGAGCGTTGTATTCGTTTATGACATACTGAATATTATCTTTTATATTTTTTTGCACTTTATCTTTTGAACGCTGTAATACTTCTTGATATTTTGCATTTTTTTCATCAAATTCAGCTTTTAAAACATCTTTTTTAACACTCACTACAGCATCAACTAGCTTTTGCTCTTTTGTGCTAACATCGCTCCAAACGACTTTTTCAAAGCCTTTGTAACTATCGATTGCGGTGCCGATTGTCATGGATTTATCTTGTGGAAATGTCTAGTTTTTTACGGTGTTGATATTATTTTCGCCACAACCTGCTAAAATCATACCAAAAGCTACAGCCAAAAACGACCTCTTTTTCATATCAAACCCTTTATTAAAAATTTCAAAATTATATCTACATTATTTTTGTTTTTTATAAATATGTCTTATTAATATCATTTTAATTCTTATATAAATTTAGATATTGCCGATATTTACGGCGTGATTTTTATAGTTAAGTTTTTAAATTTAGAAAAGTTTAATAAATTTAGTCAATCATAGTAAAATCACATAAAGATAAGTTCAACTACAGTTAAAAAATAGTAAAAAATAGAAATTTGAGTTTCAAATCTTGTTTTACAGAATACTGCGCAAACAAGCAAAGCTTAATCCACGCTTAAACAAAAGCTATACTTTAGCCACTTGCCAAAGTATAGCCAGATAAGTGTTTTTAAAATCGTTTAAAACGGCTTTTCTTATTTGCCATTTTATTTTGAACACTCATCGATTAAATACACAATATGCGAAAACGCAAATCCAGCAGCCCCTCCAAGTCCTATCTCACAAGTGCTTGAGTTGCTATATCCTCTTTTTAAATCAGCCGGTAAAAACATAACCGCTTTGCTTAAAGATTTTGTAGCGCTTAAATTTAGTTCAGGCGTGAAAAAGCCCTTATTTCCGGCAAATCCACAGCAGTCTATGCCACTTGTAAACACGTTTGCATTCACGCAAAGTTTTGCTAGATCCTCCACTACTTCGCCCTTGCCTTGCTTTTTCATCGTGCACATACTGTGAACCATGACATTTTCGTTGATTTTGTGAATTTCAAGGCGTGGCATTAATGTTTGTAAATACTCTGCCATATCTAAAATTTTAAGCTCATTTTCATCTTTTAACTCGCCCAATGCGTATGTCGAACAGGCTGAGTGATCAAAGACTATAGGGTATTTTCCATCCATACTTGCCTCTTTTAATGCCGCTTTAAGCACCTCTTTGTTACGCGCTCTAATCTCATCATAGTCCATAAAACTCTTACCGCAGCATAGCTTATCGATATCTTTTGGATAGATTATCCCTACTTTTGCTTTTTTACAAACTGATTCAAAAACCTCTTGGATAGGGCGTTTGTCATCTGCTAGCTTTGATGGCGCAAAACCTCGGTTCATACAGGTCGTAAAGTAAACTACGCGCTCATCGCCACCAAAATCTTTATCTTCAAATTTATAACTATTTTTTAGTGGCAAATACTCGTTTGCAAAAGGAAAAGTTGTAAATGAGTTGATTTTTTTAGTTATCGCGCTGATATTTTTCGCACCAAATATGCTATAACTGATACTTGCCATGCTTAGTCCAAATTTAGCTAATTTTATCGTTCTATCCATATTTTCATAAATTTTATTTGCAAATTTATAGCTTTTATATGAGTTTTTTCTTCTTAAATTTATCGCTATTTTAGCTGTATCTATCTCAAGCGGACAGTAAATTTTACACATCGAACACGCCGCACAGGTCTCATCGCCAAGATACTCATACTCTTTGGCAAGTTTGTTTGCTCTTGTCTCTTCGCCTATTTCTCTTAGCCTTGCTATCTCTCTAGTTACAGCTATTCTTTGGCGTGGAGTTAGCGTTAAAAACCTGCTAGGACAGGCTCTTTCACAATACCCACACTCCATGCAGTAATTTATATAATCATCGGTTTCATTCATATTTTTAAGATTTTTAGCATGGATTTCTTTATCGTCAGTGATGATAACATCTGGGTTAAATAGCCCTTTTGGATCAAAAATTGCTTTGATTTTACGGTTGAGTGCGTAAGCTTTTTCGCCCCACTCCATCTCTACAAAAGGCGCTACCATTCGCCCTGTTCCATGCTCAGCCTTAACACTTCCACCCATTTGAGACACTTCTTTAGCTAAATCTTCAACCAAACCTTTGAAATTTTCAAACTCTTGTTTATCACTTAAATTTGGAGTGATTACAAAGTGTAAATTTCCAGCCAAAGCATGACCAAATATAATGCCATTATCCTTAAATCCGTGTTTTTCAAACAAATTTGATATAAGCTTTACCCCATCGCAAAATTGTTCTATCTCAAAGCATACATCTTCTGTTATGACAGATGCACCACTTTTTCTTTTTCCTGCTGCGATTGGCAAGATTCCTTTTCTTATCTTCCACCAGCCATTATAAATCTTTTCATCATCGCTATATAGCGGCTCTAAAGCAGACTCATACTTTTCTATGGCAGCTTTAATTGTTTTTAAATTCTCTTCTAGCTCCTCTTTTGAGTTGCTATCTGTTTGGATTAGTAAACAAGTTGTTCCCTCTTCTACTTTATAGACTTCATCAGGCACGCCAGCAACGCCTCTAACGCTAACCAAACACGCATAATCCATCATCTCAGCAGTGCTTACAATCTCGCCAAGTCCACCAAGTGCGACAACAACTTTTGAAGCGTCATTTAAATTCTTATAAAAAAGTAGCCCACACGCCTTATAAGTTTTATCTTCAACACAGTTATAAACCACCTCGCTAACAAAGCCAAGAGTGCCTTCGCTACCGACAAAAATATGGTTGATTATATCTTTTATCTCACTAAAATCGACAAATGTGTTTAGTCCGTAGCCCGTTGTGTTTTTGATCTTATATTTTTTGATTATTAAATTTTTTAGCTCTTCATCTTGAGAAATTTCATCTCTTATGCCAAGTAGCTCTTCGACCATTTTTGGGTGAGTTCGCAAAAAATTTGCTACCGAAAAGTCATCGCTTGTATCAATTAGCGTAGCATCGTGTAGGATAACTCTAATGGATTTTATAGTTTGATAACTGTTTTGCGCCACACCACAACACATTCCGCTTGAGTTGTTGTTTAAAATTCCACCAACTAGCGCAGTTGTGATAGTTGCTGGATCTGGACCGATTTTTTTCTTATACTCTTTTAGAGCTAAATTCGCGTCTGAACCTATAACACCGCAGCCTAGTTTTATCATGTCGCCTTTGTCGCCAACTTCGATTTTTTTCCAGTTTTCATTAGCTACTACAAGCACATCTTTACAGCTTGATTGCCCAGATAGCGAGCTTCCAGCAGCGCGAAAGCAAAGTGGGGTATCACACTCATTAGCTAGTTTTACAAGTTTTATAATCTCTTCTTCACTATCAGGGAAAACGACAACTTTTGGAACATATAAGTAACAAGAAGCCTCTGTTCCGTAGGCAAAGCAGCGAAGATAGTCATCAAAAACTCTATTTTTTAAAAACTCTCTTGCGCCTTTTGCAAAATTTTGGTACTTCAAATCGCTCATTTCATCTCCTTTTTTTAATTTATAAATTATAAGAATACAACCCATAATTTCACATTAAAATAAAATATTTATTTTGTTTTTTAAATTTAATTATATTTTAGTTTTCTAGTTCTAAATTTTTAGCTTTTTTTATTCTAAGTGGTTATATCGCTAAAATAAAACAATCTTTATCCATCTTACCTTTTCTTTTGTGCTATATTTTTTAAAAATTTCAAAACTTTTATAGCTACTTTGCCATTACAACTATCGGTTTAATGGTAGTTATCGTTTGGCTTATCTTGCCAAAAGTATATTTTTAACGATATTTTTCTTGCTACAAAATTACATAAATTTATATAACAAATTTATTTTAAAAATATCAAAATTTACTCTATAACTGCTAAAATTTAATCTTAGCTTTTATATTTAAATTTGCTTTACAACCAAACCATTTACTAAATTTAGCCAAAATTTATTTCATCGTAAGTCGCATAAGATAAAGCTCTTCGCCATCGATTACTTCAAGGCTTGAACTACCACACTTTGGACAAACAAAGTGGTTTTTCTCCAAAATACCCTCAAAATCGCACTTTTCACACTTTACAACAATTTCTTGCAAGTGGATTTTAAGTTCAGCATTTGCGCACATCGTTCCTTCTTTGAAAACATCATAACAACTTTGTAAATAGTGTGGTTCAACGCCACTTAAGCGCCCTACTTTTATCTCTACTAGTTCTATCTCTTTTGCGTTATTTTGCTTTGCATTTTTCTCACAAAGCGCGACTAAGTCTTGAACTATAGCTAACTCGTGCATATCTCTCCTTAACAAATTCTAGGCAAAAGTTCGCCTTTTGGAAGTTCTAAAACTCTTTGCGAACCATAAGCATTTTCTAAGATAACTCGCGCTGTATCGCCACCAGTAACCTCGCCTAAAACCTCGCCGATAATGTTTGCCGACTCATCAAATTTGCGTAAAATCTCAAGACAACTATCAGCCTTATCTTCATCAACAACCAAAACAAAAGTGCCTTCATTTGCCAGTTCATATGGCTCAAATCCAAGCAGCTCGCATACACCAACAACTTCATCGCACACCTTTATCTTCTCTTCAAAAACTAGAATTTCACACTTGCTAGCACTAGCAAATTCATTTAGTACCGCACTTAGCCCACCACGCGTCGCATCACGCATACACTGAGGTTTTATACCGTTTTTTAATACCTCTTCTACAACTAAATTTAACGGCTTACAATCGCTTTTAAGCTCGCTTTCTAAAGCTATCTCATCTCTAGCCGCTAAAATAACGCTTCCATGCCTTCCAACATCACCACTTAGTAGAATTTTGCTACCTTTTTTTATGTTTTTAACTTCGATGTCTTTAGCTAGAATTTGCCCTATTCCGGCTGTGTTTATAAAAATTTTATCACATTTTCCACGAGGCACGACCTTTGTATCGCCACATACGATTTTAATGCCACTTTGTTTTGCTGTTTTTGCCATAGAGTTTAAAATTTCTTTAAGTTTACTAAGCTCAAATCCCTCTTCAATGATAAAAGAACAACTTAGATAAAGTGGCTTTGCTCCAACCATACTAAGATCGTTTACAGTGCCACAAACTGCGATTTTACCGATATCTCCACCGCTAAAAAAAAGCGGAGTAACTACAAAAGAATCAGTTGAAAAAGCCATATCGCTACCAAAATTTGGCAAAATCGCCGAGTCATTTGCATCGCTTAAAATTTCATTTTCAAAAGCTTTGAAAATAATCTCATTTATAAGTTTATTCATCTCTTCGCCACCGCCACCGTGACTTAAAAGTATCTTATCCAAAATTTTTCCTTTTTATAAGTTAAATATTCATCACCAAAATCGCTTAAAAGCTCTTTTTCTTCATACTTTTTTGCATAATAAATCATGAAAATAAAAGTTCCAAAGCTAATCAAACTTGCAATTTTTGAGTTTAACGCAAATGAAAACCCAAAATAAAATAAAAAATATCCTATCGATAAAGGATGATGAAAATATCTATAAATCCCATTTGTAACCAAGATTTTAGTCTTATTTGCTAATAAATTTAGGCTATTTAGAGGGTTTTGGTTTACATAAATTTGCATAGCAATATCAGCTAAAATTATGAAAATTAAACCAAATATTATCAAAACAAAACCTATAAGTCCGCTTAAAAAGTCGTTTTCTAAAATAAAAGCGTGATAATCTTTGCAATAAAAATAGATATAAGCTGGAAACAAAATAAACGGTAAAATTATCCCAAATGTCATTCCGATAGCTTTTTTTATCTTTTCTTTCAAATTTACTCCAAACTTCTTAGCTAAACTATTTTTACTATTTTAACCTTTACTTTGCTACTAAATTTAATAATTTATTATAAATTTACAGCTTGACAAAGCTATCAAATCCCTATTTTCTTGCATACTTAAAATACGCCGCGCAAGCACCCTCGCCAGAAACCATACAAGAGCCAAGCGGATTTTGCGGGTTACAAACCTTGCCAAAAACCTTGCAATCATAAGGCTTTGCTTTTCCGCGCAAAATTTCTCCACATATACAGGCTTTGTTTTCACCCTTGCTTTCAACGCTACAGTCAAAAACTTCTCTTGCATCAAGATTTTTAAACTCATCTCTTAGCTTCATTCCGCTTTGTGGTATCGTTCCAAGTCCACGCCACTGAAAATCGCAAGGCTTAAGGTATTTGCTAACCAAATTTTGAGCGGTTGTGTTTCCACCATCTTTTACCACGCGTTTATACTCGTTATAGACTTCGTGCGTTTTGGCGTTTTGCTGACGGACTAAATTTAGCACACTATCCATAATATCAAGTGGCTCAAATCCACTAACTGCGATTGGTTTTTTATACTCGTTTGCTATGCTTTCATAGGCTTTTGAACCGGTTATCACGCTTACATGGCTTGGCCCTAAAAAGGCGTCTATTTTTACATCTTCATCATCCATTATCGCTCTAACCGGAGCTGGAACTGTTACGTGATTTATATGAAAAAAGAGATTTTTAAGCCCAAATTTTAAGCATTGCTCCACTACAACAGCAGTCATTGGCGTAGTCGTTTCAAAACCGATCGCAAAGAAAATCACCCTTTTATCCAGATTTTCTTGTGCGATTTTTATCACGTCTAGCGGGCTATAAAGCGCTCTTATATCATGTCCTTCGCCACGCAGTTTTTGAAGGCTAGTTTTGCTTCCTGGAACTCTAAGCATATCAGCAAGCGTACAAAAAATCACCCCATCCATCGCCGCTAGTTTTATCGCCTCATCTATGCGGTTTCTTGGCATGACACAAACAGGACAACCTGGTCCATGAACAAAGTTGATATTTTCCCCTACTAAATTTGGCACTCCAAATTTCATTATAGAGTGCGTGTGTCCACCACAAATTTCCATGATATTTAGCGGTTTTACACTCTCTTTTTTTATAAGTTTACTAAGGGTTAAAATCAGCTCTTTATCCCTAAAGTCTTTTATCAAATCCATAGTTATTTCCTAAATATATTAATATCCCAAATAGAATAAATATCTTCTAAAAATTTAGCGGTTCTGTTTTCTATCTCAGTCTTATCCCACTTATTTTTATCTAATAATTCTTTATTTATAGTCAAATCAGCATATTTTTTTATATAATGCTTAGATTTATTATCTCCGTTAAGCTTCACATTCCAATTTTCATCTTGTAAAGATGTATTAAATCGCCCTCTTAGAAGAGTCATATTTCCCAACTGATATATATATTCTCTTGCTTCATCGTTGTTTTCAAATATACTTTTATAATTTTTTTCCCAATTTTGTGGAAGAAGATGTTCAAGCGTATATATAAAATTTAACCCAACTTTATCTTTGTATTCTTTGATAGAATTTTGCCTATACAATTCTACCCAAAATAAAAAGATTTTTGCTTCTTGATTATCAAAATTTCTTTCCAATACTTTATTGTCTAATTGATATGTTTCTATTATAGAATTTTTAATAATATCATATGAATTATCTATTTTATTTTTTACTGAATTTATAAGTCTTGGTATAAATTTATTATAATTTTTCATTTCGGTATTATACATAAAAAATACTTCTAATAAATATAAATTTTTTTTGTATTTATTCTCCTCTTTAATATTTAATTTTAAAAACAATATTAAAGGCAAAAATGTATTTGTATTATAGTAGTTTAATATATGAAAAAATCTAGTCTCATAATCTTCAAAAACATAAACTTTGTCGTTTGTAATTTCTGGAAAATTTCTATAAATTTCAGCATATGTACTAAATAATTTTAACATATCTTCCAATTCTTTTGTATTTTTGTTTTTTATATAGTTTTTAAATATAGAGCTTAACATTGAAACAGTATGTTTTTCAGCATCATAAATTCCCTTTATTATTAAAAATGCAAATAATAAATTCTCGCTCTTTGTTCTTTTAAAACGACCTGTTGTAATTCTTTCATCCCAAAAATCTTTTTTTTCTATTGTTTCTTCAAAACTTTTAAACCAAGTTTCTTTATAAATTTCTTTTGCTGTTTCTATATTTGATTGTTTGGTTATTAAATCAAAAATCGCATTTTTTGCTATATCAAATGCACTAAGTGGAATGCCTGTCGAATTTATAGAATCAAAGATCTTTTGTTCATCATCTTTTTCATCGAGATAAACACCAACAAATAATTTAGATTCATCGGAAATAAATTTTAAAAATTCAAAAATATTTCCATTAAACTTCTCTATTTTTTCAATAAAAAATAGATAGCATTTCCATAATAAACTATCATTTGTTATATTTAATCTATTTTCTTGATTTTGATTAAAACATATAATTTTTGAATAAACTTCATTATCAAGCATAGAATGTTGTATTTTTGGTTTTCCAATATCATAATCAGCAAAAATAGAAAATTCAAAAGGTTTTTTCTGACTCTCATTAAGCTTATCATAAAGTGCTTTTACTAATATAGAAAAAGTAGTAAGTCTTTGTTGTCCATCTACCAAGCTTACAATACTATCACACCCCATATCTCTTTTTAAAATAAGTGAACCTAAAAAATGACTTTTTTTACTCTCAAAACTTTCATATAAATCCTCATATAATTGCTCCCAATTATCTTTATTCCAAACGTACTGTCTTTGAAAAAAAGGAATAATTATTTTTTGATTATTCTGCATTATTTTTCTAAAGCTTTGCTCTTCTGCTTTCATACCTTCTCCTTATATAAGCCATCAACCGTCTTTCTTATCGTTTAAAAACTCATTTAATCCCATATCGCCCTCATTTTGGGCTATTTCGCCACTTTCCATTTGTTTGGCTATATCTTGATAAATCGCAAGGCTTTCAAGAGCGTATTGTGTGTCGATTTTCTCCATAGCAAAGCCAACGTGGATTAAAACGTAGTCTCCAACTTCGACTTTTTCGCCTATCAAGTCTAAACTAACTCCACGCCTAACGCCAAGTGTTTCAACTGTAGCAAAGTTGTTTTCATCTATATCTATCACTTTTGAAGGTATACTTAAGCACATTATCTTAATTCCTTTTTAAACTCTAAATACTTAAACCACTTCTCAACGCCCTCGCCTGTTTTACTATCAAGTGCGATAACATCAACCTTTGGATTTAGTTTTCTAGCCTCTTTTATAACATCTTCAACACTAAAGTCAAAGTGTGGCAAAAGCGATGTTTTAGTTATCACTATCAAATCAGCCGCTCTAAACATCACAGGATATTTTGCTACCTTATCGCTACCCTCAGGCACGCTTAAAAGCACGATATTTAGGTGTGAGCCAACATCATAACTTGCAGGGCAAACTAAATTTCCAACATTTTCTATAAAAACAATATCAAGTTTTTCTAATGGCAGATGATGAAGCCCTTCATGCACCATAAAAGCGTCTAAATGACACGCTTGACCAGTAGTTATCTGATGAGCAGGAGCTCCAGCTTGCACGATTCTATCGGCATCTTTGTTTGTTTCTAAGTCGCCCTCGACTACGCCTATTTTAAATTTATCTGCTTTTATAGTCGCTTCTAAAAGCGTAGTTTTTCCACTTCCTGGACTACTCATCAAATTTATACACAAAATTCCGTTTTCATCTAAATGCGCTCTGTTGTGCTGAGCCTCTTTATCATTTTGAGATAGAATTTTTGTGATAACTTCTATCGTTTTTGACTCGTTTAACGCTGGATGAGCGTGTTCGTTTTCATGAGTATGCTCGTGTGAGCTACTTTCGTGGTTACAACTTTCATTAGCATGTTCGTGACTATGAGTATGAGTCGTGCCATCTGCGTGAGTATGCGTATGAGCGTGAGTTTTATCATCGCTATGTTGGTGACTATGAGTGTGTCCTTTTATCGAACAGCCGCAATCTTTACACATTTTTTCTCCTTAATTATAATTATTTTCTTAATTTTTTTTAGTCTATTTTACATAAAATACTACATAAAATTATCAGTATTTCTTACCATCTATAATCAAACTTTCTATCCTAGCTTTTCCATTTTTAAACACCTTTAAAACAACTGTGGAATTATCCCTTAAAGTGATATTTTTTTCTGCCTCCACGGCTTTGTTTTTTGGTAAAAAGTAGGCTTCTATGCCAAATTTAGCATAGCAATTGTGCTTTTTGTTATTTATCGTTCCTTTTATAAATTTAACATCTTTTGGCCTGTCTTTAACAAGCTTTACAAACTCATCTTTGCCATCCTTACCATCGTTAAAAAGAGCATAGACTGTATCGCCGTTTTTAACATCTATATCGCAAGCTTTGTTATTAAAATCATATCTAAGTTGCACATAATTTCCTCTAAACAAATCTCTTGGATCAACTGGTAAAACGCTAACTCTCATCTCGCGTCCTAAAACAAGTGGTAAAAAAGCGGTAAAAAGCATAGCAAGTAAAATCAAAATTTGAAATAAGATAGCTAGTAAAACTCTTTTTTTAAGGCTAAATTTAGAAAGTATTTTGCTATACATTTTTACGCTCCTCTATCTTTTTAGATAAAAACAGTATAACAACAGCAAAAACTAAAAATAGCAAACTAGCGCCTATGTAGTCTCCAACTAAGTCGATATAGCGAATTAAAGCTAGCATAAACAGCGTAAAAACACCAAACCTAAACTCCCAGCTTCGCCCATATACTAGCCCATTTTTACTCATAAAAAAGCCAAGTCCAAAGAGCAAAAATGAAGTCGTTACTTTAAAGTAAATTCCACCTAAATCTAGCGTTATAAAGATAGCAAAAACAGCCATAAACAGCAAAAAAGCAAATTTTTTATAAATTATTGCGCCAACAGTTAAAACCGCCAAAACCACTAGATAGACATAGCTACTTTTTGTATAGATATCATCTAAAGATTCAGCATTAACCGCAGTTGCTATCATGAGAAAAATCGAGCCAAAAAAGAGAGTAAATTTAACCATAAAACTAGCATAATCTTTACTAAATTTACCAACAACCAAAGACGCCCCATAAATCACAAGCAAACTAAAAAATGTATAGTAAATAATCTCATTAGCAGTATATGAGCTAAAAATTGGCTCTGGTAATGTTAAAAAATACCCAACCCCAAAAAGATAAAACCAAGCTAAAGTCCATGCAAGCAGCACAAGCGAGCTTTTTTTACAAAGCGCATACACTCCACAAAGTAAAAAAACTATAAAAAATGGCTGAAAATTTCCTAAAAAAGTTTCCACAACAAACCAAACACCAGCAAAAATCAGCGTTTGTGTCATTAAGATAGGATTGAGTAGTGCCAAAGATAGTGCCAAACTTCCTATCGCCATCCAAAGCACACCATCGCTCATATACTCGCCTATGCTATAAATTTGCGCTATTAGGATTATACTACTTGCAAAGCAGAGATTTCCTAAGAAAAAAAGCGCCGTGCTAGTGCTGTAATTTTCAAGCTTTGTAAACCCTGCGATATGAACGCCAAGAGTTAGTCCAACTAGCATAACAACCCTGATAAAACGAGGGATTTCTTCCCAGTTTGCACCGATTAGAACGATTAAAGAAAGAGCTAAAAAACTATAAGCTATGAGATTTAGAGCTAAATTTGAACCTTTGGCGTTTAAGTTCATATCATAAAATTTAGCGATATTTTGTGCTGTATTTTTATCAACTATACCGCTGTTTTGCCATTTTATAAGCTCATCTTTTAACTTTTCTTTAAAAAATATACTCAATTTCTAGTCCTTTGGAATCGCCGCTTTTGTAAGCTTTGTAAATTTAACTCCTTTTAGCCCAGCAATCGTGTTTGCAAACTCCTCAATCAAATAACCCTTTCCCTTTATAACAGAGACTTCAAGGCAGTTTTCATGATCTATATGAACGTGCGTCGTGCATGAAATTTCTACCTTTGCGTCGTGTTCTATAGACATTTTTTTAACTACAAGTTCGCTTTGGTGATGGTTATAAACAGTTGTTAAAATGCCGATTAGAGTGTTTTCCTTATCTTGCCAGACATCTTTTACTATCTTTTTTCTTACCAAATCCCTGATAAACTCGCTTCTTGATGAGTAGTCTTGGTGCGCTACTTTTGCATCAATCTCATCAAGCAGATTTTTTGGTAACGAAATGCTAAATCTTAAAGTGTCATCCATGAAATTTCCTTTTACAATATCTCAATATTATAGTAAATTTATGTTAATTTTCATCATAAATAATATTTTTGATATTTTTTTTAATATTATACACAATTTTTATTAGATAAATACCAAACCATCTGCCCAAGTGCGATACCGCTGTCGTTTGTTGGGTTTTGTGAGTTTATATAAAATTCTATATTTTCTTCTTTAAATTTATCTATTAAATTTATAAGCAAGGTTTGATTTTGAAAGACTCCGCCACTTAAAACGACTGGTAAATTCCACTTTTTTGCCATCTCAACCAACAGCTTGCAGATACCATTTATAAATTTAGTTGCCGCTACTTTTGGCTCATCTTTTAAAGCGCACTCAAATGCTTCTTTATAGATGATTTTTTTATTTTCTAACTTAAATTTATAAGCATTTTTTATATTATTATCGTATAAAGCTTCAAGCATCATTCCTGCTTCGCCATCATAGCTAACTTTTTCAAGCCCACAAACAACGGCGCAAAACGCATCAAAAATTCTCCCAAGAGAGCTAGAGTAAAAAGAATTTAGCTCTTTTTTATATAAAGTTTCTAAATTTTTAAGTCTAGTTTGGCTAAATTTTCCCAAAAATTGCTCGTTTTGGATATCATATTTTTTTAGTATAGAAAAGGCAAGTTGATCGATATTTTTAATACTTGACTCACCGCCAAGCAGCAAAAACTCATCAAAATGCGCCACCCTTTCATACCCAAACTCATCGAATTTAAAAACCTCTCCACCCCAGATTCGCCCATCTTCACCATATCCAGTCCCATCAAAACAAAAGCCTAAAAATTTTCTATCTTGCCCTAAAAGCTTGTTTTCATCTAAAGCGCTTAGCAAATGAGCGTAATGGTGTTGAACTTTTTGGACTATAAAGCCTTGATTTTCAAAGTATTTTGTGTGTAAAAAATTTGGATGTAAATCAGAGATAACAGCATCAAATTTTAACTCATAGTTTTTAGCAAACATCGCCAAAACAGACTTAAATCGCTCAAATGTAGCGACATTTTTAAGATCTCCTAGATATGGCGAGATAAATATTTGACCATCTTTATATATACAAAACTGATTTTTAAGCTCACTTCCGACACTTAAAAAAGTCCCTTTTTGCTTAAAATTTGAAAGATAAATTTTAGGATTTAGCCCGCGAGATGTTCTAAAAAACATAGGCTTTTTATCAACTACAACAGCGATACTATCGTCACTTGGAGTTAAAATTTCTCGATTGTTATCAAGATAGTAATCAATCACACTACCTAGTTTTTTTAACAAAATTTGCTCATTATAAATTATCGGTTCACCACTTAAATTCGCACTTGTAGCTATAAGTGGGTTTTTAAAATACTCAAAAATAAGAAGATGAAGCGCAGTCGGAGGCAAAAAAATACCGATTTTATCTAAAGATGGAGCTAAATTTGGTGGAATTTTGCCGTTATTTTTAAGCTTTAAAATGACAATTGGTTTAACATTTGATTCTAAAAGCATTTTTTCATCATTAGAGATTATAGCAAACTCGCTAGCTATTTTGCTATCTTTGCACATGATGGCAAATGGCTTTTTAGGGCGGTGCTTTCGCTCTCTAAGCAAAGAAATAGCCTCATTATTCAAAGCATCACAAACCAGATGAAACCCACCAAGTCCTTTTATAGCGACAATCTTGCCATTTTTTAACGCATCTATGCAGTTCTTAATCGCATCACCTGAAAGTAAATTTCCAAATTTATCTTTAAAAAACAGCTTTGGGCCACAGTTTGGACAAGATATAGGCTGAGCGTGATAACGGCGATTTAGTGGGTTTTCATACTCACTTTTACAAAGTTTGCACATCTTAAATTTTGCCATTGTTGTGTTTTTTCTATCATATGGAAGCTCGCTTATGATAGAAATTCTAGGTCCACAGTTCGTGCAATTAATAAATGGATAATGAAATCTCTCATTTGCCTTATTATAAAACTCTGCCCTACACTCATCACATATCGCAAAATCAGGCAGAATAGGAGTAAATTTACTTGTCTGTTTTGAGCTTGTTATCTTAAATTCTGTAAAATTTTGGTTTTCTATCTTTATTTTTTCGATTTTATCGATTCTTGCAAGTGGTGGAAGCTCTACAAAAAGTCTTTTTTCAAACTCCAAAATTTGCTCTTTGCTCCCACCTAAAAAGAGTTTAACGCCCTCGCTATCGTTATAAACTTCACCTTTTAATCCAAGTTTAGTGCATAAAACATATATAAAAGGGCGAAATCCCACCCCCTGCACTGCACCAAAAATACTAAATTTTAGGCATTCCACTACCTTGCCTCAAGTCCTAGATAGTTGCTAAATTTAGCATTTAACTGTTTTGAGATGATTTTTTCCATTAAATTTAATATATCTTTTTCTTCAAAAAGCGTGCCTGTAAAGATGACATTATCGATATTTGCATCATCTTTTAAGTCGTCTAAAAAATCACTTATAAAATAAACTAGCGATTCAATATAGCCATAACTTATGATTTTATCACTCACTCCAGCAAGTTTATAGCTCATTCCACTTCTAACAAATTTAGCCAAATCAAACTCGTTTGTATCTTTTAATAAAAAGTCCAGCCTTGGACCTTTTGTGCCTAAAAAATCTTTAGCATTATCTAACAAATACTTAGCATTTTTTCCAAACAAAATTTGCGAAACTATATCAAAAAGCGAGTAAAAACTACTGCTTTTTATATCACCAGTTGGAAAACCAAACTCTTTTTGGAAATTTTCAAACAGAGTTCTTCCAACTTCATCACTTAAAATCTCATCTTTTAACTCTTCAAAAGAGCTAAATTTAGGTAGTTTTAAAAGCTCAACCGCACTGTTTTTATCATATACTTTAATACTATCACTTAAGCTTCTATCAAAAAAGATATTTACATTTTTTTGCTCGATTATACTAAATTCATTGCAAATCAACCCAAAAAGAGCAAAATTTGAAAACTCCTTTTCTTCTAAAAATTTAGCCTCACTTTGTGATATAAACTCGCCGTGATTTATCACTATAAAGTTGTTTTCTGATACTGAAATTTTCAAAGGTAAAAAATCACTCTTTTCTATCTTCACGCTTACAAAAAACAGCTCCTCTTTGCTAAGTCTATCAAATAGAGCAAAAGTAAAAAAATCACTCGCCGCTTTTACATCAAAAAACAGTGGAGCTTCTTTATGATTTTGCCTAAAAATGGCACTTGTTTTTAAATTTATCACTGGTTTTTCAAAACTAGCTAAAGCTATCAAACTTTTTTCATCAGCTATAAAAGCCTTTGGTAAAGCCGGCAAACTTGTCGGCATAACAAAATCACAATATTTAAAATCAAATCCGCTTTTTAGGATAAAATATCCATTTTTGTTTTTTAAATTTAGCGTCTGATTATGAAGTAAATTTAAAAAACAAAACTCAACTAACTCATCAAAATTTTCACTTGTAATACCGATAAACTCGCCATCTTTTAAAACTGATATTTCGCTTATTATGTCGTATTCGTTTGGCAAAATTTCAGCTTTTGAAATATAGTTTTTAATCACAGCTGGGGTTATGTTTGCAAATTTGGTTTGTGGGATTTGCAAATTTGTCTTTAGTGTCTCTTTTACAACTTCAACACTACTTTTAGCTAAAAAAACTGAATTTGGAACTAAATTCATATACTCATCGCTAAATTTTAAAAGCTCTTCTTCACTACCCTCTATAAAAAGTGTAATCTCATCATCGTTTTTATTTATCGTATATTTTAGAGTGCTTTTTTTAGCATAATAGTCTAAAAAATATGCTAAAAACGAGTTTTTGTTCGTATAAAAAAATCTAAATGCTACTATCATACCCTGCCTTGCTAAATTCATCTGCCATATCTTGAACGCTAAAATCTGCTACTTTTTCTACCTTAAACCCAAGCTCTTTTATGTGATTAATCACTGTTTTTTCCATCACAACAGCCGCTTTTTTCATCTCATCGCTTAGCTTGAAACTCATAGGCTCGATTCTCTTAGGCACAACGCCTATTATCTGTGTTTTTGGTCTATCGCCGGCAAGATCAAGCATTTGAAGTGTTTGAAGCATCTCTACTTCGTGTGCAGAGCCACTCCAATTTATCATTTTTGGCATAACCTCATAATCAAAGCTATAAACATCTCCAACCGCTCCATCATCAGCGTCAATGCAATCTAAAAGCACAATATAATCATACTCTACCATTATATACATCAAAAAATTTGCTAAAGTTCCACCATCTATAAAAGAGATAGTGTGAGAGTCGGAGTTAAATTTATAGTTTTTTTCGAGAGCTTTACAAAGATGAACTCCGACACCTTCGTCGGAGAACATCACATTTCCAATACCTAAAACCAAGACTTTCAATTAATGCTCTTCACTAGGGAATTTATATCCGCTAACAATTGCATCCATCGCGCCATCTTTGCCTTTGATTGCATTAAATACAGCCATGTAAACATGCGCCACTACGAATACGATAATAACATCCATAGCTATATGGTGAATTTCTCTTACATTAGCAAGTCCACCCATCCATACTTCAAATGGTCTTAAAAGTCCATATAACGCACCACCAAGCCCATCATGATACACATGTATATAAAGCACAAGCCCTGTCAAGCAGATAACAAAAGCAGTAACATAAAACAAAATATATGCTATAAACTGCAAAGGGTTATAAACACCTTTTAAATGCGGATGCGGACCCATAAAAATGTAGTATTTAATCTGTGCTATCCATACCTTTGGGTTGATAAAATCAGCCACACTAACTCTCTCTTTTTTACTAAGTGAGTCAAAGATAAAGAGATAAGTTTTAAAAATCAAAGCGCCTATCATCAAAAATCCAGCCACTAAATGCACAAAACGCCATTTTGCGTTCATAAAATTTATCGGCTCACCTACAACTTCAGAACTTTGAAATACATACGCTATATATAAACCACTAACTACAAGCACAACTATTGCCAACGCTCGTATCCAGTGAGTCAGCCTAAATCCTATAGAGAATTCATACTCTGCTACATGTTTTTTACTCTGTTTTTCCATATAATCCTCCTTTATAGATTAGGATTTACCTTATAGCTACCTAATTCATTTCCTTTAGTATCCATCACATGAACCGCACACGCAATACATGGATCGTAAGAGTGAATTTTTCTTATGATTTCTAAAGGTTGTTTTAAATCAGCTATTTTAAGTCCTATTAGACAAGCTTCATAACTTCCCATTTGACCTTTAGCGTCTTTTGGACTTGCATTCCATGTTGATGGAACTACTGCTTGCCAGTTTTCGATAACACCATTTTTGATTCGGCACCAGTGGCTTAAACTACCTCTTGGAACATGACCTATATATCTACCTTTGTACTCTTTTTTAGTATCGATAACATATTTAGCGCAAGTATCAGTATCTCCACTTTTAATGTTTGCTATAAGGTTGTTAAATGCCATAAGCCCATTATCAGCTACAACTTTAGCCTCTATCATACGACAAGCTGTTCTACCAAGAGTAGATAATACTGCACTTACTGGAAGTCCTGTGTCTTTTAAGAATTTCTCAACCACTGGAACAACAAATTTATTTCCTTTTGCGTAGTTTATAACTATATTAGACAATGGCCCAACTTGCAATGGCTTACCATCATATCTTGGAGCTTTTATCCATGAGTATTTTCCAGCCGTATCAAAGACTTTAGTTTTTACCATTTCGCCTTTTGCATTTAGCGTATCTTCTTCTTTAAATCCTGTATAGTTAGGATCTTGCTCTCCATCATAAGGGTGAAGCGGAGCGTTGTTTTTATACCATGAGTGAGTTGCCTCTTCTGTGATTTTAGACTCATCAAGATCATAAACCTTGCTAATATCGCCATTAAGTATAATACCACTATCAAATAACCACTCGTTTGAACTAACTTGAAACTCTTGATGTGTCCATAAATTTGCAACGCCAACATCATTTGTCACGCTTGCTTCACTTGCATAAGCTTTTCCAGCCATTACTAAGTCTGGATAGTAAGCTCTGTTTACAAAGTCAGCAGCTTCTTGGAATTTAACCATATATTCGCCAAGTCTTGCTGGGCTTAAGATATCCATAACGCTTGTGATACCACCTACTGTTAAGCTTTGTGGGTGAGGTTGTTTAGCACCAAAAATCGCCATCATCTGAGCAACTGTTCGTTGAATTCTTAAACACTCTAGATAGTGAGAAAGTGCGATTAAATTTTGCTCTGGAGTTAAACGATAAGTTGGGTGTCCAAAGTAAGCATTTGCGAATGGTCCAAGATTTCCTTTATCAACGAAAGCTTTTACTTTTTGTTGAACTGCTTTTAGCTGATCAGCACCGCAAGCAAAAGGTAAATCACAGTATTTAAATGCCTCTTCACTAGCCGCTCTTACATCAGCACTTAGCGCACTAACGATATCAACAAAATCAAGCGCGTGAAGTTGGTAGAAGTGAACTATGTGATCGTGTAAAAATAGAGCATTATTCATCAAAGTTCTTGTTAAAATCGCATTTAAAGGAGGAGTGATACCAAGCGCATTTTCAACCGCCATAATACCTGCTTTATAGTGCGAGAAAGTACAAACACCACAAATTCTTTGAGTCATAAAACCAACATCACGAGGATCGCGCCCTCTTACGATAGTTTCAATACCACGCCACAAAGTAGAGCCACTATATGCATCAGTAACAACATTGTTATCATCAACTATAACTTCTACTCTAAGGTGTCCTTCGATTCTAGTGATAGGATCAACTACTATTCTTTGTGACATTATTCATCTCCTTTTTTGTCTTTTTTAAGTGCACCGATTGCGGCGTGAGCAGCGATTGCAACGCCTGTTACTGCAAGCACTCCTATGCCTATCTTATCAGCTGTCGCATCTGCGCCAAGTCCGCCAAATGCAGTGTGATAAAGTCTATCAGCAAGCGGCTCTTCAAATGGTCCCATCGTATCCCAAAAATCAGGCTCACTACAACCGATACAACCATGTCCAGCTTGAACTGGCCAACTTGTATGCGAGTTAAATCTCTCACGTGAGCAGTTGTTAAATGTATAAGGCCCTTTACAACCTACTTTATATAGACAATAGCCATTTTTTGCGCCCTCATCGCCAAAGTGTTGAACAAACTCACCTGCATCAAAGTGTCCGCGTCTTTCGCAAAGATCATGAATTCTAAGTCCATATGCCCATTTTGGTCTATTAAACGCATCAAGCGATGGAAGAGTTCCAAAAAGAATGTAGTTAAGAACGTTTCCTACGATGTTTTTCTCGCTTGGTGGACATCCTGGGACATTTATAACCGGTTTATTTGTGATTTTACTAAGTGGTTGTGCGTTTGTTGGGTTTGGAGCTGCAGCTTGAATACCGCCAAAACTTGAACAGGTTCCTATAGCAAAAATAGCAGCCGCATTTTCGCTAGCAACTCTACAGTGTTGCGCTCCTGTAGTTCCGTGTGGTCCAACTGTTAGGAAAAATTCACTAGAACCTGCCGGAATTCCACCCTCAACCATTAAGATATATTGACCTTTGTATTTTTCTATAGCGCCTTCTAAATTTTCCTCTGCTTGCCAGCCAGATGCAGCCATAATTGTCTCATGATACTCAAGCGAAATATAATCAAATATCAAACTATCGACTGTAGGCGTGTCTGTTCTTAACAAACTCTCGCTACAACCAGTACACTCAGCCATATGAAGCCAAATAACTGGAAGTCTATCAGCAAGCTCAGCAGCTTTTGCAATTGTCGGTGCAAAAGTAGCTGGTAAGCCCATTATAGCAGCCATAGTTCCAGCCCATTTTAGAAAATCTCTTCTTGAGATTCCCTTTTCTTCAAGTAATTTTACTATAGAGCCATCTTTCATTTTAGGCAGTTTAGTAACAGTTTCTAATCTGGCGTTAATCTTAGCCAAGATATCGTCATTTACCATCTTTACTCCTTGTTTGGTGTTATTTTCAAATAAAAATTTATAAATACATTGTGCGTATTCTACTACTTTTTTATATTTAAATATATTATAAAATAATATTAGTAAATTCAAATAAGTTTCTTTTAATTATTACTAAAATAATTATAGTATTAATACACCATAAAATCTAGTGTAAATGGTATAAATTTAAAAAAATTGAGCTAATATGAGAGTTATTTTATCCTAAATATGCGCGAGAAGAATATCAAAAAGATATCAAATTTGATAGCGATATTTCACTATCCTTAAAAGTTTAATTTTATATATTGATTACTTTTATTTATATTTATATAGGATAAAACCGCCATTTTAAGGCGGTTTTTAAGTTTTAGCTATTTTATAGTAGAAATTACGATATTATCATCTTTTGCATCTATTAAAATTTCATCTCCACTTTTTATCTCATCTCTTAAAATCTTATCCGCTAAAACATCCTCAACAAGCTCATAAAGCGCTCTTCTTAGCGGTCTTGCACCAAATTCTATATCATAGCCAGATTTTGCTATGAGTTTTTTAGCATTATCACTTAGAGTGGCTTTAATACCCCTATTTTCAAGAGTTTTTTGAAGAGTTTTAAACATTATATCTATTATCCCACCTAAATTTTCCTCACTTAGCGGATTAAATGTGATAATATCATCGAGCCTGTTTAAAAACTCTGGTTTAAAGTAGTTTTTAAGCTCTTCTTTTACAAATTTCTCCCTCTCTTGCCCTTTAAATTTCATAATCAAATTTGAGCCAATGTTACTGGTTAAGATTATAATTGTATTTTTAAAATCAACCGTAACGCCTTTATTATCGGTCGCTCTTCCATCATCTAAAATTCCAAGCAAGATATTAAATACATCTTTATGCGCTTTTTCAACTTCATCAAACAAAAGCACAGAGTATGGATGGCGCCTAACTGCTTCAGTTAGCTGTCCACCCTCATCATATCCAACATATCCTGGAGGTGCGCCAAGTAGCCTAGACACGCTGTGTTTTTCCATATATTCGCTCATATCAAAACGAATCATCGCCTTTTCATCATCAAACAAAAACTTCGCCAACGCCTTTGCACTTTCAGTCTTTCCAACTCCCGTTGGACCAAGGAAGAGAAAACTTCCAATCGGACGATTTTGGCTACTAAGTCCTGCTTTGTTTCGTTTGATTGCGCGAGATAGAGCGTGAAGTGCTTCATCTTGTCCTACAACACTTTGTTTTAGATGTTCTTCTATCTTTAGATATTTCTCTTTTTCGCTTGTTAGCATTTTTGAAACAGTTATGCCTGTCCATTTACTTAAAATTCCAGCTACTAAGTCCTCATCAACCTCATTTTTAAGTAGCACTCCGCTTTCTTGCATACTCTTCCACTTATTCTCTAGCTCTTTTATAGCATTTTGTGCTTGTGGAATTTTGCCATACTCTATCTCAGCAGCTTTGTTTAAATCCCCATTTCTACGAGCCAAGTCAGCTTCATTTTTCAAAGAATCTATGCTTTTTTTAGTTTGAGAGATTGAGTTGAAAACCTTTTTTTCATTTTCAAATTGCGAATTTAAGCTGTTTTTCTTCTCTGTTAAATTTGCTAACTCTTTTTCTATCTCTTCGAGCCTTTGGTTATTTTTATCGTTATTTTCCATTTTAAGGGCTTCTTTTTCAACTTGCAAAGTTACGATATCTCGCTTTGCTTTTGCAAGCTCAAATGGCTCACTTTCAATCTGCATTTTAAGTTCGGCTGCTGCTTCATCTATTAAATCTATCGCTTTATCAGGTAAAAATCTACCACTTATATATCTATCACTTAGCTTTGCAGCCGCAACTAACGCGCTATCTGTAATGGTTACGTTATGGTGAACTTCAAGCTTTTCTTTTATACCACGAAGAATTTGTAAAGCCTCATTTACAGTTGGTTCGACAACATTTACAGGTTGAAAACGGCGTTGAAGTGCTGCATCTTTTTCAAAATACTTTCTATACTCTTTTAACGTTGTAGCTCCGACTGTATGAAGCTCGCCACGAGCTAAAGCTGGTTTTAAAATATTTGCCGCATCCATACTGCCCTCGCTTGCTCCAGCTCCAACGATAGTGTGAATTTCATCGATAAACAGTATAACATTTCCAGCCTGAACAACTTCGTTTATAACAGCTTTTAACCTATCTTCAAACTCCCCTCTATACTTTGCTCCGGCGATTAACGCGCTCATATCAAGAGCGATTACTCGCTTGTTTGCTAAGCTTGTTGGTGCTTCGCCCTTTGCTATTAACTGGGCTAAACCCTCGACTATAGCGGTTTTTCCAACACCTGGCTCGCCTAGCAAAATCGGGTTATTTTTAGTTTTTCGTATTAGAATCTGCATCATCCTGCTTATCTCTTCATCGCGCCCGATAACAGGATCTAGCTTGCCATCAATAGCTTTTTGAGTTAAATCTATACCAAATTTAGCCAAGCTTTCTAAGGTCTCATCAGCAGTTTGCGAGCTTATGCTCTTGCCACCTCTTATAGATTCAAGCTCTTTTTTAAAGTCTGTTATATCTATAAATTTAGACAAAATTCCTTTTAACGGCTCTTTAGTTGAGTTTGCTATAAGCCAACTATCTATAGCTATAAAGCTATCGCCTATACTTGTCATAAAAGCTTTTGCAGTTTCTAGCGAATCAACTAGCTCTTTGCTAACTTTTATGTTATCTTTGTTTACATTAGAACTTGTTGGCAAATTTGAAATTTGACTTTTTATATCAAGTTCTACTGCATTTTTTGATATACCTTTTTTGTTAAAAATTTGGTTTAAAATCGATGAACCATCCACCGCTAAACCCCATAACAAGTGTAAAGATGTCGCTTCGCTATTTTTTGAATGTATGGCTAAAGAAATTGAGTTTTCAACAGCACTTCTCATCTGATCTGTTAAGATATCAAATACATTATTCATCTGTGAACTCCTAGTAAGTTTATATTTGGCTATTATATAACTTTAGTCTATCTTTGTCAAGTTTATTCAATAAAAATATGAAGATAGTATATAAATTTATATTTTTACTTACATGTTTATATGCATTTTTCAAATAAAAAATACATCCGATTTATCGTAGCTAAAACATTAATGCAACAAAAAAGTTAGAAAAATATTTTGATTTTGATTTAAATTTTGATACAAATTGATAAATTTAAATAAATACAACGCTCAAAATTTAGTAAATTTAGCGACTTTTTAGCTAAATAAGAATAAAATCATCGCTTAAACTACATATGACTAAGGAGTTCTAAATTTGAAAAAAGAGAAACTTTTTTTTGGCTTGGGCTTTGTCTCTACGATAGCGATATCTTTGATGTTTGCTATAAATTTAAACGCAAAAACACAAGATAGCGAAAGCTCAAAACTACAAGCTTTAACTAAATTTACAAAAGTAATCTCAACAGTTGAAAACAGCTATGCAGATGAACTAACATTTACGCAAATCATCGATAAAGCGATAGCTGGCTTGATGTCAAATTTAGATGCACATTCGAGTTTTATGGACGAAAAGGCATTTAACGATACTAAAGTTCAAACCGAGGGCGAGTTTGGTGGGCTTGGAATAACAGTTGGCATGAAAGATGGCGCTTTAACTGTTGTAGCTCCGATTGAAGGCACTCCAGCCGATAAAGCAGGTGTAAAATCAAACGATGTAATTTTACGAATAGATGGCAACTCAACATTAGGTATAACTCTTGATGAAGCAGTTAGCAAAATGCGCGGAAAGCCTAAAACGCCGATTGTTATAACTATATTTAGAAAAGGCGAAATGAAACCTTTTGATGTGAATATAACTAGAGATATCATAAAAGTTGAGTCTGTATACGCAAAAAGCATAGAAGATGAGAATATTTTATATCTAAGAGTTACAAATTTTGATCAAAAAGTAGTTAGCGAAGCGAGTAAATTTATAAAAGAGCATAAAGATACTGATGGCATTATCCTTGATCTTAGAAACAACCCTGGTGGGCTTTTAGAACAAGCTGTTGGACTAACAAATTTGTTTGTAAGCGATGGAGTTATCGTTTCTCAAAAAGGTAGAGATAAGAGCGAAAATACAGAGTATAAAGCAAAAGCAAATAATAAAATAACAAATTTACCACTAGCTGTTTTGGTTAATGGCGGAAGTGCGAGCGCAAGCGAGATAGTAAGTGGAGCTTTGCAAGATTTAAAAAGAGGTATAATTATAGGCGAAAATACTTTTGGCAAAGGTAGCGTTCAAGTTATCATGCCACTAAATAGCAAAGAAGGGCTTAGAATGACTATAGCAAGGTATTATTTACCAAGCGGTAGAACTATCCAAAATTCTGGCGTTAAGCCTGATTTAATAGTATATCCTGGAAAAGTTCCTGATGAGGATAACTCATTCAACTTAAAAGAGTCTGATTTAAAACAACATCTTGAAACAGAGCTATCTAAAATCGACTCAAAAGTAAAAGTTAGCAAAAAAAGTCAAAAAGACAAAGATAAGATAATACCTAGATCAACTATATATAATGATATTCAGTTAAAAACAGCAATTGATAGTATAAAAATTCTCAACATTACAAAGGATGGAAAATGAAGGCAACCAAAAAAGAGATGGTTTACGAAGGTAAAGCCAAAAAAATGTGGTCTATAGTCGAGAGTGATGATCTGCTCATATCAGAATTTAAGGACTCTTTAACAGCATTTAACGGTGTAAAAAAAGCTGAAGAAGCTGGAAAAGGCGAACTAAATAATAAAATAAGCACTCAAATTTTCAAACTTTTAGAGTCAAAAGGTATAAAAACAGACTTAGTTGAAACGCTAAGCGATACCGAGCAACTTGTTAAAAAGTGCGAAATCGTTCCTCTTGAAGTAGTTGTAAGAAACATAGCAACAGGTTCACTAAGCAAACGACTTGGTATAAAAGATGGCACAGTTTTACCATTTACTCTAGTTGAGTTTTGCTATAAAGATGATGCGTTAAACGATCCTATATTAAATGATGAACACTGCTTATTACTAAATGCTGTTAAAACAGAAGATGAGCTAGAAAGACTTAAATACACAGCGCGAGAAATCAACTCTATTTTACGTAAATTTTTTGATGAAAAAGGCTTAAAACTAGTCGATTTTAAAATAGAATTTGGTAAAGACAAAGATGGAAATATTTTACTAGCTGATGAAATCAGTCCAGATAGCTGCAGATTTTGGGATAAAGAGACAAACGAAAAATTAGATAAAGATAGATTTAGACAAGGTCTTGGTGGCGTAAAAGTCGCTTATGAAGAGGTTTTAAAAAGAATTTTAAGCTAAGGATAGAGATGAAAGTAGTTGTAAATGTAAAGTTGAAAGCTGGCGTTTTAGACCCTCAAGGCAAAGCAGTTGAGCATGCTCTTAGCTCGCTTGGCTTTGAAGGGGTAAATAGCGTAAGAGTAGGAAAACAAATCGTTCTTGATATCGATGAGAGCGATAAAGATACGCTAAAGAAAAATGTAGAAAGCATGTGTGAAGACTTGCTTGCAAATACTGTCATAGAAGAGTATGAGATAGTGCTATGAAAGTAGCGATTATAAATTTCCCAGGCACAAACTGTGAAAGAGATACTCAATATGCTTTTGAAAAGTTAGGTTACAAAACTGAGATTATATGGCATAAAGAAGAGAGCATTAATGCTGATTTGATAGTTTTGCCTGGTGGTTTTAGCCATGGTGATTACTTAAGAACGGCGGCGATTGCTAAATTTAGCCCTATAATGAAAGCTGTTGTAGTGCATGCAAAAAAAGGTGGCTATATACTTGGAATTTGCAACGGATTTCAAATGCTTTTAGAGCTTAAGCTTTTAGATGGTGCGATGAACAGAAACTTAAGTTTAAGTTTTATCTCAAAATACCACCATCTAAAGGTAGTTTCTGCCGATAACAAGTTCTTATCATGCTGTAAAAAAGATGAAATTTTAAACATCCCTATAGCACACGGCGAAGGCAACTACTACATAGATAGCTATAATCTTAATAAAATGTATGATAAAGGGCAAATCTTACTTAAATACTGCGATGAAAATGGCGCATACGAAAACCCAAATGGTTCAGTTGATGCTATAGCTGGAATTTGCGATAAAGATAAAAAAATTTTTGGTCTTATGCCTCACCCAGAGCGCGCGATAGAAGCCGAACTTGGTGGTGTTGATGGGGCTAGAGTTTTAAAAGGCTTTATTTGCTAAGAGCGGTATTTTTAACTATATTTTTGGCAGTTTTTGCTATCGCAGCACAAGATGATGTTGATTATCTAAAAAGCGTAAAGCCTACAGCTGCCAAAGATGTAAAACCAAAAGCATACACAGAAGATGAAATTTTAAACAAACAGCACCTTACTATTGATGATTTAAAGCTTATAGCGCCTACAGATGAGGGAAATTTAGACTTAGATGAGTCTAAAATTTATCAAGAAGTTAGAGTTACGGATTTGCTTTTAGCAGCTTCAAAAATCCCAAAAAGCGTCTATGTAAATCAAGTATTTGGTATGGATTTAAGTGCAAATATCCAGCAAAATATCAGCTTGGATTTAAATTTAAGCATGGAAAAAACATCTGGTTTAGTCTGGCTAAATAGCAACAACCTATCATGGAGTCAAGATGAAAAAGGTGTGTATAGAACTAGACTTTGGTTTGAAGCAAACAGCACAAATGCCGAGCTTAAAAACATACAAATAGTTGCAAAACGAAATGGCGAGTTTTTTCAAAAAGCTAGCATAAAACCAAAACTTCCAACTTTTAAACCGATTCAAGAAAAGGCAAATTACGCGCATGTTGTAGCTGATGAACTAGTTGTAAAAAGCTATAAAACGGCTAAATTTGATGATAACACGAATATAATGACTATAGCATTAAGCGCAAAAGGTGCGAATTTAAGCTCATTTCATCTATCGCAAGATGTGGTAAAACAAGGTATAAATTCCATAAAAGGGAGCTATTCTAACCAAAGCGCATTTTACTTTGTTGTTATAGAAAACAACCAAACTAGCTTTAGTTTTAGCTATTTTAACGCCAAAACAGCTCAGTTTGAAAACTTTAGCTTAAATGTTAAGCTAGAAATTGATGATTTAAGCACTCAAACAGAGCTAAATCCACAAGATGATCCATTTTTAATCTATAAAAAGCTAGCTGTATTTATAGGCGCGATTTTCTTTTTAGCACTATATGTTTTAAGCAAAAACACAACCCCACTTATCTTTGCAGTGCTAATTATTAGCTATAACATCTACACTCAAGATCCTCATAGCACTGGAGTTGTTAATGCTAACACTAAGGTTAAAATCCTGCCTATAGAAAAATCAACCATCTTTTATCATACCAAAGATGCCGAAAAAGTAAATATATTTGATAAAAACAACGAGTATTATAAAGTACTGTTTAAAAATGGCAAAATCGGCTGGGTAAATCAAAAAGATTTATCTATAGATAATTAAATTTATAAAGGCTTAAATTAGCCTTTATCTCTTAAAAATTCATATCGCTTCTTTACTAAATTTATCAATTTCAAAGATTAGTGGCTAAAATTTCTTTTAAATTTTTATATATTAAAATTTTACCACTCTATTATCGTCCCAAAATAGGTAAATTTATATAACTTGATATAGTTACTATCAACTTTTTTCAATTATTTTGATTAAATATCTTGAAATTTTAAGCATTTTATACTATAATCTGCTAAAAATTTATAAAGGATTAAATATGTCAAAACATGAATTTCAAACCGAAGTGAGTGATTTACTAAATTTAATGATACATTCACTCTACTCTAACAAAGAGATTTTTCTAAGAGAGCTTGTATCAAACGCAAGTGATGCGCTAGATAAACTAAACTATCTATGCCTTACAAACGATGAGTATAAAAAGCTAACCTATACTTCTAAAATCGATATCAAGATAGATAAAAGTGCTAAAACTCTTATCATATCAGATGATGGTATCGGCATGGATAAAGATGAACTTATAAGCAACCTTGGAACTATAGCAAGAAGTGGAACAAAGGGATTTTTATCTCAGCTTAGTGGCGATGTTAAAAAAGATTCAAATCTTATCGGTCAATTTGGCGTAGGCTTTTACTCTGCTTTTATGGTTGCTGATAAAATCGAGGTTTTAAGCAAAAAAGCACTAAGCGATGAGGCAAATATCTGGAGCAGCGACGCTACAAGTTTTAGCATAAAAAAAGGTAAAAAAGATAGCCATGGCACTCAAATCACGCTATTTTTAAAAGATGATGAGTTCTTAAACGAATACACGATAGAAAATATCATCAAAAAATACTCAAACCACATCCCATACCCTATCTTTATGGATAAAGAGGAATTTATCCCAGCTAAAAAAGATAGCGATGGAAAAGAGATAGAGCCTTCAAAAACAGAGCTAAAAACTACGCAAATCAACAAAGCAAGCGCACTTTGGCGTATGCAAAAAAGCGCTTTAAAACCAGAGGATTACAACGAGTTTTATAAACAAATCAGCCACGATAGCACAGATCCACTACTTTATATCCATACAAAAGCTGAAGGTAAAATCGAATACTCAACCCTATTTTACATCCCAAGCGTTGAGCCTTTTGATATGTTTAGAGTGGATTATCAAAGTGGTGTTAAACTCTACGTTAAGAGAGTTTTTATAACCGATGATGAAAAAGAACTTTTGCCAACTTATCTAAGGTTTGTCAAAGGAATCATAGATGTAGAGGACTTGCCGTTAAATGTAAGCCGTGAAATTTTGCAAGATAATGCTATTATAAGAAGCGTAAAAGAGGCAAGTGTTAAAAAGATTTTAATCGAACTTGAAAAACTTAAAGAAACTGATAGAGAAAAATACATAAAATTTTACACACTTTTTGGCAAAGTGCTTAAAGAGGGGCTTTATGGATTTTCAGCTCAAAAAGATGAAATCCTAAATTTAGCCCTTTTTAAATCAAGTAAAAGAGATGGACTAATAAGCCTAAAAGAGTATAAAGAGGCTATGAAAGAAGATCAAAAAGAGATTTATTACATCATAGGAAAGAACGCCAACGCGCTCAAACACTCACCTATCCTAGAAAGTCTTAACAAAAAAGATATTGAGGTTTTGATATGTGATGAAGAGATTGACTCGATTGTTATGCCGATGGTTTATGAGTTTGATAAAACTCCGATAAAACCAGCTTCGCAGGCTGAATTTAAAGATGAAAAAGAGGCTGTTGATAGTGAAAAATTCAAAGAATTAACTGCTAAAATCAAAGAAGCATTAAATGGCGAAGTAAAAGAAGTCAGAGTAACAAACAGGCTAAGCGATTCTGCTAGTTGTTTGGTATATGATAAAGACGATCCAGACTTTGCAACTCAGCAAATTCTAAAACAAATGGGTCAAGCAAATTTACCTGAGATTAAGCCGATTTTAGAGATAAATCCAGAGCATGAAATCATCAAAAAGCTTGAAAATAACAAGATTATGATAAACGACATCTCAAATTTACTTCTAAATATCGCTAAAATTCAAGAAGGCATTGCCATAGATAACCCAAATGAATTTGCTAAAATTCTAACTTCAGTTATCACAAAAGCTATATAAATCATGAAAAAAGCTCTAGTTTTTACTAGGGCTTTTATAAATTGAGCTAAACCTTTACCCTATTTTTATTAAAATAATTTTAAATTTATGTTAAAATTACTTAAATTTAATGATATCTTAAGGGCGCGTTATGAAAACAAGAGAGCTTTTGCAAAAATATTGCAACGATATAGCCGATTTGCAAGTGGATTTGAGTTTAAATACACTCTTGCTTAAACCTTAAAAGTCACTTCAAAAGACAAAGAGATAACTTTTGAAATCCACTTAAAACAAGCCATTATAACACAAATTCAAACATTATTTTTATGCCGCATTTTTCTATAACCTCTAAAAAACTAAAAAATTTATGCTAGGGCTGCTTCCAAATTTCACATTTTTGCACGACGGGCTTATTTATGCTAATCAGATTGGTTATCTGAGCAAATTTCAAAACATACTGCGTTCGTGCAAGTTGTTGCAAAATGGCTACTTAGCGTATTTTGATGAATTTGCAAAAGTATATTTTGTCTATTTTTAAGCTATTTGATGATAAGGACGAAGCGATTTGTTTTTTAGTAGAAAATGGTACTAAATTTAACCACTTCATCAAGACTAACCCTACTCTACCGCTTGCATTTTGCTATGTTTTGCTAGTAAAGAAAATGCCCAACTATCGAAAAAAAGTGTAAATCTAAAGGTAAATTTTACTAACTTTTTAATGAGCTTAAAAGCGGAAAATAGGTTGATTTTAGCGTTAATGAATTCATAGGTTCATAAGCTGTAAAGATAGCGTTTGTTGCTGAGCTTAAGATAAATAAATTTGGTTAAAATACTAAATTTTTAATGTTATAAAATTTAAAAATTATCAACTCAAAAAACTAAATTTTACTAGAATTTTATCCTTTGCTATGCGTTATAGTTTTGCAAAATGTTTTAGCTCTGGTAAAATTGGCATGATTTAAGCTTATTTTATTTTAAATAGCATGTTTGAAACTTTTATCAAATTTTACTTAACTTGCGCAGGTAAAGCCAAAATAATGTGTGGAAATTTAACTCTTTTTAACGCAAATATAATTTAAGTACTTTTAAATTTACTAAAAAACAAATTTATCAGCTTTTCGGTTTTATTTATGCAATTGTTTGCTTTTAATTTACTATTTTAAAGCTTGTATTTAACCTATTTTTATAAACTCTGGGCTCTGGGTTTTAAAAATTAATTTTGGCAAAAAATTTTTAAAATATTTCGCAAGACACTCTATGCAAAATCTTAAATAGCGAACCCGCAAAATCTATGATTTTTAAATAGGCTTAATCAACTGTTAGCTGCTAAAAAATTTCTTAAAATACATATTTTGCAACAATTAAAAGTCTAAAAGTTAGTTGATAATCTTTAGTAAACTTTTAGAAATATCCTGTTTACAAGAACAACTAAAGATAAAAATATTTGTAAAATATCAACAAAATTGCATAGCAAATTTACTAAAATTTCGTACTAAACTTTAAATAATTACTTATTATAATAATAGTACAAAACAATGGCAACCACAAAAAATAAAATATAAAGTTTTTAAAAATTTTAATATTTCTAGCCAAAATGATAAGTCAAATACTATAAAATGTTAAATTTAACCCTATAAAATATTTTCAACAGTTATTAAAAATGTAAATTATATTTTATCAAGCGAAATAGCCATAACTTTTTTTGGCAGATTTTTTTAAAACCATTTATATTTTAATCTTACTTTGCCGCCCTATTTTGCTTTGTTGTATGTATTTTATATAAAAAATAGTTAAAATTATTTATATTATTTAGCAAAAATTAATATTGTACAAAGTCTGTTCTCTATAAAATTTTAACCAAAAAATTATTTTAAAATTTTATAAATTTTCTTTGTTTATATGAAATTTTTATTTAAAAAAGTAAAAATTAGCTAACCTTTACTTCCAAATTTTAAATTACCTATATTATTTTCGCAGCTAATAGCAACAAAACTTTTATCAAAACTAAACGCGCCTTATTTTTAAATCAAAAAATTTATCTAGCTTGTAAATTTTTTATATGGCTTAAATAAATCTTAGATTGTAAATTTAATTCCGCCAGTATCTAAATTTAACCATTTTTTATAGAGATTTAAATCTGATATATTTTAAAACGAAAGTATCTGAAATTTACTAAATTTAAATAAATTTATCATTTACAGATACTTCCCATAAAATATTTATAAAATTAACTTATTATTTTAGATATTTATTTGCTAAAATTTAGCTATCAAAATCTAAAAAACAAATATTTTTTGCACTATCAACAAAACGCTAGTTAAAATGTCTAAAAGCTATACTCACGTTTTGGATCTAGCCCATACTCATTATCACCTTGCTCGCCATCGATTATGAAAAATACCAGCAAAACTATACCGCCAAGAATCGGTATAATGCCGATCAGTAGCCACCAACCGCTTTTTCCTATATCGTGAAGCCTTCTTGCGCTAACTGCTAAATATGGTATAAGCGATACTAAAAAGAATATCGAGCTAAGTATTTCCATGTCAAAAATCAACAAATCAAGAGTCCCTAAAACAATAGAAATAATAGTATAAAAAAGCGTATAATACCAATACTCTTTTCTCCTAGCCCTACCATTGAAATTAAAGTACTCCGCATACACCTTTTTAAAATATCCAAACGCACTCATCGCTACTCCTTTTTTTGATTTATAACAACGATAAAATAATAACAAAATAGTTTTAAATTTATATAAAAGTTAATTTATTTAAATTTATATTTCATTAAAAGCTTGCGTGGCTTTGAACTTGCACAGCTTTGAATTCGTTTATGCCACCACTTAAATTTATGATATTTTTTCTACCAGCGATAGTTAAAAACCTAGCGCAAAAATACGTCCTATACCCACTCCTACAGAGTAAAGCTCTTATTTTAGAAGCGTCAGTTTTTGCATCAAACTCATCTAAAAAGTCTGGATTTACCTGCCCTAGTTCATCGATAAACGTTATTTTTATAGCGCCTTTTACGCTTCCATCTTCCCATTCTTGCGAGGTTCTTATATCGATAATTTGCAAATTTTCATCTTCAAGCATCTTTGAAAGCAAAGGTGTGCTTTTTACTTTTATAAGGTTTTTATCACCAAATTCAGCCATCAACAAACTCTTCATTTACTCTTTTACTAACGGATATTTATACTCGTTTTCAAGCCTTGTAACACCGCCATCTAAATCGATAATATTTTTAAACCCAGCTTCATCAAGCAACTTGGCTGCTTTTTTGCTTCTGTTTCCGCTATGACACAGCAAAGCAACTGGTTTATTCGGGTCGATTCCTGCTGCTTTTAGCTCGTTTACAAAATTTTCATTTACACCATTTTCGCTAGTATATGATACTTTGACAGCTCCTTTAACCACGCCAGTTTGCGCCCATTCTGCCGGAGTTCTTACATCAACTATTTGCAAAGTTTTATCACTTAGTATCTCTGGAGTTACCACCACAGTTTTAACATCGGCAAACGCCATTACAGCGAGCGCTACTAGAGCCAAAGCTATCTTTTTCATATTTTTCCTTATATATTAAATTTAGTGTTAATTCTATAGAAATTAACTTAACAAAAGGTTAGAAAAAAATATCATTTTTATATAATTATAAGGTTATATTACTAATTTTTTAAAATTTTTTATAAAGATAATACATAGTAAATTCTATACGGCAATTTTACTACTATAAAAATTCTGCGCGGTTTATATAAATATTTATTATTTTATTTTAAATTTTATTAGATATTAATAATAAATTTATATTTAAATATAGCTTAACAATACGTTAAATTGTCATAAAAAAGGTTTTAATTAAACTTTTTTTCAAATTTGATTTAGTTAAATTTTAATAAAAATAAAATTTAACTTAATTATCAGCCTGTTTTTTGCTATAAAAATAAGTTTGATTAGATATGAAATTATAAAAATAAATTATATTCTTTGACCGCATAGCAACAACAACTCGCAACAACAACTCGCAACAACAACTCGCAACAACAACTCGCAACAACAACTCGCAACAACAACTCGCAACAACAACTCGCAACAACAACTCGCAACAACAACTCGCAACAACAACTCGCAACAACAACTCGCAACAACAACTCGCAACAACTTCAAGCTTCTCTCTATTCGCTTATTATTTTCCACTTTCAAGATATATAAATGTTTTCATATCAAGATATCTTGATTTATCGATATGATTTCGCTATACTTACGAAAATTTTAAAAAGGACTAAATTTGCAAGATTTTTTACAGACAATCTCATCGCTAAACGATGAAACAAGAATCAAAATCTTAAAATATCTACAAACCAATGGCGAATGCTGTGTATGCGAACTCCAAGAGGCTTTTTGCATGATACAATCACGCCTTTCAAGACATCTTAAAATCTTAAAAGATGGCGGTTTTTTAAAGGTAAGAAAAGATGGCAAGTGGTCGTATTATTCTCTTCGAAGTCCATTAGATGAGTTTAGAACGGCTACTTTAAAAGAAATTTCATACCTTGAGTGTGAAATTTTGCCTCACAGTATAAAAAAAGTGCTATTTGTCTGCACTCACAACTCGTGTCGCTCTATCATGGCAGAAGCCTTGATAAATGCGCAATTTAGCGGTATTATCAAGGCTTATAGCGCTGGAAGCAATCCATCAAATGAGATAAATCCAAATGCAAAAAAATTATTAATCCAAAAAGGTATTTTCACAAACAAACTCTATCCAAAGCCCTTAAATTCGCTTTGTGAGAGTTTTGATTTAGCAATTACACTTTGCGATGATGCTAAAAAGAGTTGTCCAGTCGTTAAAAATGCAGCCAAAACGCTTCATTTAGCCTTTGACGATCCAAGCGACAAGGAGTTTAGCGAGTTTGAAAAAACGCTAAATTTAATGCAAGAAAAACTCGTAAAAGTAGTAAAGGATGAGTTAAATGTGGTATGATATTTCAAGAAAATTTGTTTACGAATGGCTAAATTTAAGTGGAAATTTAGGCGATATAGTTCATTTTTTTATCTATGACAGTATAAAAATTTTAGCTTTGATTGTTGTTATCGTTTGGGTTATATCATTTTTACAAACCTTTATAAATGCGCAAAAAGTTCGCGAGTATATAAAGAGCAAACACCCATTTTATGGTTATTTATACGCTGCGATTTTTGGAGTTATAACGCCATTTTGCTCATGTAGTGCTATACCGCTTTTTATCGGATTTTTGCAAGCAAGAATCCCTTTGGGCGTGACATTTACCTACCTTATATCAGCTCCGATGAATAACGAAGTAGCAATCGCACTTTTAATCTCTTTATTTGGAGTTAAAATCACACTTGCTTATACGCTTTTTGGCATTGTTATTTCAATGCTTGGTGGATATTTTATATCAAAACTCAAGCTTGAAAAAGAGGTGCTTTTTGAGATAAAACCTATAGAAAACAAAGCTCAAAATGGGCAAAAACTTAGTATAAAAGAGCGAATTTTGATAGCCAAAGATGAGATGATAGATGTAATTAGCAAAATTTATCTTTATGTTTTATTTGCTATCGCCATTGGAGCGCTGATTCATAGTTATATCCCGACAGGATTTATACAGCGTTATACTGATAATGTTTTTGGTGTTTTTGTTGGGGTTTTTAGCGGTATTTTTATGTATTCAAATGCGATTGCAATCGTGCCTTTTATCGAAGCTTTGGTCGCCAAAGGACTTCCTATAGGGACTGCACTTAGCTTCATGATGGCAGTTGTTACGCTAAGTTTGCCTGAGTTTTTGATGCTTAAAAAGATTATAAGCTTCAAGCTTTTAACCATATTTATACTTATAGTTAGCTTTGGAATTATAACTTTAGGTATAAGTTTTAACTATATTTTTTAAGGAGATTTGATGAAGATAGAAATTTTAGGAACTGGTTGTGCAAAGTGCAAAGCCTTAGAGATAAATGCCAAAGAAGCCGTTGCAAAAAGTGCAAAATTTGCACAAGTTATAAAAGTTGAAGATATAAACGAGATTTTAAAATACGATGTTTTAAGTATGCCAGCGCTCGTTGTTAATGGCACAGTCTTAAGCAGTGGCAAAGTTTTAAGCGTTGATGAGATAGTAAATTTATTAAAAAACGCTTAAATATTTTGTAATTTTAAGATAGTTTTTAAGTTATAATTTCTTATATTTTAGCCAAATCCTTAAATTTGGCTAAAATCTGCAGCACTTTTACTCAAACTACTTTAAAAACTCACCCACATCCAGCAAAATCAGCTCGTTATCATCAGCTTTGTTTGGCTCACGGCTAGATGATTTGGGATAGTTGTTATCATTACCAACAACGATGTGGGTTTTATCTACGACATCGACATTTTCTATAGTAAAAAACGGAAAGACAAATTTACCATTAACAAGTGGTTTTTTAGAAATTTTGCGTGTATCCTCAATATCAAGCAAATCAATATATGCAAGTTTTTTAGCTATGCCATCATCGCTTAACCAAACCTTATAAACTCGCTTAAATTTAGCCACATCAGCAAAACACCTACTCTTATCTTCGCCATTTTTGCAAGCTTTATCACTCGTTCCCTCGCCATTATCACGCTCGATTATCAGTCCGTGTTTTTCATCTATCATGTTAAAATCCCCAATAGCATGGTCGTTTGCTTCAAGTATATACTTCCAACTTTTTTTGCTCCAAGTATCTTTTTTAACATCAAATTCTAAAATTCTTAAGTAATTTTTCCCATCAACGCTCTCTTTTTTGCCGCTTTTATAATCAAACAAAGCGCCCTCTAAAAGCGGATATAGTTTAGTTTTATCTTTGCTTAGCGCCATCGCTTCAAAACCTTTTGAGCGACTTACTTCAAATTTAGGCATATTCTCATCAGGCGAATTTGGTAAAGTTAAAGCTGGATTATCAGGCGAGCGAACGATTTTGCCATCAACTATCGTGTCAAACACATCTATCACAACGCCGTTTTTATCGGCTTTTATGATATATGGTCCAAACTCATCGCCGATATATACAAACTCGCCAACAAACTGAATACTCTCAGGGTCAAAGTCTCCACCGGTTAAATATCGCTCTTTTGTCGCTTCTGTTTGGATTGCAAATGGAACTTTTTTGTTTGGGTCGTGTAAAAATACGCTCTTTTCTCGTTTAAATTCTCCAGTTTTAAAATCAACTTTATAGATGTTATAAAAAAGTGCACTATCTTTTGAGTTTAACTTATTTCCAAGCCCATTGTCACTTAACAAAACAAATCTATCATCTCCTAAACTTATGATTCCAGAATGCCCTTGTGCTGGTTGAGCGCTAAAAGGATACATCACGCCTGTTGGTCTGCCATTTGACACACCCTCAAAGGATTTTAGTCTATCGGTTCGCTTTGTTTTTTCAAATTTACCATTTGTGCGAAGCAACTCTGGCGCATCATCTGGGACATTTATAAACGAAGCAGCTGGCAAAATAGCGTGTCCTGCTAATGTGGCGCTAAATTTTTGCTCAGCTAAAAGCTGTGAACCAACTAAGATAAAAGCTACAAAACAGCTAAATTTTTTCATGTTTTCCTCCTGTAATTTTAAGAGAATACTACAGATTAAAAATAACTTTATAGAAACATTTTAATACTTTAATTATTTTATGATATAAACATAGATGAAATTTAAGATAATAAGATGTTTTTGTTGCTTTGTAGCTAAATTTTGTATTAAAAATCTTTAAGTAGACTATAAAAACAGATTTATAAAATCTTTTGCTTGAACAAATTTTGAATTAAAACGTCATGATTACATATGTTCCATCTTTATCTAAAATATTTTGCTTGAACAAATTTTGTATTGAAACTATCTTTTAATAATCTCAAGAACTTTAGCCTTATCATTTTGCTTGAACAAATTTTGTATTGAAACCGCCTAGCGAGGCAATTTCTATAATACCTGCTAGTTATTTTGCTTGAACAAATTTTGTATTGAAACGTGCCTTTGGCTACTATATCTTGCAAATTAATAAGAATTTTGCTTGAACAAATTTTGTATTGAAACAGTGAAGCGAAGCGGAAGGCAGTAGAAATACTGATGATTTTGCTTGAACAAATTTTGTATTGAAACTTGTTTGGTGATAAGAAAATTTAGACATTTAACCTATAAAATTTCCGTGCTATAAGGAAAAATTTAGATAAATTCTAAAAACTTATCTAAATTTATTTTTTATCTATAAAATTCCGCACTCTCTTTTTAATACAAATTACATAAATATTTATTATAATATAAACAGATTATTAAATTTAGGCTCAAGACAAGTTAAAAACTTTTAAAGGGGTTTTTAACTACTATGCTGTCGATGAAAAACAAATACATATACCGTTCCCGAATTTCTGAAAAGAAATTTCGTGAAATTCTCAAGTATTTTTGCCTTGATTTAGAAGCTGTAAAGATAGCTGAAATTTGTAATACTTCTAGAAATTCTATCAATAAAATTCTAAAAGAGATAAGAATTTTAATGGCACAAGAATGCGAGGAAATTTCTAAATTTGATGGCGAGATAGAAATAGATGAAAGCTACTTTTTACTTCGCTTTGCTAGTAACTGTAAATAGAAGGAGCTAAAAGAGTAAGAGGCAAAAGAGGCATAGGTGCAGCTAATAAACAACTAGTATTTGGTATGTTAAAACAAGAATGGTAAGGTCTATACACAAGTAGTTAAAAACTGCAGTGCAAGTGAGCTAGTGTCAATATTAAGAGAGTTTAGTGAGCTAAATGAGAGTATTATTTACTCTGATAGTTGGAGAGCTTATGATGGTTTAGTGGATTATGGAGCAAAAGCTCATTACCGTATAAAACACTGCAAAAATGAATTCGCTAATGGTAAAAATCACATAAATGGTATAGAGAATTTCTGGGGTTATGCAAAGCATAGGTTAAGTAAATTTAAAGGCATAAAAAAGATAATTTTATATTGCACTTAAAAGAGTGTGAATTTAGGTTTAATAACAGAGAAAACTTATATCAAATTTTACTTAAATTGATAAGAGAAAATCCGCTTAACTTGTTTTGAGCCTAAATATTTTTATACCAATTTTCCGTAAAATACAGCAAAGTCTCTATCTGGTGCATTACAAAAGATTTACAAACAATACCTTCAAAATCTTATTTTAAAAAATTGCAAAGTCATTTTTAGCCATAAATATAGCAATAAACAAAACTATTCATAAACATTTTTGTAAAATTTAGGTAGTAAAAACTATATAAATTTAAATACATCAAAACAGCGATACTATCTTCAAAGCCCAGCTGACCTCAAAATAAAGCTTTATATTTTCTCATAAATTCGCCAGTTTTTTTACAAACTCAAGTTTTAAAATTTCTAGTTTAGTAAAATTTACTGGCTAAATTTAGCAACCAAATTCCGCGCATTTTAGCCATCTTTAAGCGCAATATTTCTTAGTCATCGATTTTACAGCTTTACAGTCAATGCAAGCAGATTTATAAAAACTTCTTGTAGACAATATGACTTAGTTTCATTTATCAAATTTTAAATCTATCAGCCTAATTTTCGTTTGGCATAATGCAAGTTTTTCACACCCAATATTATAAATTTTTGCGGAAAATACGCAGCATTTATATCGCCAAAGATAGCAAATTTGCAAAAACTTTTTTAAAAATAAACTAAATTTAAAATTTCAACTATCTTTCTTATCATCTTGACTAAAAAATATCACAAAAGCAAATGCCACCGCAACAAGGGCGATAATACCAGAAATTATGTTTATATCGACCACTTATACTTCTTTGAATTTAGCTTTTTTTAGCATATCATCAACGATTTTTTCGCCACCATTTTTGCCTACAACTTTGGCTAAATTTTGGCTTACTAAATTTACATCGTAGTTTAAAATTTCATCGATAATTTTCTCATTTTCAATGCCACTTTCTCGAAAGATTTTACACAAACCCATATCTTGCAAAAATTTAGCATTATAAAACTGATGATCGTTTGCCGCGTAAGGAAATGGGATAAATATCGCTGGAAGCTGGTTTGCACAAAGTTCCCAAAGCGTGCTTGCGCCACTTCGCCCAACACACAAATCCGCTTGCTCTATCTTACTGGCTAAATTTAGCGAAAAGTCAAAAACATCTACATCAAGGCGCTTTTCTTTATAAAATTTGCTAACTTTTTCAAAGTCATTTCCGCCACATTGATGTACGATTTTTATCTCGCGTTCTAGCAAATTTGGCGCTATTTGCATAGCTAGGTTATTTATAAATTTCGCACCTTGCGAGCCACCAAGGAAAATTATTGTGTTTAAATTTTGCCTAATTCTTGCTTTTTGAAAAAAAATCTCATTTATCGGATAGTCAAATTTTGGCTCTTCGTATGAGCTATAAAACGATTTTGCAAATGGCTTTAAAAGTTTGTTAAGTCTGCCTATCATCGCATTTTGTTCGTGTATAAAAAATGGTGTTTTGCTAAATACAGCCCAAAAAGACGCTGGCGATGAACTATACCCCCCAACGCTTAAAACCGCCTCTACACCCTCATTTTTAAAGATATCTTTGCATTTAAATGATAGTTTTAAGATGTTAAAAAGTGAGTTAAATTTAGCCAACCCGCTTTTATTTACCACTCCACTACTTTGTAAAAAGTATGTTTTATCAAAGATATTACTTCCTTCAAACCATTTTTTATCTTGCCCCTTTGTTGAGCCTACAAAAACAGTTTTAATGCCTCGCTTTTTAAGCTCAAGTGCGATAGTTTTAGCTATGATTAGGTGTCCGCCAGTCCCACCACCTGTGATAAGTATACTCATATCAGCCTTCTAGTTTTGATTTTTTAGATACCATTAAAACAAGCCCTATAGCAAAACAAGCTGCTAAAAGCTGACTTCCGCCATAACTTATAAATGGCACAGCCAAGCCTTTTACTGGAGTTAGAGATGTTATGCCGTATGAATTTACCATAAAAGAGAACAAAAACATAAAACCAATACCAAGCGAAAATAGATAATAAACATTATTTTTTGCCCTTGATGAAATTTTAAAAATCCTATAAAGCAGCGTAAAAAACAGCCCTACTATCACTACAAGCATAAAAAACCCAGCCTCTTCTGCAATACCAGCTAAAACAAAGTCGGTATGAACCTCGCTTAAAAAACCTAGCTTAAACGTTCCCATGCCAAGCCCTTGTCCAAAAAACCCACCGTTGTTTATAGCGTTTAGAGAGTGAGAAATTTGATAAGGTGTTTGAGCGCCTTCTATGTGAAGTTTTTGTGCGATATCGCTTGGTAAAAATGACAAAACGATATCTTGAATTCCAGCCCACCACGAATACACACGCCTTATACGATGCTCACTCATAGTGATAACCAAAAAAACAGCAACCACTAAAAGCATAGCTCCACTGCCTAGAATTTTAAAACTTGTTCCAGCAAAAATCACCATCATCAAAAGCACTAAACTCAAAACAAAAATTTGCCCCAAGTCATTTTGCAAAAAAGCTATTATATAAATAATAAACGAAAAAACTATAGTATATGGAAAAAGTATAAAAACCTCTGTCCAAAACGATTTTTTTGTATCATCTATCTTCCTGGTAAAACTCCAAGCTAAAAAGTATATAAATCCGATTTTAAAAAACTCAACCGGAGCAAATGAAATTCCAGGAAATCTTATCCAACGATTAGCTCCATTTACCTCTTTTACGATTGATGGTGGTAAAAAAGGCATGGTTATCATGACAACAAACATCGTTAAAAACAAAAATAGTCCGATAAAAGTGAGAATTTTATCTGGATTTAACATAGAAATGCTCCACATCAAAAACACCCCGATAACGCCAACTCCAAACTGTCTGATAAAAAAATGCAAGTGGTCATAATCATACGCCAAAACAGTAAACGCAGTCAAAGAGAGCGAAAAAACCACTCCTATAGTTATCAAAATAGTGCAAACATAAAAAAGCGTTCTATCAGTTCTCAAATTTTCCTCCATAAAGTTGCAAATTCTAATGAAATTCCCCTTTAAAACTCATAAACAAGTGGTATAATTACGAGAAAAAGGGCAAAAGATGGCTAAAATTTTGTTTTTAGGTGTTGGAAAAATTCAAAAATATGGCAAAGAAAATTATATAAATTTGCTAGAAAAACCATGGCAAAGTGCGATGAAAAAAGTTGCATTTCAAGGCGAGGTTTATGCAAACGAGCTTGGATTTATAAACGATAGCGTTGCAGATACTAAAAATCACGGCGGAATCGAAAAAGCAATCTTTGCAAATAGCGCTAAAAACTACAAAATTTGGGAAAATTTTTTAGAAACTAAAATTGAATTTGGAGATATGGGTGAGAATTTAAGCATAGATGAGCTTGATGAAAACAGCGTTTGCGTGGGCGATATACACAAAATAGGCTCTTTGGTTTTGCAAGTTAGTCAGCCTAGAAAGCCATGCTTTAAAATTTCAAAATTTTTTAATAATGCCAAATTTACAGCCGAAATTTTTAAAACTGGGCGAACTGGCTGGTACTACAGAGTGGTTGAAAATGGAAGTTGCAAATGTGGCGATGAGGTTGAAATTGTGCAAAAAGATAGTGCAAATTTAAGTATCATGGAGTTAAATCAGCTATTTTACGCGCCAAAAGAGCATTTAGAGCTTTTGGAAAAATTAAAAAAGCTAAAAACAATAAAAAACGGCTGGGATAAATCAATTCAAGAGCGAATTTTAGGCATTTATGATAATGAATATATGAGAAGCTTATAAAAATTTAGATATTTTTGGTTTAAAATTTATATATATTCTTTAACCATATATTTTTAATTTTATAAATAAATGTAAAATTAGAAGTTTATTTTATAATTTTATGTTAAATTTATGCTTTGAATTTTTAATATTATTATAAAATTTTTGTTTTAAATGCAAATTTAAAGACTCTTATTTATAATTAAATTTATCTTAGTTCTGCTAATTTATAAATTTTAATAATATTTAGCTAAATTTAGCTTAAATTCGATTTATTTAAGAAATACCGTAGCTAGGGCGTTATTTGCATTTCTTTATTTATATTAAATATGATGAGTCTGAGCTAGATAAAATCATTTCAAAGCTAGAAACTTCTTGAAAGATACATTGCTCTTTGCTTATATAACAAGTCTAACTATTGCGCTATTGATGCACCACAAGCATTATTTCTTCGCTTTTCTAAAGCTTTAGCAATATTTTTATAACTTATCAAATTGTTATTTTTCATAAGTAAATTTGCATATTTCAAGCCATATTAGTAGCTTAATAGCATATTTATATATCAGAAAAAGACTCAACGCATCGTTTGTGCAATTAAAGCAATATAAGATATCATTACTCTGCACCGCTTAGAAGATATGCTGCGTATCTTGAAACAACGCCGAGTTGGTCGCAACACCACTTAGCTTAATAAATCGCTACTACGCTACATCCTCGCGAGTTTAAATGCTCTGTCATACGCTTGATAGTTCTACTATTTCTGGCTACATCTGCTTTCTATGATGATTAAAACTTTTAAATCTTTTTTGCTATAGTATTAAAACCTTGAAAGCTAGATAGATTATGCATATATTATTCAATTTTTAAGTTTATAAATTTAATAATATATTTTTATTTAAATAAATATTATAAAAAGTTTTTAAAATAATTTTAAAGATACAAAAAGTGATTTTGCTAGCTTTTAGCAAACTTATAAAATTCTTCAAATACTTTTAAATTATAAAATACAAGCTTGTTAAATGAAAATTTCTAAGTAGACGTAGCCAACCGATTATTACTAAAAATAAAGAATTTCAAAAATATTTGATACAAATATTAAATTTTAATATAAATTTATATCTTGTTCTAAGCAAAATTTAAACTAGTTTTGAAAGATTGCTAGTATTTTCTCGCTTTAAAAAAGCTTCTATTTTATAGTGCATACTTTTAACTAGCTTTTTTGCACGATAAAATGCTAATTTTATTCATAAATGGTTTTTAAAAGCTATAACTATACTACAAAAAGATTTTTAAGCTAAAATTACTGCAAAAATTAAAATCAAATTCGTAAATTTATAAAATATATTTTCTAGTATCATTAGAAATTTACATATCTAAATAATTTGAATTAATAAGTAAAAAATCATGCTAAAATGATATAAAAATAACTAAATTTTATAAACCTACCTATCGTTTGCTCTATTTTTAGCTTTATTTATCACAATTATATAAATTTAGCATGAGTTCGTTTTGCAAAAAGCTCAAATTTGATCTAAATTAACATTAAGTTAAATTTAAACTATAAAAATCACACATTTTTAAATCAAATAAGCTAAAGCATTATAAAAACTACAAAATACCCGAATCAAAAGTCTTTTCCATACGCAATTAATTTTATAAAAAAACTGATATTAAAATTTTAAATTTATTTAACTATATCCCTTTGACCTTTTGCATTTACCTCTGTTAAAACTCCCATAGCCTCAAGCTGTTCTACTATCGAAGCGGCTCTGTTGTAGCCTATTTTAAGGCGGCGTTGAAGATAGCTGATGGATGTTTTTTCTTCGTTTAAAACTATCTGTTTTGCATCTTCATAAAGTTCATCTAACTCAATATTTTCGCCACTATTTCCAGCTAAATTTCCACCCTGCTCGCTCTCATCTTTTAAAAATTTATCATCATAAACAACGCTTTCTTGCGATTTTAAAAACTCAACTATGTTGATAATCTCCTCTTCGCTAGCAAACGGCGCGTGCAGTCTTATAAGCCCAGGGCTTGATGGTGGCGTAAAAAGCATATCGCCTCGTCCAAGCAAACTATCTGCTCCCATCTGATCTAAAATCACCTTCGAGTCGATTTTTTGTCCGACTCTAAAACTGATTCTACTTGGTAAATTCGCCTTTATAAGTCCAGTTACAACATCCACGCTTGGACGTTGAGTCGCTACTATAAGATGAATTCCACTAGCTCTTGCCATTTGAGCAAGACGAGCGATGTAAAACTCAACATCTTTGCCACTATTCATCATCAAATCAGCCAACTCATCGATGATAACAACGATATAAGGCATAGTTTCCCCGCCCTCTTTTAGCGCTTTTTCGTTGTAATTTTCGATATTTTTAGTATGAGTGTTTGCCATAACTTTATATCGCCTTTCCATCTCACCAACCAAATTTGAAAGCGCGGTTACCGCCTTTTTCGCATCGGTTATAACTGGAGTTAAAAGATGTGGGATATCGTTATACATGCTAAACTCAAGCATTTTTGGATCTATCATAATCAAGCGCAGAGTTTTAGGAGAATTTCTATACAAAAGGCTTAAAAGCATCGCATTTATACCAACACTTTTGCCACTTCCAGTAGTTCCTGCTATAAGAAGGTGGGGAAGTTTTTTAAGATCAGTTACAAAAGGCTGCCCAACGATATCTTTGCCAAGTGCGATAGTTAGTGGGCTTGAAGCATTTTTAAAGACATCACTTTCTAAAACCTCTTTTAGATATATCGTTTCTATGTTTTTGTTTGGAATTTCTATACCTACGACATCTTTACCAGGAATAGGCGCTTGAATTCTTATAGTTTTTGCACGAAGCGCCATAGCTAAATCATCTTGAAGCGTTAGAATTTTACTAACCTTTATATGTGCGGCTGGGCGAAACTCAAAGGTTGTAACAACAGGTCCAGAGTATGTGCGAACCACATCACCATCAATCTTAAATTTGCGAAGCTTATCAAGCAAATCATAAATTTTTTGGTCAATCTCCGCTTCATCGACATTTTTTTGTTTTTTTGGTGCATCATTTAAAAATTTTAAAGGTGGAAGTTTAAAATCCTTTACTTTAGGAACATCTCCTTTATCAAGCTCATCAAGAAGTTTTTTGTTTTCAGCTACTTCGCTTAGATGTTCGACATTTCTAAGTTTTTTAGGTTTTGCGTTTGTTATCTTTATCTCTTCTTTGTTCTCTTCTTTTGCCTTTTCTTGCGGTTGTATTGCTAAATTTTCATCTAAGTTAACTACATTTGGCTCAAAATTTTCTTTACTCATCTCAACTTGCAAATTTTGAGAAATCTCTTCTGTTTTGGTTAAATTTTCATCTAAATTTGATAAATTTTGGTCTATGTTAATGCTTAAATTTGACTTTGGAGTGATGAATGCTTTTTTTATAATAACTATAATCCTATCTTCAAAAATCAAAATTAAAGATAGCCCAAACATCATCAGTATAAAAACCCAAACCCCAATACTTCCTATAAAATCTTTTAAGGAGAGTATGATTTGCTCTCCGATGAAGCTTTTATTTGTTTCAAAAATGTTTGCTTGAATCATCAAAATAGTTATAAAAAGCAGTGTTGAGCCAGCTATGAGTTCAACTACGCGCAAATTTAGGCTTTTTATGTTTCTATATGTAAAATAAAGCAAAACTATAGCAACAACTGGATAAATATATGCAAAATAACCAAAAATATAGATGTTAAAACTACCTATGATGACTCCAGCGCTCCCAACTGTTGCTTGGTTTAGCGATATGGTTGCAAATTCTAAAAATATAAAAAGTGTTGAAAGTATGATAAAAATAGCTTCTCTTAAAATATTAAATCCTTTTGATGATAAACTTGTATTTTAGCGAAATTTTTATTTAAAGAGTTTGAATTTGAGCTCAAAAGAGCTCAAATTCTTAGTTTTAGGATTTGACAGCGCTTCCAAGATCCCACATAGGCATAAATATACCAAGCGCAAGAAGTAAAACCATAGCAGCCATAAAAAGCAAAAGTATAGGCTCGACATAGCTTGATATGTTATCTATAATTTCATTGAATTTCATCTTATAATAATCAGCAACATTCTTAAGCATAGCATCTAAGCTACCACTTTGTTCACCTGCGCTAATCATCTGTATAAGCATGCTTTCAAAAATTCCAGTATTTCTAAACGCATCAGTCAGGCTAACACCTTGTTGAACAGCTATTTTAACAGATGAAAGTTTTGTTTTTAAAACTTCATTATCTACCATTTTTACGGCAGTATCTAGCGCATCAGCTATCGGTATACCAGCACGAACAAGCTCTGTAAAAATAAGCGTAAATCTTGACATCGTAGAGAAAAATATAATCTTACCAAAAAGATATACTTTTAAAATATACTTATCCCACCCTTTTTTAAACTCATCACTTGTTTTATAGGCATGTTTTAGTCCAAATATAAGAGCTAAAAATCCAACTAAAATATAAAATCCATAGTTGCTTAATGCACTTTCTATACCAAGCAATATCCTTGTAGGAAGTGGTAAATTTGCTCCTAGCTCCTCAAAAATCTCCCTAAATTTAGGCACAACATAGAGCATCAAAACCAAAAATGCTATAGCCAAAGCACACATAATGGTTATCGGATATCGCATAGCTTTTTTAAATTTTTGTTGGTTATCCCACACTTCTTGGAGCATCATAGCAAGCTTTGAAAGCGCTTCAGCCATGTTACCAGTGCTTTCACCTAAATTTATCATAGCAACAACTATATCGCCAAAATCATTTCTAAATTTACTTACCGATTCTGTTAGGCTAAGACCAGAGTTAAGGTCATCGTTCATAACAGAAAATATCTCTTTTAGCCTTTTATCTTCGCTTGAATTTGTAACCTCTTTTATACTATCGTGTATAGAAATTCCAGCATTTGTCATAACTGAAAGCTGTCTTACAGAAGCTACTAAGCTTGGAATTTTTATCTTGCTGCTAAGCCCTAAAAGCCTACTAACTCTATCTTTAAAGTCGCCTAGCTGCTCTCCTAAAGACACGGTTTGAGTCTCGCCAACTTTGACTATAACGCCACTGTTTTTCTTTTTTGCTATGTTTTGAGCAGCAACTCTGTCGTTTGCTCGCAAAAACATCTTTTGGCGCTTGCCATTTTTTATATATTCTACTTCAAAATTTTTCATTCTTTAGCCACCCTATAAATTTCTTCTATACTTGTAACTCCATTTGCTGCTCTAATTATACCATCATGGAACATATCTATATAACCCTCTTCATAAGCTACTTTTTTTAGCTCTTCTTTTGAAGCACCATTTGCTATTAAACTTTGCATTTTATCGGATATCGGCAAAACTTCACTTATCATCTCTCTTCCAGCATATCCAGCTTGAGAGCATTTATCACAACCTACAGCTTTAAAAAATGTATAGTTTTGTGGTAGGTATTGTGAGATTTTATCCAACGTGCTTTTTGGTAAATTTACTGGTTGTTTGCAGTGCGAGCAAAGCTTTCTAACAAGTCTTTGTGCTTCAATGGCTACAATCGAACCACTTATCAAATACGGCTCAATCCCCATATCAACCATTCTTGGGATAGCGCTAACAGCATCATTTGTGTGCAGAGTTGAAAAAACTAAGTGTCCTGTAAGTGCAGCTTGTATAGCTATACGAAGCGTTTCTTGGTCACGAATCTCACCTATCATGATAACATCTGGATCTTGTCTTAAGATAGATCTTAGCGCACTTGCGAAGGTAAGTCCGGCTTTTTCATTAACATGGACTTGTTGAATCATGCTTAGTTGATACTCTACTGGATCTTCAACTGTTATGATTTTGGTTGTGACATTTTTTATATCATTTAAAGCCGCGTAAAGCGTAGTTGTTTTACCACTTCCAGTAGGTCCAGTAACCAAAACAATCCCATAAGGCGCTTTCATCGCAGAGTTAAATTTAGCAAAGCTTTTTGGATGCATTCCAAGCTTTTCAAGGCTTATTAAAACTTTTGATTTATCCAAAATTCTCATAACCGTTGATTCGCCATTTAAAATCGGTAGTGTCGAGATACGAAAATCATACTCTTTATCTGCAACAACAAGCGAAAAACGACCATCTTGTGGGCGACGTCGCTCTGCTATATCCATATTTGATAGAAGCTTTAGCCTCGAAACTAATGGTGGATAGATATCTTTATCAAAGATAAAAATTTCAGTTAGCATACCATCAATTCTTGTTCTAACAATACAGTTTGTCTCCGTTGGCTCAATGTGGATATCGCTTCCTCTTGAGATAATAGACTGCTTTACTATGGTTTCTATAAGTTGTAAAATTCCAGAACTTGTACTTCCATCAGCTCCTGCGCCTGTAGTGCTTGCAAGCTCTTTTCGTATATCAGCAACGATACCTTTAATGCTTTCTGAAAGCTCAAGTTTTGCGAGGTATTTTTCTATCTGATCGGCGTCGCTTAAAACAACTTTTAGAAGCTTTCTACTAAATAAAGCTTGCATTCTATCTTGAGCGTTTATATCAAATGGATCTTTTAATGCAACATATATGCTTAAATCATCCTCTTTTATAGGCAAGGCTTTGAATTTTTTAAGTTGATGCAATGAGACTTTTTCAGAAATTCTATAATCAATGTCAATTTCATCTAAATCTATATATTCCATCTTGTAAGATTTGGCAAAAATGTTTAAAAATGTCTTAGTATCCATGGAAAATTTTTCATTTATATCATCCATGGTTATCTTTTTAGCTTTGTATAAAGTCGATAAAATAAGAGCAAATTCATCCTCGCTCATATAGTTATCACCAATTAAAACCTCGCCAAGAGTTAGTCCGATATCCATCTTTTCTAAAATCTCTTGATCGGCGTTTTGAGGAATTTTTCCGTTTTTTATTAAAATCTTTAATATATCTTTTTCTAAATTAGCCATTTTTTCTACCAATACTTTTTAACTGAATTTATCTTGCCATCTTTATATAGCAAAACGACCATTTGCTTGATACCGTTTTCTTCTTTCATCAACAAATCGCAGTGCTGCGAATCGTCTAAAACCATGCTATAAATGTTGTTTTTTAGAGTGTATTCTCCTTGAACAAATTTATCAAAAACCATAGATAAAACATAATTTATCTTTGGAGTTCTTATATAACTTATATCAACTTTATCCGCTAAAGCTAGATAAAGCATCTTTTTTTGAAACAAAATAGTAGAGTAAAGTGCGGCATTTTCTCTTTGATCTTTTGTTTTATAAAGCATAACCATAGGTATTATAAGTTCGCTTATTTTATCCATTTTAAGGCATGCATTTGCATAGATATTTGCTATGCTTTCATCTTGTTTACTTATAAACAAATCCCTTACACTGTCTTGACAAATTCTGTTATACTGTCCTATATCATTCCAGTTTTTAACATCATACACATCAATAGCCAAAACCGATGAGATAAAAATAGAAAAAACTAGTATAAAACGAATCATAGCGCACCATCTTTTATCTGTCTGATAACCCCATCTACTTCTTTGTTTGGAAGTCTTTTGTTAAAAGTTTCAAGAGCTAGCAAGGCATCTTTTTTATTGCCTTTTTTATAGTTTGCTTTTGCAAATAAAATCCAACTTTTTGCATTGTCTTTGTTTATTTCATTTGAAATTAAAGCCCATTTTATCGCTTCATCATACCTTTTTTTATTGTAAGCATTTTCTGATAGCATCAAAGAATACATAATATCATTTGAGGCATAAAATTTCTCTTCAAGAGTATTTGCATCCTCTTTTAAATTTGTTGTTTTGATAACAATTTTACCTTTTGAGTCATCATCTACTATTCTTTTTGATGCACTGCTTGATGATATAATTGACTTTGGTGGAACTGGTGGACTTTTAAAATCAATAATCTCATCTTTTGGTATAGTAGAAAATGGTTTTTTCTCTATAATTTCGCTATCGTTAGGCTTTGATTTATAGCTATCATTCAAGACAAATCCACCAGCATCAACGCTTGCATCTATACCAATGTCATTAAATTTTAAGCTTCCTCTATCAAAAGTTTCGTTTTTCTCATAACTTTGCTGAGCCATATTAGTCAAATTTACATCTATCTCTTTATCTAAAATCGTACTTGCGCTTGGTGTAGAATTTACGTTATTTGCATTTATATTTTTATCAATTTGAGCTAAAGTAATCTCTTCGTTACTTGATAGCAAAAGCCAAGCTATAGCTCCAGACGCTACAGATATTAACACAAGTAAAAGCATAACAGTTTTATCAAATTTAAATTTAGATAAATTCAATCCATATCCAAATTTCTTTCTTTTTTTGTTATACTCTTCCCATTTTTTTTCTAATTCTACTACTTCAAAGTGCTCAAGCATTTATAAGTCCTGCATTTATCGCTGCCATCTCTATTAATTTATTATTAAGATTTGACGCGCTAATCTCTGTTGGTCTGTTAACTTCATAATACTCACAAAGTTCATATGTTTTATATAAAATTTTATTTAAATTTCTCAAATTTCCATCTGTCAAATGATACAACAAATCAAAATTTGAGTCATTATACATATAAAAATATTGATGAAAATCATGAAATATAAGCTTTTTTTCTATATAAAGCTTAAGTTCGCTTAAGGTTGAATTTGGCAACTCTATACTAGACCAAATTCTAGTTTTAAAATAATCTTTTGCCAAAGCATCTTCTTCGTTTGTCTTATGAACGGTAAAAAGAAACTTAAAAAGTCTACTATCTGCCATAAGCCTAATTTTTTCGATCAAATTTGGAGGATAAAGTTGCGCTTCATCTAGTAGCATAACAACTTGATCTGTTGGCTTCACTGGTGAGCTAGCAGTTTCTATGGCTACTTTATACAGTCTCATAAAACTTTCATAATTTTCTATCTTATACCTTGATTTTTTACCAAAAATTTGAATATATAGTTCATTAAAAAACTCTTTTTCATCAAAAAAAGGTTGAGGAAAGAATACAACTGTTAGTTTTTTTTCCAAATCTTGTTTTATCTTATTTAACAAAAATGTCTTTCCACAGCCTGGCTTACCATAAAAAAGTATAAGTTTAAGTGGCTTTTGCAAAGCGCTTAATATCTTATGGTAAGCTAGTGTGGATTTGTCGAGATTAACAAAATCAGTGATTTTATCTGTCTCGACAAAAATATCTTTTATTAAAGTATAATTATTACTCATAGCTATATAAAGATTTAGAGTACCCTAACTCTTTTAAAGACTCTCTCATAGGAACATTTGTATTATCAAATATCCTTGGAGTTACTACAAAAACCAGCTCAGTTGTTGTTAGCTTATCTTTTGTACTTTGAAACAAATCTCCGATTAAAGGTATAGAGCTAAGTAGCGGAACACTTGTGTTATCTTTACCTTTAGTTTGACCTATCAAACCACCTAATATAACAGTATCTCCATCTCCTACTGTTACTACAGTAGATAATTTCTTTTGTAGTGTATCTGGAGCAATCTCTCTTATATTAATTTGTCTTGTATTATCATCTTCATATTTAAAATTACTTAAGCTTGGATTAATTCTAAGCATAATTTTATTATCATCTGAAATTTCAGGTAAGATATTTAACAAAATTCCTATAAATACAGAGTATTGTGTATAAGTAGTATTTGTTTTGCCACTAAGAGAGTTGTCATTACTACTTTCTTGTAAAACACGATAATTGATATTATCACCAACCGAAATAAGTGCTGGCTGGTTATTTAAAGTCATTACTTTATGGCTTGAGATAACCTTAGTTTTTCCCTTTGTTTCAAGGAAATTTATCATACCTTCAATGTTAAAATTAAAGTTTGCTCCTATCGCCCATGCTCCGTTTGATGCACTAGCTTTTTCGCTATGAAGATTTCCAACAACTGGATTGCCAGTAGTCCCATCAGTAGCAGCCACAACTCCTGTTCTAGAATTACCAAATGAAAAGTTTGAAGGATTTGGAGTAGCGATATTATTGTTTAAATAAGAGTTAAAACCTATATTAAATTTACTCCAGTCAATTCCTGTAGTATAGTCATTTCTCAAATCAACCGCTATGATTGATACATCAAGAATAACTTGTCTTTTTAATCTTCTTTGCATATCAGCTACATATTTTGCAACTCTATTTATTTGCGCTTTTGTTGCAGTTACTGTTATAAGTCCTGCATTTTCATTAATAATCGGAGCAATCGCTACGTATTTTTCAGTGCCATTGTTTAATATAGCTGTTATCTCACCACTTACGTTTTCCCAAAAGTGAAATCTCTCTTTAGTAGAAATTTGGTTATCCGATTCTCTTTCATTATCGCCATCATTTCCTACTTCTACAGGAGCCGAATCAACAGAAGCCTTTGTTATAGCAGTTCCTTCTCTAATAGAAGTTATATAATCAATTTTAAAAGTTTTTGTCTGAAGCGCAGAAACTTTTAAAACACTGTTTGAATACTCATAATCAAGGTTATTTTCACTTATTAAAACATTAAAAACCTCTCTTAAAGATAAATCTTTAATATTTATACCATTTATCTGTTTTTTTAGCTCATCTGCTGCTATAGCATCTTTTGCAACTACGCTAAATTTGCAAACATCAGATAGCTGCACAAGCATTTCATTTAACGTAACAACATCGGTAACTGCGATATTAAAAGCTCTTCTATCACAAGTAGAATTTGCACTTAAACTACTAGCCGCTAAAGACATAGCCAATACAAAAGCTACACCAAATTTTTTATTTATATGTAATAACGACATTTTGATTTCCTTGATTTAGTTTTAATTCCATATTATTTTCTTCATTTGATAAAATGATACTCTTAGATTTTATCTCCATAATTCTATATGAACCTATATAATCACCTACTTTATACCATTTTTCATTAACTTTAACCCTGTCTATTAAAATAGCATTTAAAGTATTACCAACTGTAGAATTTGGTTTAGACTCTGTTGCTATACTCTCAACTTGTTTTATAGTTGGAAAAGGACTCTTAAGTTTATTTATCTGCTCGTTGCTTAAACCAGCTCTGTTTTTACTAAGATCATTAAACATCTGATCATATGCCGACATATCTGGCATATTCGCAGCATTTAAAATAGTAGCAAAGCATATAGCAACTGCAGGAAAGATAATATTTTTCATTAGTATTTCATCCCCCAAACAGAAATTTTTATATTACCACCGATTAGATTACCGGAAGTACCATTTATATCTAGTCCATTTACATCGACAACCATATCTGACTCTTCTATAGCGCTAATATATTTTAAAAAGTTATTAAATCCACCCTCTGCATTTATATTTACATCAAGGACTTCTTGAACTTTTTTAACTTCTAAATCCTTTGCATCACTATGTAAAGAGTAAATTTTAATATCATTTTCTTGAGCAGAAGCCGTTAATGAGTCTAAAAATTTAGCCCAATTTTGTTTATTATAAGTCAGATATGATATCTCTACTAGTTTTTTATCAAAATACTCATTCGAATGCTTCAACATCTCCAAATTATCTTTTTCTTGTTGAACTCTTCGTTGCATTATATTAATCTCATAATTTCTATCATTTTTAGTAGGACCACTAACCGAAGCCAGATAATTATCAACTTCATTTAACTTAGTTGTAATGCTATTTAATTCACTCTGCTTTTGATTAAAATAATCTTCCGCTGGCTGAAATGCAATAAGATAAACCAAAAAACCGATAATGATAAAGGCGAAAATCAAGTACATTTGAACTTCGCTATCCTTTTTATCTTCAAAATACCCATCAATTTTATCTAGCGTATTATCTTTTTTCATTTTATTCTACCTCCACGCTAATGTTACTCTCATAAGCAACAGTATGATTGTTCTCATCAAGTACGATTGACTTTGTACTTACAGAATAACCCTTTGTATTGCTTATATTTTTTAACAACTCAGTCATTTTCTTTTCAGTATCGGTTCTAACAGAAAAGGTTAGATTATTATCTTTTCCTATTATAGCATTCATCTTTCCTTCTTTGTCATTTATCATATTTGACATATTGTAGATTGCTACGCTTTTCATAGGATAATTCATCTTTTTATCATGCATTGTTCCAAGCAGTGTTTTTCTTCCGCCTAAAAGCTCATTCTCTTTTGAAGATAAAACTTTTATTTCATCTATATTTTTTTGTAAAGCTGATAAAGTAGCTTTTATCTTATCTGCTTCTGCATTTTTTGCATTAAATTCTTCTGTTTTTGCTTCGGTTAAGCTTTGATTATACATTCCATAAGCGTATTGATATGCTGGATATGCGGAACTTACAACAAGCCCAGCCAAAACAGCTAATATAAGCTTTCCACTATTTCTTTGAAAAAGCGGTGGCGGTCTTAAGAAATTTGAGTAGTTATAGTCATCGTTTTTATCGCTTATATAACTTTGGGCTGTAAGCATCATCAAAACATCTAGTTGAGTTATATTAAAGTCTTTTGAGTTTATAGCTATAGTGAAATCAAAGTTTTTAGCAATAAGTCCTAGTCTATCTTCTATAAAAGCTTCAACTCCAATTATATGTCCGATATCACTACTAAAATATATATTTTGTATATTTAATCCATGAATTTTATTTATACTATTTATAATATCGCCCAAATAGAAAAATATATCATCAAAAAGTTGTATTAGATGATCTCTTTCGATAGGGTTTTCTAAATTTATACCCTCTGTTGATAACATTTTATAAAAGCTTTGTTCATCTATCTTATTTCCAGTTGCTTCTGAGAATTTATCACATAGATACTTTAAGTTATATCGTAAAGATCTAGACTCAAAATATTCACCATTTTGATAAACAACCAAAAAGGCATCATCTTTTTGCAAATATATAAAACAGTCAACTCCATCTGATACAAGAATATTTCTCTTATAAAGAGCAGACATCAAAAACGGAGCTTGAGCAACATAATCTATATAGTGCGTTAAGCTTGCTATCGAACTAAGTTCGCCATTTAAAATAGCATTATTTACAACAAAAACATTGTAAAATTTACTATCATTGCTTCCAGTTGGCGACTCATTATAAGTTATCTTATAATCATCAGCCGCATCTAAGCCCAAGTCCTCATAGGTTTTAATGACTATAGCATCATTTATCTCTTCTTCTGGTGTAGTCCTACTAATCTCCACCGTCGTAGTAACAATGTCTTTATAAGGTATATAAGTTATATAGAATTCATTTGACTTACTACTCTTAGTAAGTTCATAATTTGAAATCTCATTACCTTTTAAGACAAAAGCATTTTCGGTTGTTCTATTGATGGTCACAATAGAAATAGTATCTTTGTTTTTTGCCATAATAACTCATTTCTATTTAAAATCGATTTACTAGCCATAGTTTAAAGCAATTTTGAAAAAAAGTCAATAGATAAAATGCTTTTTTGCGACATTTTCGTTAGAATTCCAATCTTTTTTAATAATAATCTTAATATTTATAAAGATTTTTACCTTAGAAAAAGCTGAAATTAACTTTTTTGACTTTATCCCTATTCTTTTGACTGTATCGCCGTTTTTTCCTATTAAAATTTTTTTGTGGGATTGTGTATCTGTTATAATATCAGCGTAAATAGAAATTAAATTTTCATTTTCTATTACTTTATTTATAACAACATCACTTGAATATGGAATTTCACTACTCACGCTATCAAAAATAGCTTCTAAGATAAAATCCCTATAGATATCTTTTGTATTCGTTGAGCTTAAAAGCTGCGGATCGTAGTAGTACTCATGCTCTGGCAGGTATTTGCAAATTTCATTTAAAATTTGTGCTTTGTATATATTTTTTTTGATATTAACTGGCATTATAGCTCTGAATTTATCTTGAAATTGTTGGTATTGTGTTAATTTTTTAGCTATTTTTTCATTGCTAGCTTCATCTGTTTTTGTAAGCAAAACTATGTGTGGTGGTAAATTTTTTATTTGTAAAAATTTCTCATAATCGCTCAAATCATCATGAATACTAGCTAAAAACAAAACCATATCCGCATCGCCGATAGATTTTATAGCTACATCTATCATAAGCTTATTTATCATCTTATTGCTATCGTGAAGACCCGGAGTATCGACAAAGATGATTTGGTTTTCATCTTTCATCACGATACCGTTTATCTTTCGCCTAGTTGCGTTTACCTTGTGAGAAACCATTGAAATTTTCTCACCCAAAAGATAGTTTAAAAGTGAGCTTTTGCCAGCATTTGTTCTACCTATCAAACTTACAAAGCCACTCTTCATAAAGATCCTTTAAAGTATGTATTTTGCAAGATCTTCATCTTTAACTATCTTATTTAGCTTCTTACTTACCAAATTATCATCCACCACAACGGTTTGCCCACTAAATTCATCTGCACTATAACTGATATCTTCAAGAACGCGTTCTAACACAGTATGAAGCCTTCTTGCACCGATATCTTCGACTTTTTCATTTGTTTTGGCTGAGTATTTTGCTATAGCTTTTATGCCATCTTGGCTAAATTCTAAATTCACGCCCTCGGTTTCTAAAAGTGCGCTATATTGCTTTAAAAGTGAGTTTTTTGGCTTAGTTAAAATTTCAAAAAGTGCATTTTCATCTAAACTATCAAGCTCAACACGAAGAGGAAAACGTCCCTGAAGCTCTGGTATCAAATCGCTTGGTTTACTTATATGAAATGCTCCAGCCGCTATAAATAAAATGTGATCTGTGTTTATGTTTCCAAATTTAGTATTTACGCTTGAGCCTTCAACTATCGGAAGCAAATCACGCTGAACGCCCTCTTTGCTTGGATCTTGTCTGTTTGAACTACCACTTGCAACAGCTACTTTATCTATCTCATCTATAAAGATTATGCCTTCGTTTTCGGCTCTTCTAATCGCTTCAGATTTAATAGCGTCTAAATTTAACACCTTCTCGCTAGCTTCTGATTTTAATGCATTTTTAGCATCTTTTATCTTAAGTTCTTTTTTGCTTTTTTTATTAGCAATCCCTATAACTTTTATAAAACTTTCTTGCATATTTGCCATTTCTGGCGGAACACTTGAGTTTGCTTCAAAGCTATTTTCGTTGATTTCAATCTCGATAACCAAATCATCCAAATCGCCATTTCCAAATTTAGTCACCATCTTTTCATAGCTTTTTTGATAATCATTTAACTTATCTTCGCTTGCACCTTTTGGAAGCGGTGGAAGAACTTTTTCTATGATTTTTTTCTCGATATATTCATTAATTTTTTCGCGACTTTTTTCTAGCTCTTCGTTTTTTACTAAATTTACAGCCGCAGCAGCAAGATCTCTTACCATCGACTCTACATCGCGCCCAACAAAGCCAACTTCTGTGTATTTACTAGCTTCAACTTTGATAAATGGCAAACCAAACATCTTTGAAAGTCTTCTTGCTATTTCAGTTTTTCCAACGCCAGTTGAGCCTATCATAAGTATATTTTTTGGTATAACTTCATCTCGCAGCTCATCGCTTAACTTCATGCGCCTGTAGCGATTTCTAAGCGCAACTGCTATAATTTTTTTAGCCTCTTTTTGACCGATTACATAGTCGTCTAAAACTTCAACTATCTGTTTTGGTGTCATCATTTTTTTTCATCCCAAATGGCATATGTTTTTATACTTTCGTTTGTATAAATGCAAATTTCTCCTGCTATTTTAAGGCTCTCTTTGACAAGTTCTTCTTCGTTTAAACTTCCAAATTTATCCAACGCACGAGCCGCAGATAGTGCGTAGTTTCCACCACTTCCAATGGCTGCAAGTTTGCCATCATCAGGCTCAACTACATCGCCAGTTCCACTTAACAAAAAGATATTTTTCCTATCAACTACTAGCATCATAGCTTCAAGTTTTCTTAAATACTTATCTTTTCGCCACTCTTTGCTAAATTCAATCACAGCTCGCAAAAGTTCACCCTTAGCCGAATTTAAGCACCCTTCAAACATATCAAAAAGGTTAAACGCATCTGCAGTACTTCCAGCAAAACCAGCAAGAACACTCTCATCCTTGCCGATTTTACGGATTTTGGTTGCATTTCCTTTTAGCACAGTATTTCCAAAAGTAACTTGTCCATCTCCGCCAATAACTGAGCCATTTTTACCTTTGTATGCAAGTATGGTTGTTGCGTGAAACACTACTCTGCCACCACTTCTATCTCAAATTTAGCTGAAATTCCGTGTTTAAATTTGACATTTACATCATAAATTCCAGTTGTTTTAACATGCCCTAAATCAAGAGCTTTTTTATCTACTTCTAAGTTTTTTTGCTCTTTTAGTGCGGCTGCGATTTCATCTTTTGTAATCGAACCAAAAAGTGCGCCATTTGCTCCAACTTGTTTTGCTATTTTAACTCTTACTTTTTCAAGCTCAGTTTTTAGCGAATTTAGGCTTTCAACTTCATATCTTTGGTCTTCCGCTTGTCTTTGTTTAGCAGCTTCAAATTGACGTAAAACATCGGTAGTTGCAGATTTGGCAAACCCTTTTCCTATCAAAAAGTTATTTCCATATCCATCTTTTACCTCTTTAATCTCGCCTGCTTTACCAAGCCCTTTTACATCTTTTATTAACAATACCTTCATATATTTCCTTTAAATTTAAAATTTTCTTCCACTTTTTCCTGCGATGATAAATCTAAGCGCACTTAGTTTTATAAAGCCGTTTGCATCTTTTTGATCAAACACCGCGTCCTCTTCAAATGTGCTAAAATCGACATTAAACAAGCTGTCAGTTTTACTCTCACGACCTTTTACAAAAACATTTCCTTTATAAAGTTCAAGTCTAACAGTGCCATTTACGTGCTTTTGACTCTCGTCGATTAATGCTTGAAGCATCACTCTTTCTGGGCTAAACCAAAAACCATTATAAATAAGTTCTGCGTATTTTGGCATGATTTCATCTTTTAGGTGAGCCGCACCTCTATCAAGGGTTAAACTTTCGATTGCGCGGTGAGCTTTTAGCATTATCGTGCCACCTGGAGTTTCGTAACATCCACGTGATTTCATACCTACATAACGGTTTTCTACAAGATCAAGTCTGCCTATACCGTGTTTTGCACCAAGTTTGTTAAGCTCATCAAGCATTTCATGCGGTTTTAGCGCTTTGCCATTTAGAGCAACTGGATCGCCATTTTTATACTCTATTTCTATAGTTTCGCTCTCATTTGGCGCTAGTTTTGGATCTGTTGTCCATCTCCACATATCATCTTCTGGAGCGTGGTTTGGATCTTCTAAAACAAGCCCTTCATAAGAGATGTGAAGTAAATTTGCATCCATCGAATATGGAGATTTTCCTGGTTTTTTCTCTATGGCAATGCCATTTTTCTCAGCATAAGCTAAAAGTTTTTCACGACTATTTAAGTCCCATTCTCTCCAAGGAGCGATGACTTTTACATCAGGCATCAAAGCGTAAGCTCCAAGCTCAAATCTTACTTGATCATTTCCTTTGCCAGTTGCACCATGGCTTATAGCATCCCCGCCAGTTTCTTTAGCTATCTGGACTAAATGCTTAGCGATAAGTGGACGCGCGATAGAAGTTCCTAAAAGATACTCGCCCTCATACACCGCATTTGCCCTAAACATAGGAAAAACGTAGTCTCTTACAAATTCCTCTTTTAAGTCTTGTATGAAAATATTTTCAGGTTTTATACCAAGTTTTATAGCTTTATCTTTTACTGGAGCTAAGTCTTCATTTTGCCCTATATCAGCAGTAAAAGTTACAACTTCACAACCATAGTTATCGCCAAGCCATTTTAAGATAATACTTGTATCAAGTCCTCCAGAATACGCCAAAACAACCTTTTTAACACCATTTTTCATAGTCAAGCCTTTTTAGTAAAATTTTAAGCTATATTCTAGCCTAAATTTGTTTAAATTTGAGTAAATACTGCTCTTTTTAAGCCAAATTTAGTTAAAATGCTAGGTTATGAGAATAGATAAATTTTTAAACGTGGTTAATATCACAAAAAGACGAGCAATATCTGAAGATATGTGTAAAAGCGGCGTAGTTAGCGTAAATGGAGTGGTTGCAAAAGCAAGTAAAGTGCTTAAAATAGGCGATGTTATCACTATAAAATTTCTAACTCGCGAAGTTAGTTATGAAGTTTTAGGCTTTCCAACTACCAAAAACACACCAAAAAGCGAACAAGAAAAGTATGTCAAAGAAATTTGAGTTAATTTTAAGCGAAAACGAGCTTTTAAATTTAGTTAAAATTTTGCCAAAAGATGGAGTTATCGTGCTTAAAGGCAATTTAGCAAGCGGGAAAACGACTCTTGTAAAGCAAATAGTTAAATTTCACGGCATTAGCGAAGTGGCGACTTCACCGACATTTTCTGTAATGCAAAATTATGGCGAAATTTATCACTATGATATTTATAATAGTGGCTTTGAGGGAATTTTAAAAAACGGTTTATATGAGAATTTTTTTGAAGACGGGCTTCATCTTGTTGAGTGGGGCGATGAAAATTTAATGAAGCTGCTAGAAAAATTTGGGCTTGATTACTGCGTGGTTGAGATAGAAAATTTAGATAAAAAAAGAAAATATAAGGTAAGTTATGCATAAACTTGAAGTTATAAATTTAGAAAAAACTATTAAAAAAACAAATATTATAAAAGGCATTTCACTTGATGTTCAAAGTGGCGAGGTTGTAGGACTTCTTGGACCAAATGGGGCTGGCAAAACGACAACTTTTTATATGATATGCGGACTTATTTCGCCAACAAAAGGCGATATAAAGCTTGATAATGAGCTTGTTACAAAGGTTTCTTTGCACAAGCGAGCAAAGCTAGGTATTGGATACTTGCCTCAAGAAAGTAGCGTTTTTAAGGATTTAAGCGTGGAAGAAAACCTACTTTTAGCTGCTGAAGTTGTATATAAAGATAAAAATGAAGCAAGAGCTAAAGTAGATGAAATGCTAAGTCTTTTAAACATCGAACCTATCAGAAACCGTTTAGGAGTGAGCTTAAGTGGTGGCGAGAGAAGACGTTGCGAGATAGCTAGAAGTCTTGTGATAACGCCAAAATTTTTGCTTCTTGATGAGCCGTTTGCTGGAGTTGATCCTATCGCAGTAGCTGACATACAAAATATAATAAAAGAGCTAAAAAGGCTAAATATCGGTATTTTGATAACAGATCATAACGTAAGAGAGACTCTTGCGATTTGCGACCGAGCTTATGTGATAAAAGATGGAAGCTTACTAACTAGTGGCACGGCAGATGAAGTAGCAAATGATGAAAATGTAAGAAAATACTATTTGGCGAGGATTTTAGGCTGTTTGCGTGAATTTATTTGTGTTTGATATAAATTTTAAATATAAACTAGTTTGAGAATTTACCATTTATAAGCCAAAAGCTACTTATTCGCGAAAAATGCTTTTTGCTTTTGCGTGATTGCTAGGCTAATTTTGCGTATTTTATAGCTAAGTTTCTTTAGTTTTTCATGCGTGTTTGCGATATTGTCATTATGATTATTTATTAAAATTTACTTAAACAACAAAAACAATAATAACACTCCAGAGTCTCAAAATGAAAATTTGCTAAATACTTCAATTTTAGTTAGGCTTTAGCGCCATTTGTCAATGAAAATTTGAGAATTATTCATAAAAATAGCTAACATAATATTAAAATTGTTATCATTTAAATTTATATTACATTTACTTAATTTTGCATTGTAGCTCTAAATTTCCAGATTTCAGATAAAACAAATAAATTTAGTCAAGCATTTAAAAATACTCCCAAATATATAAATTTAGCTAAAAAATAAACTATATATTATTTTACAAAGGCTTTTTATAAAGATAAATTATATAGTTATAAAATAGTGGCAAAAAATTAATTTAGCAAAACAAGTTTAAAATTTAAGCCCAATTAACTGTTATTTTTAAAAGTACCAGTATATTTATTTACAAAATAGATGATTTATAAAGATAAATTTCAGTCTCTAAAATTTTTGTTTAAGCATTAAAACGGGCATAAAAATTTCACTTTAAGAAACTCGTTTTGCAATAAAAAATCTGTATCAAAATTCTAATTACAAGCAAAAAAATAACTAAAAATTTTGATTTTATCACAGCACAAAATCTATAAAAGCTAATTGCTCTAATTTACAAGCCCAAAGCAACCATGGAAAAAGCCAAATTGGCAAATTTTAAAAGCTAAATTTGCCAACTATCTACTCAAAAATCCAAAGTAGTATCTGCTATAAAATTATTCTATTTTGTAGCAAAATTTAGTTATTTTTTATCCTCTTTTTAAAAGCATCATAAACCAAAACTCCAAATACCGAAAGTATAAAACCAGCCATCAAAGAAATAGCTAAAATAATAGGTTTTTTAGGCTTTTCTGGGGTTTTTGAAGTGACTATATCACTAACTATGTTTGTATTTTTATAGTTAAACGGTTTTAACGATAGTTCGACGATAGCCCTTTTATCTAAAAGCGCGCTAAGTTCTTGAGTTTGCAAGGTATAAAGCTGTCTTTGAAGAGTTGGCAACGTGTCATTTTTGATATTATCGATATCTGCTTGAGAATTTATAAGCATAACATTTCTAAGATTATCTAGTCTGTTATAAGCATCTGGCAATGTCTTAGTCATGAGTTGTTCTTTTTGCTGTTCTAAATAAATCAACCTATCATTAACCGAAGAGATATTTGAGTTTAAATTTTGTTCTTGCAGATATAAAAGTGTTAATTTTGCGCCATTTGTCTTTGGAATAATATTTTTTAATCTTTCTAAATCTTTTTCATATTTAGCCAACTCTTGAGTCGATGTATCTATCCTCTTATCTATAGCGGGGATGCTTACTTTATTTATATTATCCACTTCTAATTGAGCCGAAGGAATAGTATTATTTTGCAAATACGCAAGTTGACGCTCCAAACGAGGAATCATACTATTTTCGATATTTTTTATCTGCTGTTCGACCTCGACTATGCGGTTGTTTTTAAGAAATTCTATCTGCCTGTCTATATTTGCAAGGGCTATTTTTTGTGAATTTAAGTATCCATCAAGCGTATTTTTATGCTCTACCGATACATCGCCGACTATCTTTTTAACCAAATTTATAGCCTCTTCGTTACTCTTAGCTACAGTTGTGATGTTAAAAAATTTAGGGTTGTTTTTTACCGCGCTTATGCTTTGCACTTTTTCATTTCTATCTTCGGTTTCTTTTAAAAGATCGATATATTTTACTTTTAGTTTCTCGACAACTTCTGAAGTTTTAGCGAGCATTATTTCATTTACGCTATTTTGTGAATCTCTATAAAAACCAACTTCAACAAGCGCATTTGCCTTATACCAAGGAGTTGCAATAAGTGTATAAATAAATCCAAGTATAAAAAAACAAGCTGTCGTAACAACTATCTTGTATCTATACGACCATAACGTTTTAATTAATTCAAACAAATCTATCTCATCATCTTTATAAGATTCATTAATATTTTCTTGCAAAATCTACTCCTTTGGCAAATAATTTTGCATTTTAGCAAATTTCATCTTAAAATTACTCTATTTGGGATTTATTGTTATAAAAAAATAAATATGGTAAAATACTAAAATTTAAATATGTAAAAGGATAAGTATTGCTAGTTCTTGGTAAAAGGCACGAATTTACAGATAGAGAAAAAGCACAATTAGCTCTTAAATTTAAACATTTTGATATACTTTTAGATGAAGACAAAGAACCTAGCGAAGCAAGAAAAGAGCTAGGAAATTTTATCAAGAAAAATAAATATAAGTATCTTATTCTAAACACATCAGCAAAGCTTGATCCAAAAATTATAAGGTATCTGACTCTTTTGCAGTTTCGAACTAGAAAACACAATCTTAGAATCATAACCATAGAACAATTCATGGAAAAAGAGCTAAAAAAGTGTTTCATACCAAAAGATGAAAGCAACGCAAACTTCTTAGCAGAAATTCAACCATATACCAAATTTGAATATATTTTAAAACGTTGTGTTGATATAGTTGGTGCTGGTTGTTTGTGGCTAATAAATCTACCTATCGGCTACTATGTAAGGAAAAAAATTCGCGAGCAGTCTCCTGGTGAAATTTACTTTATACAACCAAGAGTTGGACAAAATACAAGAACATTTAAATGCTATAAATATCGCACTATGCATGAAGACTCACACTTTAACCCATATACTGAAAAAAATGATAGCAGAATTTTTCCTATGGGAAATTTTATGCGCAAAGCTAGAATAGATGAAATCCCACAATACAAAAATATCTTTCGTGGTGAAATGCACCTAATAGGACCAAGAGCGGAGTGGGATATACTTGTTAGAAATTATGAAAAAGCTCTGCCATACTATCATGAACGCCATCTTGTAGCACCAGGCATTACTGGTTGGGCGCAGGTAAACTACCCATATGGAGAAAATGCCGAAGATGCTAGACAAAAGCTAATGTATGATTTATACTACATCAAACACTGGTCGCTATGGCTTGAGTTTAAAACGATAGTCAAAACCATAGCGGTTATAGTTGGAAAGAAGGGGATGTAGCTAAGATTTTAGCTACATTTTTGTATCAATTTAAACTTTTTATGATTTATATATTTTATAAATTTAGTAAGTTTTATTTAATAACTTAATATTATTTTACTAGTTTTGAGTCTAAAATAGGCACTGATAAAACAAATAAATTTTCTAAAATAATGTCTGATTTTTCATCTGTTTCACAACTTCTTAAACCCATCCTTGAAAACGACGTTCCAGTTCTTGAATTCCCCATACTTAAGCATTCGTTCAAGTCGTTAATCGCTTTAATCTGCACTGCTGAAGTAGCAGTTGGCAAGAGCGAAAAAGCAGTCCTAAAATCTCCAACATTTATAAGGCTGCACTCCATAGTAGTTAGTTTAGCGCCATCTAATGCCAAACAAAGATTACTCATACTTGGATGCACAAACTGAACGGCGCCAAATGGATAATTTTTCCCTATCTCATAAGGTAGTACTATATCTTTTACTCGCCAATTTCTATCGATTAAATTCTTTGCGTTATCTTCATATGCTATTAAAATGCCTGATTTAAGGCTTCTTATAGAAACTAGTGGCATGACATTTTCATCAGAAAAACTAGGGATAGATAGCAAAACCAACAACAATAACTTTATAAAAATTTTCATCTCAAACTCCTTAAAATCTTCTAAAATTTACAGGCACGTGGTCTGATGTGATTTGTGAGCGCATATTTGCAAGCATTAATATAGCAGCAATCGCAGGACTTACAAAACTACCTTGAGATGAATTTCCAGCCACGCCATAATCAAGCGTTCCACCACTATTTTGCGTAGCTCCACTTGGAAAAATCACATTAACTCTAGCCCTTACAGCAGGTTCTAGCGCTCTTGAAAGGGAGTCTGGGCTTCTGTTAAAGTCTCCACCGATAAACCAGTTGATATTTGATCTATTTGTAAAATACCTATAAACGTTTTCAACTATTGCAGGTGCGTCTGTGCCGCCATTTGCAAGGGCATGAGTGCTAAAAAAGGCGTCATTTCCCAAACGAATTCCTATAATGGGTCTTGAAGCAACAGTTGGCGGAGGCAAAACGATAACTTCATCAGCTCTTCTTCTTGAAACTATCGCTAAATTAACTCTGTTTGCGCCCACATCGACTCTAGAATAGTAAATATATACTAAATTTGGTCTTGAAGCTGTGCCTAAATTCCATGCAAACTCATCTATAGGAATTCCAACTCCAACCGGCTGGACGATAGTTCCTGTGTATTGCGCGCTTATGGGCAAGCTTCCTGCTTCTTGAACTAGCAAAATATCAGCCGAACCGTTACCAGAAATTAGCTGCCTGATATTTACATTCCATTTGCTTTCTGTAGAGGCCGATGAGCCTTGCATGTTCCACGTAGCAATGCTGTAATCCTCGATATTTGCAAACAAAAGATTAAAGCCAACAAATAAAATAATCAAAACTTTTTTCATCTAAAACTCCTTTTTACCTGAGTTAAGTTGCGCTAAATTTATAGGTGGAGTTTGCACAAAAGGTGGCGAGATAATCCACTGCTGAGATAGGGCTTTTTCGCCTTCATTTATGCAGCTAACGGAATTTATAGCATAGTAACTTTGTCCTTTTGTGGGATCACTAGCCAAACAAGTATCGGTTGCAAAATTTCTAAGTTGCACTGCACCGTTTGCAAACTGATTTAGCTGCCAAAATTGAGATTGATTTGTATTATCGCACGGATAATGAACTACTCCATTTAAATAAGAGCTCAAGCAAGTGCCGGTCATTTTGTTTTGAATTTGAACGAAATTTTTGGGATATATTATGATTTTCCAAATTCTTGCATCCCCAAAACTTATGCTGTCGATTGCAGGATACGCCCAAACCCAATTACCATAATCCAAAGCCCAAAGAGTCATAAGAGCGTCGTTGTGAGCTACGATGGAGACAAATTCTGAGATTTGAGGTGTGTTATAAAAAACCTTTGTATCATCGAATGGGTTATCAGGATCTCGCTTGTTTGGTCCGTGAACTGGGTCGCTTTGAAACGTTCCACTAGAAGTTGGCAAGTTGTTTTTAAAAAATTTACTTTCGCCCAAAACTAGTGCTGGGATTTTTTGTTTTGTAGGCTCTGTTGGGTTTGAGCCAAGCTTTAATGGGTCTTGATCGTTAATATCTCCGCCATATTTTGCAAGATAGTTTATCTGCTGGGGCTTACTAGAACAACCAGAAATAAACAAACATATCGAAAAGAAGATTAGATATATCGTGTGTTTCATCATCAGCCTTTTGTATAGAATTTTGATAACCACTATTGTAATAAAGAATTTCTTTAAAAAATATTAAACAAATCTTTTATTTTAAAAATTTAAATTTATATAAAATTAACTTTAAATTATTATTTTATTTATATAAAATAGCAAAAACTTAATTATTTATGTGCAAAAATTAGGCTTGAATTTAAATAAAATTATTGTTTTAATGCATTGGTTGTTTTATTAATTGGTTTTGTTTATAATCATTATAGCTTTTGTTGTTTTTGAATTTAATACTTGTGTAATAGCAAAATTTAGCATAGTGTAACACTAAATTTTTGCAAAACAAATTCCATTGAAATTTAATAAAAAAGATTTCAACTCTAAAATAAATTTTTACGATATTCTAACTATTTAATACCATCTTAACTAGAATGCCATTTACTTTGTTTATATCAAATTATGTAAATTTAGTATCTTTTTTATTTTCATTTAATAATTTTAACAACTTTAATATTATAAAAAATTATTTTATAAGTTAATAAGCTTTTAGTATAGATAGCACAAATATTATACTTGCTACGTCTATCATTTGTATGAATCATAATTTGACAATATTTGAGCAAAATCACTGCGGATTAATAAAATGCACTCATAGTTTATAAAAGCATTTATAAATCAAATATAGTATAAATCCATGACTTTATACTATATTTTTCATAAATTTCTTTTGTTAACTCTATATAATTTTTATCTATAAAATCCTTATCTAATGCTATATTAATACGATTTAGTAAATTTATATTATTACTATTATAAAAGTCGTATTTTATAATATTTTTATTAGTTGTTATTAGCTTTCTTTTAGCACCAAAAGCCTCAAAAGTTCTCATGGTTAAGGCATTTTACTTTGGATGATTTATATCTAAAATCACTTTTGAATTATAGAAAATATTTATAATTTCTGAACTTAACATAGATTTAAACGATACATCTCTATACGGAATTTTTCTAAATTTAGAATAAAGAATTTTTTGTATAAAAAAAAGAATTTTACTAGGCGAATAAAAGAAAAACAGCGTCTTAAGTCCCGCTTTATTAGCTTCTTTTTCTATTTTTTTAGCTATTTCATATCTGTCACTATGAATAGTCCCTATAAAAGATATATCATATTTAAACTTAGTATTTTCAAAAATATCAGAATAATTTTTTGTATAAAAAAGTGGTAAAAATTCAATATCTTCTCTAATTAGCAAGTCCCCATCATCAAAAGTAAAGGATTTATCAGCTAAATTTATAAGTGGTAAGGCATTTTTTTTATTTTTTATAGAGTCCCACATATAAATAATTATTTTTAAATTTGGATTTTTATCTTTAAATTTATTTATGATTTCAACCGTTATAGACTCTGGACTTATAATAAAAACATAGTCTAGTTTTAGCGAATTTTCTAGGATATTGTTATAATAAATATTAATTTTATTTTTAATAAAAACTTTGATGCCAAGTCGTATAAAAACTTTAGTAAAAAAGTCATTTTTTGGTCTTTCATCATACAAATAAACATTTTTAAAAAGTTGCTCAAGCTCATTCTTTATCTCAACTTCATAACCAAAAAACTTTGGAGATAAAAAAGTATAGATTTATCTGCAAATTTACCATCATCTTTCATCTATAAATTTCCCTTTTTTATCTGTTTTTCTCCAAATTTTACTTTCTTCATCATATCTTTTTATGATTCTGGCTGGAATTCCAACTATAACAGAGTAATCTGGAAAATGTCCTCTCACAACAGCGTTTGCTCCTACTATACATTGCCTGCCTAAAATTGTCCCAGCTTGAATGACAGTGCCATATCCTATGAAACAATTTTCACCTATTTTTGTCTCTTTTAAAATATATTTTTGCTCCAATATATGTCTATTAATATCTTTATAATCATGATCAATATCTGTAATCATTACTCCTTCTGCTATAGTTGTATTTTTACCAATTATTAAATTAGCTCCAGAAGTAATATGCAAATTTTGACCAACCGAGATATTTTCTTCAAACGTTATAGAAGCGTTATCGCCGATTACTTCTATCCTAGCTCCAGGAAAAATTCTAACTCTTTTTCCTATAAAAATTCTCTTAAAATTTCCTATAAAAACAGGTTTTCCTATATATGAAGGAAGTTTAAATTTACCAAAAAACGGCCTATAAATAATACCCCTTAAAATCCAAAATATTTTAAAAAACATATTTTGCTCCATATTTTTCCAGATACCATTCAACTGTCTTAATTATCCCGCTATCAAAGTTTTCATCAGCTTTCCAGCCAAGTTCGTTTTCGATTTTTGTTGCATCAATAGCATATCTTTTATCATGTCCTGCTCTGTCTTCAACAAAGCTTAAAAGCTCTTTATAACTTTTTATGTTTAAGCCATTTTTAGAAGTCGGAAATTTCTCATCTAAAATTTGGCAAATTGCATTAACTATTTGTAAATTTGTTCTTTCGTTTCTGCCACCTATGTTATAAACTTCACCATTTTTACCATTATGGTAGACTAAATCTATGCCCTTACAGTGATCTAGCACATAAAGCCAATCACGGATGTTTTTACCATCTCCATATATAGGTATGGGCTTACCTTGCAATGCATTTCTGATGATGGTTGGGATGAGTTTTTCATCATGTTGTTTTGGTCCGTAGTTGTTAGAACAATTTGTTATCACAGTGTTTAAACCATAAGTATGATGGTAACTTCTTACTATCATATCAGAGCTAGCCTTACTTGCAGAATATGGCGAATTTGGCGCGTAAGGTGTTGTTTCAGTAAAAAGCCCACTCTCACCCAAAGTTCCATAAACTTCATCTGTAGATATATGATGAAACCTTGCATTTTTAAATTCATCTTTATAAGTAAATGGCTTTTGCATCCAAAATTTATACGCCACATCCAAAAGCGTAAAAGTTCCATTGACATTTGTTTTGACAAATACATCTGGGTTTTTTATAGAATTATCTACATGAGATTCTGCTGCGAAATGTATCACGCCTTGTATGTCATAAATTTGAAAGATGCTTTCTACAAAACTTCTGTTGCAAATATCACCTTTTAGAAATTTATATCTTTCATCGCTTTTAACTTCTTTTAAGTTATCCAAATTTCCAGCGTAAGTTAAGAGGTCTAAATTTATTATTTTATAATCTTTATATTTTTCTAAAAAATACGGAACAAAGTTGCTTCCTATAAACCCAGCACAACCTGTAACCAGTATGGTTTTCATTATCTTTTTTCTCCTAGTCTTTCCAAGCAATCTCTCAATGAATCTTTCCAATATGGGATTTTTATCCCAAACTCTTTTTTTATTTTTGCTTTATTTAATACCGAGAAATGCGGTCTTATAGCAGGTGTTAAATATTCTTTTGTCTCTACCGGGGAAATGTCACAAACTAGCTTTGTCATATGTATAATCTCTTTTGCAAAATCATACCATGAAACCACGCCTTCATTTGAATAATTATAAATATTCACATTTTCATTTTTTATAAAAGGAATAATATCAAGTATAACCTTAGCCAAGTCTTTAGCATAAGTTGGTGTGCCTATTTGATCAAAGACAACAGCCAAGTTATTTCGTTCTTTACCAAGTCTTAGCATTGTTTTTATAAAATTTTTGCCGTAATACCCATAGACCCAAGATGTCCTTATAATAATAGAGCTTTTTGGATTTATATCTAATATCTCATTTTCACCATCTAATTTGCTTTTGCCATAAATATTCCTAGGAGATATTTTGTCATCTTCTAAATACGGCTTAAAATTTTTACCATCAAAGACATAATCCGTTGATATATGAACAAGCTTAATATTTTTTTCTTTTGATATTATGGCTAAATTTTTAACGCCATTTTTATTTATATCAAAAGCAAGCTCAACTTCCTCTTCGGCTTTATCTACCGCTGTGTAGGCAGCACAATTTATAATAACATTTATGTTTTTATCTCTTATATAATTTTTTATATCATCAAGTTTAGTGATATCTAATTCATCCTTGCTGGCAAAGTAAAATTTATAAACATAATAAGCAGAAAGTTCTTGAATTTCATTTCCTACTTGTCCATTAGCGCCCGTTACTAAGATATTAAACTTATACATAATAATCAACTCCATATTCAAACAAATCTTGCATATCTTTTAAAAGCGGCTGCTTTAAGTCTTTATCTGAAAGAATAATTTTATTAAAATCAATCCCCCAATCAATACCTATGGTTTTGTCACTAAAAGAAATTCCTCTATCATTTTCTAAACTATAATAGTTATCCACTTTATATGCAAACACAGTATTATCCTCAAGCACTAAAAAACCATGGGCAAAGCCACGCGGAATTAAAAGCTGCTTTTTATTTTCGCTAGAAAGCTCAACTGCGATGTACTGCCCAAAAGTAGGTGAATTTTTTCTTATATCAACAGCTACATCAAGCACTCTGCCTTTGATAACTCTAACTAATTTTGTTTGCGCAGCTGGATGAAGCTGATAATGAAGTCCTCTAAGAACACCTACTGAGCTTTTTGATTCGTTGTCTTGGCAAAATTTTATTTTGTAACCTAAAAAATTAAAAAGTTTATCCTCTCTAAAAGTTTCAACAAAATATCCTCTTTCATCACCATGAACAACTGGTTCGACTACCACTACATCTGAAATTTTTGTTCTTGTAAATTTCATATTATTTTTATCTCTCTAATCTATTTATAATATATTGTCCATATTGATTTTTCTTTAACGATTCTGCTAGTTCAAAAAGTTTTTCTTTGCTTATATAACCCATTTCATAGGCCATCTCTTCAATACAAGCTACTTTTAAGCTCTGCCTATTTTCTATAGTTTGTATAAACTGACTTGCTTCAAGAAGACTTTCATGAGTACCAGTGTCAAGCCAAGCATATCCACGACCCATAAGCTCAACTTTAAGTCTTTGTTCTTTAAGATACATTTCATTAAGTGTTGTGATTTCTAGCTCGCCTCTAGCACTTGGTTTTACATCTTTTGCTTTTATAACTACATCTTTTGGGTAAAAATACAACCCAACAACAGCATAATTACTTTTTGGATCAGCTGGCTTTTCCTCTATGCTAACAACATCGCCATTTTGATTAAATTCTGCTACTCCATATCTTTCTGGGTCTCTAACATAATATCCAAAAACTGTTGCTTTTGACTCATTTTGTACATTTTTAACGCTTTGAGCTAAAAGCTGCGTAAGACCATGTCCATAAAATATATTATCACCCAAAATCAAACAAGCATCATCACCAGCTAAAAATTTCTCACCTAATATAAAAGCTTGCGCTAACCCATCTGGAGATGGTTGAACACAATATTCAAATTTTATACCCAAATCACTACCATCACCCAGTAAATCCATAAATCTAGGCAAATCAGTCGGTGTTGATATAATCAAAATTTCTTTAATCCCTGCTAACATCAAGACAGAAAGCGGATAATAAATCATCGGCTTATCATATATAGGAATAAGTTGTTTGCTAACACCTTTTGTTATAGGATAAAGCCTAGTTCCGCTTCCACCTGCTAAAATTATACCTTTCATAATAAAATCCTTGTAATTAAAATAAATTTGAATATTTAGTAGAAATTTGTTCCCAATTATATTCATCATTGGCTATTAGCTTCATATTAATAGCAATGCTTTTAATATATTTATCACTTACGGTAAGTAATAAATCTATTAATTCTTCTTTGTTGCTAAAATACAAAGCCTTATTCATAGTTGTATTTTTATTATACTCTGCTGAATATGAAAAAATAGGCAACCCTAAATGCATAGCTTCAACCAATGAAGGGTTTGTTCCACCAGCACTATGCCCATGAATGTAAATATAACAATTAGACCTTATTTGATTTAATACATTTTGATCATATATAGGATCCAATAAAAATATATTTTTTACATTTGAATATTTTTCTCGAAGCTTATTACCATAGACACTATTTACCCAATTGCCAATTATTATAAAATTCATTTTTCCATATTCAGTAAATGCTTCCAACATCATATCGATATTATTCTCAGGCTCTATTCTGCAAACATTAAAAGCATATTTTTTATTTAAAAACTGATATCTATCCTTTAAGCAATCAGTAACTATTTCTTTTTTTGCATGATCTCCACCATAAGCTATTAAAGTAGATTTTTTTTTATATTCATTAAATACATATTCTTGTATGCTTTTATTATCTGCTATAACAACATCCGAATATTTGACTGCTATTTTTTCTGAAAATTTTAAAAATAACTTAGAAAAAACACCCCATTTGTCTCTTTTCCACTCTAATCCATCGATATTAACAATAATTTTTTTTCTAGAAAAAATTTTTATAAAAGGCAATATAACAGCTCCAGATACTCCAAGAATAAGTAGAGTGTCAGCAAATTTTAATGAATAAAAAATAGAAATTATATCATAAAATATACTCTGAACTCCATTTGGTTTTAAACTTATATATTTAAGATTAACATTATTATATTTTTTAATTTTTTCGCTATATATCTTACTACTACAAAAAACAGTTATATTATGTTTATAAGATAAATATTTTGTTAAATTTTCAACCAAAGTTTCAAAACCTCCATATTTAGCCGGTAGTCCAGCTATTCCTATTACACTAATATGTTTCATATTTCACCATCCATTAAAATATTTAAAATTTCCTTATCAAATATCTCTATGCTAAAATCTTTCACTGTACTCAATGCATTAAAAGACATTTTTAGATACTCCTCTTTATTCTCAAATAAATATCTTATCTTCTTTGATATTTTAGCGATTTCATAACAAGATATAGCATAACCATTTACATTGTCTTTTATTATTTCAAGCGGTCCGCCAATATTTGGTACTATTGCTGGAAGTCCGTATGACATGCCCTCTAGAATAGTAAGACCAAAGGTTTCTATACATTCATCTGGACGAGATAAATTTAACAATAAACTTCCGCTTTTATAAAACTCTTTTAAATCATCTTGCCTAGAGAAAATAGTAATATTATTTGGCAGTATACATTTTGAAAAAAAATCATTTATTTCTTTCTCGTTGGCATTTAGAATAAGTTGGAATTCTATTTCTTTAACATCAAGCATATTTTCTGATATTTTTATAAATTCATGTATTCCTTTAAAAGTCTTCAAAGAGCAAATTAGCAATATTATAAATTTATTTTTTTTTATTTTATTGTTTAAGGTATATTTGATTTTAGGAATAGCGTTATATATAACTTTTTGATTTTTATTTTGAAAATTTTCAATATTCTTCAAATATTCTGTCACAAAAATAATTTTATTTGCTGTTTTTTTTATAATAAATCTTAAAAATAATTTTAATAATTTTGGCTTTAGGCTAGTTTCATGTATATGATATATTATTTCTTTATTGATTAATCTACCGGATAAAGCAGCACCAAATGGTAGCATTGTATTAATATAAAAAACTACATCCTGATTTTTATATTTTAAGCATTTGAAAAAAAGTATAATTTGAGATAGAATATAATAGAATAATGTTAGAATTCTAAAATTACTTCTTTTATAAAATATATGTTTGTATACTTTAGCTTTATTGTCTAGAAATCCTCCTTCTTGAGTATTTGTAAATAGCTCAGTTAAATAGCCATTCTTGTTGCAAACATCAATAATCTGAGATAAAATTTTTGGGCTACCACTTCTATCATTTAAAATATGTATAAAAACTATTTTTTTCATAAACTAAGCCTTTTTCTAGTATTATTACTAAATATTCCAATTATCACAATCAGTGGAATCATTATTCCAGACATACCATTAAACAACACATGCCCAGCTAAGATAGAGTGTCCAAATAACATGATTGATGCAAACATTAATAAATACTGTTTTTTAATTATAAAAAATTTAACAATAAAACACATTATAAATAAATATATAACTAATATATTGATGCCGTACATGAAAAATATATCAGAAACATCAGATTCTAAAATATCAATACCAATAGTATAATCATCGAAATTTCTAAACGAGTAATATGCACCTAAACCGAAAAATATACGTATTATATACATGCCATCATAATTAACATGTTTGAAAGCTTCTATAAGATAACTATCTCTCGAACTCAGTAGAAAATGGGAAAAAGATCCACTATTATTGAATCTAAACAATACAACATCAAACATTTTTGATAATAACGACGCGATACTGTCTTTAAAAACAAATAAACAAATTATTATAATTATTGATAATATTACAGATAAAAGTTTATTGTCAAAATAAAAGCATAAAAATACAAGTCCAGCTGTTAAAAATAAAAATGTAGTTTTCGTTCCTATTAAAGATAAAGCACATATATTTAAAATGCATACTAAAAATAAATATTTGTTTTTAGTATTAGAATAATAAAATATCGATATAAGCAGTCCTATACCGAGGTAAATCCCTAATCCATTCCCGGCTGCAAAAAATCCTTTTGTGCCAAAAGCTCCATCTATATATGTGGGAAATCCTATATTGAAAACAAAAGATGTTATTAATATTATAGAAGTTAAAGCAATACAAATATTGATATTTATTAATAAAAAACTATAATTAATATATTTTTTTATTAATAAAACATATATTGAAAAAAATAGAAGGAATAGATAAATAATTTTATAAGAATAAATTAAACCAATCAAATAGGTATATATTGACCCGTGTAATAAAAAAATAAATGTCTCTAATAATAAAAAATATAAAGAAAATAATAATAAATAAAGAAAATATTTTTTACTATGTAATATTATCAAAAAAGAAAAGATTGATACGAGCGCTCGATAAATCTGAGATGGTGTAGCTAAAGAACCTTCAGACAAATAATTATTCAATATTAAATATCCAGATAACGAATCTACAAAAGGTGATAATAAAAATAAAAAATAAATATAATTTTTATATTTGTTAATTTTCACGATATATCCATTTTCATAATTTATATACTTTTCTTCAATATACTTCTAGATTTTTCAATAAAATCTAGAAGTAATTTATTTATATTATTGTAATTTATATTATTATTAAAATTCGTGCTATTGTCAATTATTCTATTTCTTAAGTTAAATATATCTAAAAGCGAATAAAATCTATCCGCTCCACGCTCTTCATTTATAAAGCAATAAAATTGTTTATTAAAAATTATCGAAAATACGCATCCATGAAATGAATCTGTTATAACAATTTCTGCATCATATATAGCTTTAATCCATCCTTCTATAGATACTGTATTATCAGTACTTTTTCCATCATTTATCTCATATATACATAAATTTTTATTTTTTGATATATTTTTTATAGTATTATCTTTTACACCATTTTTATCTAATATATAGGCCAAAATTTTACCCTCACTTTTACTTTCTTTAATGTACCTAAAAAGCTTTATATAATTGTTTTTATTTATCATCATAGTTGGGTCTAATACATGCGTTGCCTCAACACCAAAAATTTTATTGCAAATTTCAACTCCACTTTTTTCTCTTACAGAGATTAATTCAAATTTTTTTAGATTTTTACTATAAAAATCAATTTTTGTTTTATCTCCTCTATATGTATCGCCGCCAAAAGAAGCAGCATAAGCTATTCTAATAATATTATCATGCAAGAAGTACAAGCTATATATACCCGTAAAATTATAAATTCCCATTAATGCAAACACTTGATCACTACCAACAATACACGCATTAAAATTATTTTCATTGAATAATGCATATAGCTCATCAATATTATAAATTTTTTTTGTTTTTGGATTAATATTATTTTTTATAAATTTTTTTATATTTTTATTTTGAGCAAAATCAACCGGATTTCTATATTTTTTAAAACAGCATAGTAAATATCTTTTTATAAAATATTTTATTTTAAATTTTATATCTATTCTTAATTTTAAATTTACAAGCATTGGCTCATGTCCTAGATTTTTAAGCATTTTCATCATAGCAAAAGCTTGCAAGATTCCACCATAATTGTTAAGAAGAGGAAATGTTAAAACAGCTATCTTCAAATTTTACTCCTAATTATTCTATATATTTTTCTTGTGGCTCGGTATGGCAATGTAAAAAGTTGGTATCTTTTTAACTCTTTTGCATACTCTTCTATCGTGTATAGAATTTTTTCTTTATCTTTATTACTTTTTTCTTGCACTTTTAACTTAGCTTCATATAGTCTTTTTTCATAAAAATGAGCTTTTTTATAATAAAACATTTGTTTATTTTCTACTACTTGTTTTTGTGATAAATAAACTCTTTTATAGTCATAAACTTCGCAAATTTCACTACTGTTTTTAAATATTTCATCTATTGTCTTCTCTCGTGTAATCACCAAAGAATGCCCTCTCCAGTCTTTAGTAAACTCAGGCAACCACGCATCCATTAGCACAGCATCACAGCACAGCGCAAAAGTATCATTACAGTTATTACAGGCAAAAGGCGTAAACGCTCTACTTCCCCAAAATAAACTTGGTGATGTTTTTCTGTCGTCGGTAGACGACCAGTCGTCGGTAGACGTAAATTTAAAAGCAAAATTTGAGCTTGGTCTATTTTCTACTTTAAAGCGAAAATCTACCTTTTTTAAAGCCTTTTCATCTTTAAAGCTCAAATTTCCTAGAGTCTGTGCAAAATGCTTAGTTTTGATTTGTCCACATACTAAGCCGATTATGTATTTAACCCTATTTCTTAATTTATAGTTTGTTTTTTGTGCGAATCTCAATGCCTTAGCAAAACAAGGTAAAGTCACTATGGCATATCTATGATTGTTTTTTAATACAAACTTTATAACTTCTTCCATGGTTACAGGATAGTAAGCTGAACTCCTTGAGTTTTTAAGCTCTTCTTTGTTAGAAAAAACAGCAAATTTAAAAAGATATTCAGGATCTTCGTTCGGCTCAACCGCTATTATTTTATCAACTTCGTCTTTAGATAAAAGTTGTGATAATATATAATACCCCGCCCCACCGCTTGCGCTTTTTATTCTTTCATTATTTTCTTTTAAGCAAAATGAATATGTGTTTATAAAATTTCCAAGTTCTTTGAAGTTTTTTGGATTATCACCATATAACTCTTGTGATATATTTTTTTCTTCCAGTTCTTTATCAAAAAATGGGCAAGCATCAAGACAAATTTTACACTTTTCAAGACAGCCCGGAATTTCCATAGGTTCATAGATACCACTACTGTTAAATTTCATCTTCAAGACAGATGCTGGACATAGACCAGCACAAGCGCCACAACCTATACATCTATCTTTTTTAACTACTGCTTCTATAACATTTGGTTTCATTTATCACCCTTAAATTTAACACCTATTTTAACAAAAGCAGAATTTAAAATAGCTTTTTCATAATCATTCATACAAAATTTATAGCTAACTGTAAAGTAGCATAATCCATATAGCAATGTAAATGATATAAAATGTAAAATGCTATAAGTCTTATAACTAGTATATAAACAAAAAATTATAAAAGCCAATACCACCAAAGGAAGTATTATTCTTATAATACTAAGCCAGAATTTATACATATCTAAGCCAATTTTTTTATGATAAAAAATATTTATAATAATACCATTTATAATAAAAAGATTGAAACATGTTCCCAAAGCAGCTCCTATTATTCCTATTTTTGGAACCAAGATAATACTTATGATGATATTAAAAATTGCCCCTACTAAAGTAGTTATAGCCTTAAATTTAAATCTGTTTTTAGCTTGAAGTATACTAAGACCTAAATTTTGAATAAGTGGTATAGCAAGCGGTATCATCATAATCATAGTAGTCAAATATGCCATTTCATAGCTTTTACCAGCCCATAAGATAATAAATTCTCTCCCAAATATAAAAAAAGTACTTAATATAAAAAATATAATATAATTTTGCAATCGACCTATCTTTATCATCTCATCTGTTAGGATAGAATTTGAAACTCCTTGCGAAACCATAGTTGAGATTTTTGGTAGCATAACTCCACTAACTGCGGTTGAAAGTATCATAAAAGAAGTATTGATAAGTACAGCTATAGAAAAAATAGCTACATCTTTCGTGCCCAAAAAAGAACCTATTATAAAATTTCCAGCTTGCCAATTTATCTGATCAACAACCATGGTTAAAAATATAAAAAAAGAGTATGAACAAACGATTTTTAACATATCAAATTTAAAGTTAAAGATACTGATTTTAGAACCAATATTTTTGCGATAATACCAAAAATTTAGTCCTAAACAAATAAAATTAATAATTGTTATTGAAGCTACCATTACTATAGATTTATAGCCTAAAAAAAGTAGCGGCAAAATAACTATAGGCATAAGAAGTGTTCGTATAATAGTAATAACCTTTAAAAAAGTAAACTTTTCATAGGCATTTAAAATTGCTGTGTATATATTCATAGGTAGAGTTATTGCTATATTTAAAGTGAGTATTAAAAACAAAATTCGAATTGTATTTAGCTCTTCAATACTCATAGATTTACCAAAAAAATACTCCACTTTTAGCGAAAATGTTACCCCAGCTAAAATAGCAAAAACACTCATAATAATATAAATAGTAAAAACAGTCCCATGAAGTGTTTTTTCAGTATCAAACTCCGCTCTAGCACGGTATTTAGAAGTAAAAACTATGATAGCATTTCCAAGACCAAAATCAAGTATAACAAGATAGCCAATTATACTCATAGCTAAAGAAAAAAGTCCAAATTCACTCTGTCCTAAAATCCTCAAAACAAAAGGAGTGTAAAAAAGCGTAACAATTAAATTTAAAAAAATATTAACATATGATAATATTACACCACTTTTGCGTTCGTTTTTCAAATTCTTTCTCTCACATTATCCACAAATTTCATAAACCTATCTTGTAAAAGCTTTAAAAACTCATTGCTCCTAGCTTCAAACCTAGTTACTAAAACAGGTGTTGTGTTACTCGCTCTAACAAGCGCCCAACCATCATCAAACCTAACTCTAAGTCCGTCTATATCGATGATATCTCGAATCGGCGGCAGTCCATCTATGCCATTTATAATCTCGCTTTTTAAAGCCGCAATTATCTTAAATTTCATCTCTTCGCTAGTGTGGATTTTAATCTCATCAGTGCTATAAAGTTTAGGAAGCTTATCAAGTTCAGCATCTAAGTCAAAGCCGAGTTTTACAAGCTCAAGCACTCTCATCATCGCATAAACCGCATCATCAAAGCCAAAGTAGCGTTCTTTGAAAAATATATGCCCGCTCACTTCAGCCGCAAGGTCGATATCAAGCTCTTTCATCGCCTTTTTGATGTTGCTATGTCCAGTTTTTCCCATGAAGCTTTTGCCGATTTTATCTATCTCATCGTACATCACTTGAGAGCATTTTACCTCGCCTAAAATTCGTGGATTTGTCATATTTAACGCTAAAAGGCAGGCAAGCTCATCGCCTTTGATGTTTCTTTTTGAAGTTAAAACCGCTATTCTATCTGCATCTCCATCAAACCCAAAACCTAAATTTAGCCTGTTTTCACTCATTTGATGTTTCAAATCAACTAAATTTTTCTCTTCAGATGGATCTGGATGGTGGTTTGGAAAATTTCCATCAGGATTTGGATATAAAATCTTTGCATTTAAATTTAACTCTTTGCAAATTTTACTCACAGTGATACCCGCCGCACCGTTAGCACAGTCGATTACAAAAGGTAGATTATAGCCATTTAAATGAGCAAATTCCTTTTTGAAAAATTCTATATAATTGCTTAAAATATCATATTTTTCACAAGCTGAATTTGTAGGAATTTCTACGTTGCAATCCATCAAATTTGCCACTTTTTTGCCAAGCGCTTTTAAATCCTCGCCAAAGAAACTATCAGTTCCTATGGTGATTTTAAAACCATTATATTCTTTTGGGTTGTGCGATCCTGTTATCATGATATTTGCATCAAATTTATAAGTAAATACGCTAAAGTAGCCAACTGGAGTCGGCGCCATGCCGATATCATATACATTAAGCCCAGCTAAATTTAAGCCACTGCTAAGCCAAGTAAAAAGCTCATTTGCGCTCAGCCTTGCATCGTATCCAACACTAACGCTCTTTAGCCCAAATTTTGCTATATGCTCACCAAGCGCTAATCCGATAGCTTTAACACTTCTTTCATCCAACTCTTTACCAAAAAGCCCTCTTATGTCATACTCGCGAAAAATTTGTTCTATCATAGCTCTTTCTTCATATAAAATTTCTATATTTTACTATAATCTAGTTTAACCATGTATTTAATTTACAGCTTCCAAGTTGGATTTGGCGCTATGCCTTTTACATCGATTATTATCATATCATTATCCAAAACATTCTCATAATCTTTTTGAGTTAGTTTTTTAAATTCATCATGCGCAACAGCTAAAATAGCAGCATCATACTTTTTATCTTTTTTGAAAGGATTCTCTATAATACCATGTTTATATTTTTTCTTCTCTTCCTTTGGATCAACCCAAGGATCATACACATCCACATTTATGCCATAACTTTTTAGCTCTTCTATGATATCAACAACCTTTGTATTGCGCAAATCAGTACAATTTTCTTTAAAAGTTACACCCAAAACTAAGATATTTGAACCTTTGACTTTTTTATCTTTATCGATTAATGTTCGTATAGTTTGCTCAGCTATATATTTTGCCATAGAGTTGTTTATCTGCCTTGCATTTAGTATCAAATTTGGCTTATATCCAAGCTCTTCTGCGCGGTAAGTTAGATAGTATGGATCTACGCCTATACAGTGTCCTCCTACAAGCCCAGGTTTTAACTTTATAAAATTCCACTTAGTTCCAGCTGCTTCTATAACTTCATTTGTATCTATTCCCATCATGTTAAAGATAAGCGCTAATTCATTTGTAAGAGCTATAAGCACGTCTCTTTGCGTGTTTTCTATAACTTTACTAGCTTCTGCTACTTTTATGCTGCTTGCTCTAAAAGTACCAGCAGTTATAATACTTTTATAAAGTTCATCTACGACATCTGCGATTTCTGGCGTACTACCGCTTGTAACTTTTAAAATTTTACTTACAGTGTGTTCTTTATCTCCTGGATTTATACGTTCTGGCGAATATCCACAAAAAAAGTCTTTATTAAACTTTAAATTTGAGCTTTTTTCTAGTTCTGGCACACAAACATCTTCCGTAACGCCAGGGTAAACAGTGCTTTCATATATCACTATATCGCCTTTATCAAGCACTGTACCTATGCTCCTACTAGACATTATAAGAGGTGTTAAATCTGGCTTATTTTTATCATCTATTGGAGTTGGAACTGTAACTATATAGATGTTCGCTCTTTTAAGCTCTTTTATATCAGTTGTGTAAAGAACGTTGTCTTTTATTTCATCTATTTTCTTATCATCTAATTCTAAAGTTCTATCATAACCACTTTTTAGCTCATCTATTCGCGTTTGGTTTATATCATAACCGATAACATTTTTGTACTTTTTAGCAAATGCATGCAAAAGAGGAAGCCCTACATATCCTAACCCAACTATAGCTATGGTTTTGTTTTTTAACATTTATAAGCCTTTTTAAATTTCATAAATTATATTTTATCTTAGTTTTCTTTGAATATATTTTAAATCAAAGCTTTTAGGTATTTTTTATACCCAATTTTACTAATTTATCACACCTACTTCCAAATCGCATCTTTATCAAACCCAACATATTCGGTTAAAATTTCTTGCGGTTGATAGTCCTTTTTATACTCTAAACTTTGGCAACCATCTACATGATAGCCTAGATAAACCCATCTTAGTTCTGATTTTCTAATAAATTCTATCTCTTTTAAAAGAGAAAATTTACCTAAACTTAAGTGTGAGTATTCCGGGTCGTAGTAGCAGTAAATCGAACTGATACCGTCTTCAAGTATGTCGATTAAATCCACGCATATAAGCTCGCCTGCTTCATTATAGTATGAAATTTCCTTGCCAAAATTTCCATACCCTAAAACATATAAATCATAGTATTTCTTAAGATCCATATCATAGTATTTCCAGTCCCTTTTATGATACATATGCCTATGGTATTTTTTAAACAACTCCACATGCTCATCATCTACAAGCGGTCTAGAGTAGTACCAGCGTGTGTTTTCGTTTTTTCTTATGACTCTTCTTTGGCTTTTTGATGGTAAAAAAGAAAAGCTATCTACGCGCACGCTTACGCACTTATCGCACCCTTGACACACTGGTTTTTGAAAGTATCTTCCAAAACGCCTAAACCCATATCTAACCAGCTTTGAGTTAAGCTCGAAGTTACATCCTTCGATGTAGATATACTCCGTTCTACTCTTTCTATCTGGTAAATATGGGCAAGTCGTATCAAGAGTGCAAAATGGTATCAAGTTCATCATATCTTTTTGATATTTGTGTGCTTTACATACTCGCTAAATTCATCTTGCAGCCTTTTTTGGCGAGCTTTTACACTCTCTTTTTCCACATCAAATTCATCATCTTTAAATATATCTTTAAACTCATCTCTGTTTGGATTTGTCTTTTTAACTTGTTTTGGCTCATCTTTTTTTTGCTCTTTTATCATATCTTTTTTGATATCTTTTAAGCTGTCAAAAAAATCATTCATTTTTCGCCCTATCCTCTTTTAATCTCTTTATAGCCTCGATAACAACGGCTTTTAAGTCATCTTCTTGGCTAAATTTATTAGCTTTATCTTTATATTTTTTCATCTCTTCTCTAAGATATGGCAAGTGCCTATCGGTATAAGATGTATCAAAAAATCCTCTTCTAAACTCACGGCTTCTACTAATAGCTAAAAGAAACGGTATCGTCGTGCAAATGCCTTCAATAGCAAACTCTTCTAGCGCTCTTTCTAACTTATTTACCGCTAGATCATAGCTTGTAGATCTAACCATAAGCTTTGCTAAAAGCGAGTCGTAAAATGGAGGTATGTTGTAGTCTTTATACAAGTGACTATCAACCCTGACTGAAGGTCCTAAAGCTGGATAATATCCTGTAACCTTGCCAAGGGCTGGCGTAAAGTTTTTAGCCGCGTCTTCTGCAACTATACGAGCTTCTATAGCAAAACCTTGAGATTTTATATCACTTTGCTCGATATCTAGTATCTCGCCCGCTGCAATTCGAATTTGACGCACTATCAAATCAATTCCAGTTATCTCTTCAGTTACTCCATGCTCGACTTGAATTCTTGTATTCATCTCCATAAAATAAAAATTATTATAATCATCTAGTAAAAACTCAACCGTTCCAACACTTGTGTAGTTTACCGCTTTTGCCGCAGCAACCGCTGTTACGCCCATAGTTTTACGTAAGTTTTCACTCATCGTTGGACTTGGTGCTATTTCGATGATTTTTTGATGTCTTCTTTGAATCGAGCAGTCGCGCTCAAGCAGATGTATGATATTTCCATAGTTATCACCTAAAATTTGAAACTCGATGTGTCTTGGGTTTAAGATAAGTTTTTCCATAAAGACTTCATCGTTGTTAAAAAACGCTTTAGCTTCACGTTTACAGTCATCTAAAAGCCCCTCTAAATCAGCCTCTTTATGCACTTCACGAATTCCACGTCCGCCGCCACCACCGCTTGCTTTTAAGATAACTGGATAGCCTATTTGGCTAGCGTATCTTTTTATCGTTTCTAGTGTTTCGTTGTTTAATGTTTCAGTTCCTGGAACAACTGGGATACCATTTTTACGCATAAGATAACGAGCGATGTTTTTGTTACCCATTTTTCTTATAACATCGGCTTTTGGCCCTATGAAAATCAGCCCTGCATCTTCAACCTCTTTGGCAAATTCATAGTTTTCACTTAAAAAACCATATCCTGGATGAATCGCATCCGCTCCACAGTGTTTAGCAACTTCTACTATGCGTTTTGCATCAAGATAGCCGTGCATTGGGTGTTCGCCTATCTCGTAAGCTTCATCTGCTATACGCACATGAAGAGAAGCTTTATCTGGTTTTGTGTAGATAGCCACGCTTTTTAAGTGCAAGTCTCTGCACGCTCTAATGACCCTAACCGCAATCTCGCCGCGATTTGCTATAAGAATTTTATGTATCACTTAAACACCTTTATGTAAGATAATAGTTTTGCTATATTAGTATAAATTTATTTACGAAACCTTAAATTTGTCATCTTTTTATTAAATTTTAGTGCTTTTGCTAATTTTAAGTTAAATTTTAGTACAATTTCGTTTCTTTTAAATTTATGCGCCCTTAGCTCAGCTGGATAGAGCATTTGATTGCGGTTCAAAAGGTCAGAGATTCGAATTCTCTAGGGCGCACCACTCTTTTTACACATTTTATTTCAAAACTACAAGGCAGATTATGAAAATTCTTTTTTCGCCAAGCGAGATGAAATCCCAAGTTAGCGCAAGTGCTAAATTTAGTTTAGATAATTTTATATTTCCATCTTTAAAAGAAAAACGAGAATTTGTTTTAAACGCTTATGAAAACTTCATATTAAGCGCATCTTTTGAAGAGCTTAGCAAACTTTTTGGCACAAAAGATGAAAAAAGCGTGGAGTACTATAAAAAAAGCTTTAAGTCAAATTTAGGCATAAAAGCTGTTTTAAGATACGACGGCGTAGCTTATAAAGCGCTTGATTACCGCTCTTTGGATTTAAATTCACAAAAATATATAGATGAAAATGTTCTTATTTTTTCAAATTTATATGGAGTTTTAAAAGCCGATACTCCACTTCCTGATTATAAGTTTAAACAAGGCGAAAAATTTAGCGAACTAAAGATAGAAAATTTTTACAAAGAAACTTTTAGCAAGTCGCTCGATGAGGCACTTGAACACGAGGATATTTTAGACTTGCGTGCTGGATTTTATGATAAATTTTATAGCATTAAAAAAGAGTTTTTGACACTTAAATTTATAAAAAATGGCAAGGTTGTAAGCCACTTTGCAAAACACTATAGAGGCATTGTTTTAAGGGAAATTGCCAAGAAAAATGTTTTAAATTTTCAAGAATTTCAAGAGGTGGAATTCCAAAATTTAAAGCTAGTTGAACTTAAAAATATAAAAAACAAACGAGAGATGGTTTTATCTATATTATGATTTAAGTTTTATTTAAGTTCATATTTTTTAAAAAAGTCCTTAAATTCGATTAAATTTATATAAATTTATGAAAAAAGCTTGATTTTAGGGGATTTTTTGAAAAAAAAGTATTGTTTTTTTTATAAAAGTATTGTAGAATGGTATCACAAAACTTATTTTAAAGGATGCTTCATGAAAAAAGCTGAATTCATTCAATTGGTTGCTGAAAAAGCTGGACTATCAAAAAAAGACACACTAAAGGTAGTTGATGCTACTTTAGATTCAATCCGCGAATCTTTAGTAAAAGGCGAAATAGTTAGTTTTATCGGTTTTGGATCTTTTGCTATCGCTGAAAGAGCAGCTAGAGAAGGCAAAGTTCCTGGCACAAATAAAACTTATAAATCACCAGCTACAAAAGTTGTCAAATTCAGAGTTGGAAAACAACTTAAAGATGCAGTTTCTGCAAAAGCAAAAAAACCTGCTAAAAAGAAATAATCTAATGGCGGCGTATCTTGCGTCGCCTCTTTTAAATTTATACTAAATTTAATAAACTGACTTTTTAAATTTAACTCAAAAGCTTACGATGTTTAAAAATATAAATATAGGCGTTATATATATGCTGATTTCAGCACTTTGCTTTGCTGTAATGGGAGTTTTCTCAAAACTTTTAAGCCAAAATTTAAGCTCGCTTGAAGTTGTATTTTTTAGAAATCTTATAGGCGTAGCGCTAATCTACATAAGCGTTGTAAAATCTCCGCTTAAAAGCGTTGGCGGAAAGCCATTTTTACTTTTTTTACGGGGTTTTATCGGCTTTTTGGCTCTGCTTGCATTTTTTTATAACATAGCAAATATCCCGCTTGCAAATGCTATGATTTTTTCTCAAACTTCACCTATATTTACAGCTATGTTTGCTTATATTTTTTTAAAAGAGAGAATCGGAAGTATCGGCTGGATGGCAATTTTGGTAGGTTTTTTTGGGCTTATTTTATTTGTTAAACCAGACATCGGCTTTTCAAAAACAGATCTTTTAGGTATATTTAGTGGGCTTGGTGGAGGGCTTGCCTATACGAGCATTAGAGAGCTTAAGAAATACTACGACACTCGCTCAATAGTGCTTTCTTTTATGATAGTTGGAAGTGCTGGACCTCTTTTTTTAATGCTTTTAGCTGAAATTTATCAAAACCAAAGTCTTGATTTTATGCTCTCGCCTTTTGTGATGCCAACTAAATTTGATATATTATACATCGCAGGAATGGGCTTTTTTGCTACAATCGCTCAAGTTTATATGACTAAAAGTTATGGCGTAAGCAAAGCTGGAATCGTCGCGCCTGTAAGCTATGCAAACATACCTTTTTCTATGCTTTTTGGCTGGTTTTTAGGTGATGTTTTTCCAGATGGCATAGCATTTATAGGAATTTTCTTGATTATATTTGCTGGCGTTTTGATATCAAAAAGTAAATAAGAAAAAATGCGCTCGCGTTAAAATAATTATAAAATTTAATAATATTTAAAAAAACAGCTACTCAAAGCTTAGGAAAAAATTTGTTTTAAAATTTACACTTAGATATTTTTGCGAGATATTTTTGCGAGATATTTTTGCGAGATATTTTTGCGAGATATTTTTGCGAGATATTTTTGCGAGATATTTTTGCGAGATATTTTTGCGAGATATTTTTGCGAGATATTTTTGCGAGATATTTTTGCGAGATATTTTTGCGAGATATTTTTGCGAGATATTTTTGCGAGATATTTTTGCGAGATATTTTTGCGAGATATTTTTGCGAGATATTTTTGCGAGATATTTTTGCGAGATATTTTTGCGAGATATTTTTGCGAGATATTTTTGCGAGATATTTTTGCGAGATATTTTTGCGAGATATTTTTGCGAGATATTTTTGCGAGATATTTTTGCGAGATATTTTTCAAAATTTACTAAGTAAATTTTGAGTTTTCTTAAAATTTATATAAATTTTAAGAAAAGAACTGTATAATTATAGTTTATTAACCATTGCCCGGGTGGTGAAATTGGTAGACGCACCAGACTCAAAATCTGGCGGGGGCAACCCCGTGCCGGTTCGATTCCGGCTCCGGGCACCATTACACGTAATTATCCAGCTTTTTAACACAAAAAAAACCTTTACAAACTCAAGTAATACCGTTGGTTTGCTTAGTTTTTACTTAGCTATACAAAACCAATGATTATATACTTGAATTTCCGAAAAAAAAGTCAAAAGCGGTATTTAAAAAGGTACTTTTTTAAAAAAGATACCTTTTTTTAGCAAAAAATCGAGCAACTTAAAAAAATTCATATAATTACTTATACACGAACTAAAAAAACGGAGTATGAAGTATGAATGAAATAACCCCCCTAACCGAACGTTCAGGCTGGAATATCCATCCAGACAGAATATTATCCGAGTTTACGTTGCCACTCGGCTATAATGGAATTTATAAAGAGCGCCCAGTCGCAAACCTTGAAATCCGAATTAAAAAACTAAAGAAAAAAACAAAAAAATATAACAAGACTTTCTATCTTGCTAAAAATGGGGTTTTTAAGGTGCTTGGAAGCTTTCCTGATATGAATTTCAAGCAAGCAATAGAAGCCTTAAATTCAATCAAAACCGAAGCTAAAAACAGCTCCCAAATGTCGCTAAAATCGGTATTTGAGCTATACTTAAAATTCAAATGTGCCGAAAACAGTGACAAAACAGTTAAAAAGAAAAAATCACAAATGCTGCATTTTTTTAACTATTACGAAAAGCCCATAAAATCGTTGTCGCACTCACAAATCATTGAAATTTTTGACCGCTTGTATGCTAACAAAAAACACGATACTGTAAAAGAATTGTTTAATTTAATTAGAGATGTTTTAAAATTTGCAAAAATTCGCAAATTTATTGAAACTAACCCTATAGGAGATGAAAATTGGAAAGACCACTATACACTTAAAAAAAGCGACGGACACGGCTATCTCGACCCTCAAAATTTAGCACATCTTAAATTTGTAATTGACACAATTTATAATTATAAACACAATATAGTTGTTCGAGAAGCCCTTATAATGGGACTTTGCACGGCTTTACGTTCTCAAAATGTTCGTGAATTGAGAAAAGAACAAATAAAAAAAGATGAAAACGGCAACTACTATTTGTCCTTTGAAGCAGTTGAAACAAAAACAAAAAAACAGCAAAAAATAGGAATTCCAACCGCGTTGGCAAACTGGCTTTTAAATCGTCAAAACATCGATTTTAAGGGGCTAAACTTAGTATTTCCAGCCACATCTGCAAGTAAAACTGGAATTTTATCCGAAAACACCCTTAATCTTTCCTTAAAAGAGATAAAAGAAAAAAACATCGCTGTGGGTGGACCTTTTGTTTTTCACAGTTTCCGGAAAATTTTTAGTAGTTATTATCGCGAGATAACATCGCAAAATGGGGACTTGGTTGATGATGTTGGCGTTGAAAAAGTTTTGTTTCACGAGGTTGGAAAAATTGAAAAAATTTATAATAAATCACAAGAAATTAATAGAACTCGTAAAATTTTAACCGAATGGCTAGAAATTTTAAACAAGATAGCTGGATATGATATTTTGGGGGCTAGACGATGACGATGAAAAGCCTTTTTGTTTTAACGTGTATGAAGTGTGTATTCGCAAAAAGGCCTTGTAAAAAAAATTATACCAAATTTTACTTAATTGCAATTTATAAAAATGAATACCGTCTAAGGGGGCAAAAATGACTAACACTACTCGCCAACCCCCTTATTTTCGGTATCTTGAATCAAAAAAACAAGAACAGGACGCCAAAATTGTCAAAATTTGGGATAAATTTAAAATTTCAAAAACAGACGACATAGATGTTTTTATGAATGAGCCAGTAAAACGCACCTCTTATACCCAAAATTTCGACCTCGACCGAAGGCTCGAAAACGCCATCTACAGGGAGTTTGAGGATGAAAACGGCATATTTACAGTCCAACCTAAAATTAAACAAAAAATCAATGATAACCTATACATTCAAATTAATGAAAACAAAAACCTATGCAAAAATCTCGAAGTTAGCGCGATGACACTGTGTTTAAATGCCCAAGAAATCGGCATTGAAACGAAAAAATACAGCGTCAAAGCCCATCAATATTATCGAATTTTAACGAATCAAGAAATTGCCAAAAAAATAATAAATCATCTTCAAAGCACCATTTCAAGGGGCTTGAAGCGATACAAAACGTGGACGACCTATGTTTTGGAGCGCCACTACGACGGCACTCCACACCTCCACGCAACCTTGTTTTGCAATGCTCACGAAAAGCAAAAAATATTAAAGATATTGAAACAGAGATACCCTGTGGATGGGGCTGTTGGGGATGTTTGCAACCCAGATTATCTTTTAAAAGTCACCTCAAAATCCGAAAATGGAAAAATTTTCAACACCGCCAAAATTTTCGGGGTGCAAAACGAGAAAAAGCTCTATTTTGTTACACATAACGTCGGAAATTCGACAAGTTGGTTGCAAATTTGCAACAAACTTCAAGAGTTTTTTGAAGCAGAATTCGAAGCAAAAAAACGCCAACTCGCAAATCGAAAGTTAAAAAGAATCAAGAGTGAACCCCCTGAAAATCGAGAGTTTGTGCTAAATAAAACGATTTTAGTTCCGTATGTTCCAGCGCCTAAAAAAACAAGAAAGAGAGAAATTGATAATATAAATATGCAGTTGAGATTTAAAACAGGCAGATATCATTTTAACTATAAATTTAAAAGAAAAATAACAAATTTACAACTAAGTAAATTCAAAAATGAACTAAAAAAACAAGCCAAGAATTTAGTTAAAAAAGAAGACATAAAAGAGTTAATTGAAGAATTAAAAAACAAGTATAAACTAAACCAAAAAAGAGTCAAAAAAGCCCCTAAAATAAAGCAAGAACCGACAACTTATATGGTTGCAACTACACCCTGTTTTCAACAGCCAGAAGAGCCAAAAAGCATAAAAAAGCCCCAAAAAGAACCGCCTAAAATAGATTTGTTTGACGGTTGATAGTTAGCAATAGAAAAAGAAGCCTTAATCGCGACCGCGATTAAGGGCAAGGCATTAAGGGCTATCAGCGCCCTGCGCTGATAGCTTTCTTTTCTACTGCTTGTTTCGTTTGGATTTAACTAAAAAATATCATATAATAATGTAAGTAAAAGTAATACAAATTACATTAAAAAAGGAGTCAAAAATGCAAAATTTAACTTATAAAGCAAAAGATTTAGGTCGCCTTCTAAACAAGTTCGCAACTCTCGAAAATGAAGCATTAAAACACGAATCTGAAGCCCGAAAAATCAGGGCTAAAATGTCTAAAATAGATGAAGAAATTGCACTAAAATTTAGTCAAAAAATCACGGAAATTCAGCCAAAAAACAGCCAAAATGATGAATCCTACTGAATTGTTTTTTTTGCCCCCTTGTGGGGCAAAAACAAACCCCATCGCGCCCCCACAGGGTGCTTAATGGGCGTACTAAGCGCCCTACGGGACGCAGTACGATAAATCGCCTTTTAGCCCACAAGGGGCATAAAAAGGCAAAAAAAGGAATTAAAATGAGTAAACCAAAATCCAGTATAAATTTCCGACAAATGATTACCGCCGCCTTTTGGCATAACGCAAGGGAGGGCTTTCAAGCTAAGTCGGTTTTTCAAAAATTTACCCACCTAAACGAGTGTAACCTGAGTGCAACCGAAGCCAGAAAAAAAGCCACCGAATTGAAACAAACCGCAATTTCAAATTATGAGAAAAAATTCAACCAAAAATTTCAGGGTAAAGATGAAAACATTTTTTGGGAATGTGTGCTAAATTTGGGCGAAAATCACACGATGAAAGACGTAGAAAAAGTAGCAGATTTAATCCAACAAAAACTAGGATATACCCCCATACAGATGGCGATTCATAGGGACGAGGGGCATTGGGAGGGGGATAAATTTATCCCAAATTTACACGCTCATATCTGTTTTTTTTGCCTCGATGAAGATGGGCGAAACTTGGCTCGAAAAAATTACAGAAATCGACAATTAATGAGCGAAATTCAAACGCAAGTTGCCGAAATTCTGAACCTCGAAAGAGGCGAAATCGGCTCTAAAAATAAGAGGTTGGAGCATCGCGAATACAAACTTATGAAACAACTCACAGCCCCCCTTGAAAACGAGATAAAGCAGCTAAAAAATGAGTTAAAACGACTTCAAAAACGAGCAATTTCTCACGAGAATTATAAAGAAGAATTAGAAAAAATAGAACTTGAACTTATGGCAAATGATAAAAAATGGCGAAAACTGTTCGCCGACGGCTGTAGCGTCGGCAACGCCGACCTTTACAAGGTTATAATCGACCAAACAAAATCCGAAATCGAGCAGTTGAAACTCAAAAAACAAGAAATTCAGGACAAAATCAAAAAGCAAGAAATCGAAGAAGCAACCGAAAAACACGATAAATTCGAACAAAAAATCGAAAACATAACGTCAAATAAGGCTCAAAACGCCCTAAAATCGGCTATTTGGAGTACTTTTAAGAGTGCGATTAATGAGATGAAAAAAGAAAAAATGGATTATAGTTCTTATGCTAAAATTTCGGACACTCTAAATTCAAAACTCGAAATGCTTTCAAACGTCGATATATTGGCACTTAGCGATAAAGAATTAGATAAATTTATTGACAAAATAACCGACATAAATGCAATAAAAAGTAACGTTTTATTGCAAATTGGAGATGAATTTTCAAAAAAACAATGGCAAGATGGAGCGCTTGAACACGCCCTAAAATCGAGCCTTTGGAACTCCATTTTTATTGCGGGTGCTTTGGTTCAGAGTATTGGCACGTTGTTATCTCGAACATCAAAAGAGCATAAACGAGCAAAAAACGAGCTTTTAGATGAAATCCACGACCTCAAAGCCCAAAAAGTCGAGAAATCGAATAAAAACGATGAAATTTTAAAAGCCAAAGTCGATAAACTTGCGTCCGAAAACTCAATGTATAAAATTTCAACTTTGAATTTATTAAACGAAAACAGCGAGTTAAAAGCCCAAAACAAGGAGTTAAAAGCCACTCAAACCCCTCAAAATTCAACCACAACCGAACTCGAAATCGAAAACGAAAGACTGCAAAATCGAGCAAAATTAAGTGAAATTCACGCTCTCAAAATGACGTTAAAAGCCCACGTGGCGGGGGTTCGAGAGCAATTGAGGGAAGCTGGCGCCCAACGCGAACACTATGCTCATCTCGAACAGCTAAATCGCGATTGTGCCGATAAAATCGAGAGTTTAAAAACTAAAGATGTGGATTTGAAGTTGTTGGAGCAAACTTACGATTTAATTCCTAACTGGATTTCTTCAAAAGCCATTTTAAATTCACCCCAAGTTGCAACCGAAATTGAACGAAAAAAGAAACTAAAACTGCAACAAAATTCTCAAAATTTCGGGTTTGGACGATAAGTCAAAACAGCCTGTCCCTCCCCTTAAAATGGGGGCTAGACAGTAAAAAGAACGAACCACTTGATATTAATAATAAATAACCCCCCCCCTAGAGAGAAAAAGAATGTTTTTTCTTTTTTTTTGTTTGCCTTTTTTTGCTGGTGCGAGATTATGTATATCTCGTGCGCGTGTCAAGGGTTGCCGTTTACGGCAATCCACGAGCGAAGCGACGCCCTTGACTCGTGTGCGAGATATGCTATCCTTATTCGCACCAAAAAAAGGCAAACAAAAAACTGCACCCCCTTTAAAAAGAATTTGCATTTTAATTAAAAATTTGATATCATTGTCCAAGTTTAAAAATTTGAAAGTATTAGATATTAAAATGACATTTTAAGTTTGTAGGCGATTTTGACCTTAAACTACCTTGTTTTTTTTAACTTTATAACTTAAGCTTTCGCAATTTTTATCCTATTTTTTATGTTGTTTTGTGATTTTCTTAAATTTTTTGCCCTTATCTAAAAAATATAGGGGTAAAAGGTGTGGAACTTCGTAAAATAGGCATATTTGAAGCTTGAAGCCATTCCGGCTCCGGGCACCATATATCCTTTTTATCGAACAAAATCCAATCCTTTAACTAATAAAAAACTTAAAAAAGTCCAGCAATACCGATGTTTTGCTTAGTCTTAACATCAACTTAAGGTATAGCTGAATTCGCGTAAAAACTAGACCAAAAACTATACCAACCAAATTTGGTCTAGTTTGATAGCTAAAATGCACCAACAGTTATAATTACTACATATAGAACAAAATAAAAACAGGAGTGTAGTAATGATTTTGGATAAAAATATAACCCCAATCAAGCAAAGAAAAGGTTTCAAGACAGCCCCTGATATCGTGCTTTCAGAATTTAAACTGCCGATTTCGCGAAAAAATCCTTATTCTGAAAACATTGATAAGAATTTACGAGTAAAAATATCAAAAACAAAGCATAATAAAAAGCTAAATATCAGTTTTTACGTGGTTAATGGCTCAAAACTTAAAAAATTAGGCGAATTTCCAAAAATGCGCTTTTCACAAGCTCAAAAAGCCCGAGATGAGTATTCAAAAAATATAGAAACTGGTGGTAAAAACACACTAAAATCGGTGTTTGAATTATACTTGCAACACAAATATTTTGGAAAAAGTTCAAAAACTGTAGCAAAACGAATTTCCCAGTTCAAACATTTTCATGAACTTCACGAAAAACCAGTGAAGAAAATAAAGCACGAACAAATAATTTGCATATTAGATAGGATTTTTCATAGTGGAAAATTTGAAAGTTTAAAGGAAATTTTTAATCTAATTCAAGACGTTTTTAGTTTCGCAAAAGTCCGTAAAATAGTGGTTTTGAATCCGTTAAGCGATGAAAAATGGAGCGACCACCACCAAGTACCAAAATCATGTGGCTATGGCTATTTAGATAGTCAAAATTTAGAACATTTAAGGTTTTTAATTAATTATGTATTTAATTATCAAAATTCTATAGTTGTTCGAGAAGCCCTTATAATGGGGCTTTGCACTGCTTTGCATTCTCAAAATGCCATGGAACTACGAAAAGAACAAATAAAAAAAGATGAACTCGGAAACTATTATTTATAATTCGACGCAAACGAAACAAAAACAAAAAAACAGCAAAAATTAGGAATCCCAACCGCGTTGGCAAACTGGCTTTTAACTCGCCAAAATATCGATTTTAAAGGGTCCAAACTGATATTCCCTACCCCAACTAGTGAAAATAAATTTGGAGTTTTAAGAGAAAACACGCTTAGTACGACACTAGTTTTTGGGTAAAAAACATGGCGAAATTTCATTGATGCTAAGGCGAAAAATATGAAATTTATAAAGATTTGATGGATATAGAAGCAGTAGATATTGGTTATAGACTCAACTATGGGTACATGTTTGTTTATAACAAAACAAATTTTGTGCTCTAGGTGTGTTATAAAATTTTATATTAATAATATATTTTTTATTTTTTGGCTGGTAGGAAGAAAGCCTTTGAGTGCGAACTCAAGGGACTATCCCAAATACCAGCTTATAAAGTTCAAAACATTAAATTTCTATATCCAAACAAGTCGCATCGAAACTCACTTTCATGCAAAAGCCAAAATGGCGCGACTTATCCAAAACAAGCTTTAATTTATATTTTACTTTTGAATTTGCTAAAATCATCTAAAATCAACTTGAAAATTTTTATCATAATCTTATAAAAAATAGCTATGTAAACGCGCAGTCTTACTTAAACATTTTTTATCGCATGTTTTGGTCTAAAAACCTTCATTTTGCTCTCATCGGTTGTTATATATCCACCACCAATCAAATCTATACAGTATGGGATAGCTGGAAAAACTGGCTCTAAACACTCTCTTATCGCCTTTGGGTTGCCAGGTAAATTTATGATAAAAGAGCTTCCTCTAATCCCAGCAGTCTGTCTAGATAAAAGCGCAGTTGGTACGTATTTTAGGCTTTCTAATCTCATCGCCTCGCCAAAACCTGGCATCATCTTATCACAAACTATCTCAGTAGCCTCTGGTGTAACATCGCGAAGTGCCGGTCCAGTCCCGCCAGTTGTTACCACCAAATCGCACTTATACTCATCGCAAAATTTAATCAACCTATCCTTAATGAGTTCAAAATCATCTGGAATCACCTCATAAAAATACTCTTTTTCATTGCTTATCCACTCTTGCATTAGCTCTTTTATACTAGCTCCTGATTTATCATCATAGATTCCCTCGCTAGCGCGGTCGCTTAGTGTTAAAATTCCTATTTTAATCTTCATTTTCATCCTTTGTGTATTGCTCTTGGATTATCTGTCTTACCATCTCAAAATGCACAGATTCGTATACAAATATGTGCTTTGCCACAGCAAAAAGTGAGTTTTGCATACTTTTTAAAAATTCGCTAACTTCAGCGTAGTTTTCATCTAGCAGCCTTAAAACATCATCATTTTTTGGCATAAAACTCTCGCCCATGCCATACTCATATATCATAGAGTTTGCTAAATTTAGAGATTTTTGTATGTCAAATTTGGCGTTATTAAACATATCATCTTTATAAATTTTAAGCGCTGCTAAGCCACTTAGATAAACTTTAAGCTTATTTTTTAAAACAGTTTTTGACTCGATCTCTCTATCATCATTTATAAATCCGTCTTCAAGTAAATTTATCTTATCAAACCCAACTTCAAACCAATACGCACTAAGCGCCTTTGCACCTTGATAAAGGGCTTGAATTTCCTTTTCATCTTCATCTAACACCAAAGTTTTTCTCTTGCCAAATAAGACTTTGTTTTTAACACTCTCAAAGTCTATAGTTTGGACTACTTTGCTGCCTCTGCTTATCGCATTTATCGTAGCTTCGTTTACAAAAGTGGCAAGTCCAGCACCGCTAAATCCTACGCTTAAACGAGAAAGTTTGCTGATATCTACATCATGATTTTTGTTTTTAAGATAAATTTTGATAATCTCAATCCTATCTTTATAGTTTGGCAAAGATATGAAAACTCTTCTATCAAAACGCCCTGGGCGAAGAAGCGCATCATCTATCATCTCGATTTTGTTTGTTGCTGCGATAACTATAACGCCACTGTTTTCCTCAAAACCATCCATCTCTGTTAAAAGCTGATTTAGTGTAGCTTCTCGTTCATCATTTCTTCCATCGCCCCTACTCTTTCCAACCGAGTCGATTTCATCGATAAATATAATCGAAGGCGCATTTGACTTAGCATTTGCAAAAAGCTCTCTAACTTTTTTTGCTCCAACGCCTACATAAATTTCAGAAAAACTAGCTCCGCTTTGATAGTAAAATGGCACTCCAGCCTCGCCAGCAACAGCTTTTGCGATAAGAGTTTTACCAACTCCAGGAGCGCCTGCCATCAAAACTCCTTTTGGTAAATTTATGCCAAAGCTTTTATATTTTTCAGGATTTTTAAGAAAGTCTACTATCTGAACTAGCTCGCTTTTTATCTCTTCGATTCCAGCAACGTCGCTAAATTTGACATTTGAAAGAACCGGCTTTATGGGTTGGTTTGCTAAATTTGGCGCACTTTTGCTAGTTTCTATACTTTGAGTTTTCTTTTTGTTTGCTAAATTTCTAATGATAAAAAACTCTATAGCAAATATCAAAGCCAAAACTATAAACGCCATTATGATAAATTTCGTGTAATACGGCGTCTCATCGCTTTTAGTTATTTTTGTTTTTTCATAAAGCTCTTTTAAATCCACAGCTTCTTTTAAGACAACATACTCCTTGCCATTATATGTAAGATAAATTTTATCATTTTCTATGCGTGCTTTTTGTATAGAATCAGTGTCTAAAAGCTGCTTGTATTCGTTGTAGTTGATGTATACAGCGCTATTTCGCAAGTATACGAAAGCTAACAAACCAATCAAAATAACTAAAAAAATAAGCGCGATATTTAGCTTATTTAACTTAAATTTCTGCAAAATTTCCTGCAAATTCAACATCATAATCCCCAATCTCTATCCAGCGATTTTTTAAATTTTTATCACTTTTTATCTGAATTTTGTTATAAAACTGATCAAAACCAGTGTAAAATTCGCCACTTTTTTGCTCAACCAGAACGCTTAAAACATTATAATGTCTTTTTCTAAATTCAAAATTATTCAAAGATACAATATTTTGCAAAAGTTTAAGTCTCTCTTTAGCCGTTTTGCCATCGACTTCAACTCTCATATCAGCCGAAAGCGTTCCATCTCTTTTTGAGTAAACAAACGCGTGGATGTGCGTAAGTGGAAATTTCTTAAAATTTTCAACCGCCTCGTCCCATACAGCCTCGCTCTCTCCTGGATGTCCTACGATAAAATCAGTCCCTAAGGCAAATCCCATTTGGCTTAACTCATTAAAAAGCTCGATATCTTTAAGTGCTCTATTTCTTCTATGCATTATAGAGAGCATTTTTTGACTAGTGTGTTGAAGTGCGATGTGAAGGTGCTTTTCAAGCCACGGCTCATCTAAAATTTCTTTAAAGCTCTCATCGATTTGAGAAGGTTCTAAACTTCCAAGCCTAACCCTTTTAAGTCCATTTATAGCGCCTAATTTTTGCAAAAGTTTTCCAAGAGTCGTGTTTGTATCTTTGCCATAACTTCCGATGTTTGTCCCAGTTAAAACAAGCTCATTAAAGCCGTTTTTCACTAAATTTTTAGCTTCATTTATTATGCCATTTTCATCTTGACTTCTTGCGTTTCCCCTAACTAGAGGGATTATACAGTATGAACAACGAAAGTCGCACCCTTCTTGAATTTTTATAAAGGCTTTAGTATGATTTTCATAACTCGTTACTATATTTTCATCGCGTGAAGTTAAATTTCCAAGCTCTATAAATTCGCTTTTTTGCTCTAAAAATCTATTTATATCAGCTTTTTTTGACATACCAAAAACACCAAAAACTTTTTTATCTTTAAAAAGCTCCTCACCCTTGCTGATTGCTCCACACCCTGTTAAAAAGACCTTTTTTCCTTTTCTTTGAGTTCTATTTATATAGTTTCTAACATCGCTATCAGCGCCATTTGTAACAGTGCAAGAGTTGATAACTATAACATCTGCTAAGCTCTCATCTTCTACAACATCATGCTCTTTTAGCGAGCTTTTCATAAATTCAGTATCATAAATGTTGGTTCTACAACCAAAAGTTTTAAAGTAAATTTTCAAAACAACTGTTCCTCGGTATTTAGTTCATCAAAGTCTAGGATTTCATTATGTTTTACAGTAGTGTGCGCAGATGTGGCGATATCTTTTTCATTTAGGTATAAAGTTTGAGCTGGATAGGCTATCTTGATATCTAACTCTTTTTTAAGAGCTTCTAAAATTTCGCTTGAAATGGTGCTTCTAAGACTAAGAGTTGCATATGAGTTTGTCATATACCACACACTTATCTTGATACCATATGGCTCAAAAAAGCTAAAAATTCTAGGCTCAATGTTTGGATTTTTTATACTGTATTGACTTCTAAGTTTATTCATCTGTTTTTTAGCGATATCTGTGTAGCCTTTTGAATACTTTCTAGCTATATTTTTTATGATATACATCGCTTTTTTATGGTTGCTATCAAATGTTAAAAGTATATCTATGCCGTCCCATACGGTTTTCATACCACTATGAGTATAGTTTGATATAAGTTCGGTGAAAATATAGTTATTTGGTACAAATATAATCCTACCAGCTCTTCTTAACTCTTTCCACGTCGTGTAAGTAATATCTTCATAAATTGTCATTCTAAGTAGCGATATATCGATGATATCACCTACGTAAACTTCGCCATTTGCCTTTCTTACACGGATTCTATCGCCTACGTGAAAACTCCCACCTATGGTTATAACAAGCCAACCAAGCATAGACATAAACATATCTTTCATCGCTATCGCCACACCAGCAGAAGCAAATCCAAGCACCGTAACAAAGTAGCTAATGTTTTCTATATATGCAAGTAGTAAAATAAGCATTATAAATGTAATGTTAAAGAAATTTATAATCTTATTTGCCATATAAAAGCGTTCATTATCACTTATATACTTTTTAGCTATGTATTTAAACAAAAGCGATAACAAAATAACAAAAACAATGATAGCTGCGATATTCATCGCTCTTCTTATTTGTATACTTATATCAGCTCTTACGATTTTTATACGCTCATCGATTTTTTTATCATAGACTTCAAGTGTAGTTTTTGCGATATCCCTAGCAGAGATTAGCTCGCTTAACTCATATCTTAAATCGCTTATCTCTTTTGTGATATTTTGATCATCTGGGTTGTAGTTAGTTAAAGAGTTTAAAATTTGCTCTTTTTCTTGAAGCCTTGAAATTAGCACCGATAGGTTTTGTAAATTTTGAGCATAATTATCTTTATAACCAAGTATGTTTTTGATATATGAAAGTCCATCGATAATCCCTATAGGACTAACGACTCGCTGATACTCTCCTATATCTTTTGCTTGAAGGATTTTTGTAAATGGTGGGTTTTTATGATCTTTTAAAAGCTCAAGTTGTTCGCCAACTGTTTTTATCCTTTTTTCTAGCTCATCTCGCCTATCTTTATCTCTTGTTTTACCCAACTCTTTGTTTAAGTTATCTTTATCTAAAATCAGTTTTTGATAGTCTAAAAAGTTTGAAAACTGCGAAAACCAAAGGTTGTCTTTTATGCTTGCATCAATTATAATTATTTTTTTATAAAGCCCATCGACAACCGAATCATAACTGCCTCTTTCATCGGTTTTTTTTGCTAAGCTAGTATCAGTTGTGTTTATATCAGCAAACAATGGCGCTAAGAAGATAAAAACTAGTAGAAAAACTCTCATCTAAACTCTTCTAAAACCGACATAACGATATCTTTATCCACATCATCTTTAACGCAAAATTTTCCTATACCATCTGGTAATATAAATTTTATTTTTGATTGTTCGCTCTTTTTATCTAGGAAAAATGCGTTGTAAAAATGCTCACAATCTTTGATTTTATAGTGCGTTGGCAAACTAAATTTGACCAATGTTTGCTTGATTAAATTTAACTCATCAAGGCTTAGTAAATTTAGCTTAAGCGCTAGATGATTTGCCATATTTATGCCGATTGCCACTGCTTCGCCGTGTAGGAATTTAGTATATTTTGTCTCATTTTCTATAACATGCGCAAAAGTGTGACCATAGTTTAAAACCGCTCTAATGCCTCGTTCTTTCTCATCTTTGCTAACAACATCTGCTTTGATTTGAACGCATTTTGAAATCACTTTAGCGATTTCTTCACTACTTTTTAAATCATTTTGCACAAAAAAGTTAAAAAATTCTTTATCAAAAGTTATAGCCATTTTTATAGCTTCTGCTACGCCTGCGCTAAATTCGCGTTTTGGCAAAGTGCTAAGAAATTTACTCTGACAATAAACCGCCTCTGGCTGATAAAATGCTCCGACTAAATTTTTACCAAATTTATTATTTATCCCTGTTTTTCCACCAACACTTGCATCAACTTGCGCTAAAAGCGTAGTTGGAATGTTTATAAATTTAATTCCTCGCTCATAAATACTAGCCGCAAATCCAGTAATATCACTAACCACACCACCGCCAAGTGCGATAAGTGTGCTGCTTCTATCAAGTTTTGCTATGAAAAGCTGCTCTAAAATTTGATTTAGCGTTTCAAAGTTTTTATACTCTTCGCCATCTGGTATGCTTATAATGCTTAGTTTATCGCACTCTAAAAGCCCTAAAATTTCTTTTAGCCACAGCCCACCAACAGTTTGGTTTGTTACTATAGCAACGCTTCCTTTTAGAGTGATTTTATCTAACTCATCAATATATACTGTATAACTTTTATTTTTTTCTTTTAAATTTATCTGCGTCTTCATAAATTCGCCCTTTCAAAGCCCAATTTTACCCTAAATTTACTAAATTTCATAAAAACTTGGAACAAACAGCTGATAGTTATCTTCTAGCTTATAGTAAAGTTCATCTAAATCTTTGGAAAACGATGATGTGATTTTGCGTTTTAAAATTTTCTCATCAAATGGCAAAAACTGTATAAACTCACTCTCTTTTTCTAGCACAGATATCGGGTTTTGCATATCGTTATCTACAACGTGTAAATCCCTTTTAAAAAGGTTTGATAAGTTTTCATAGTATTTTACTATCTCTTTATTTCCCTTTACACTTTGATCGAAATAATACAGATAAACATCAAGCCCAAGCTGTCCAGAAACATCAAAAACTACGCTTGATTCTTGAGTTGTGTTTTTGCTAGATACTATAATAACGCTTTTTTTAAGATCTTTTATATCGCCTCTACCAAGTGTTAAAACTGGAACTTTTAGATGATAAAATTTCTCTTTATGTGCTTCAAAAAAGCTATTTTGTGCTAAAACCATACCAACTTTATGCTTTTGGATATCCTCTTTCATAATACTTGGTTCTGAGTTTATATAGTCGATAAATACCTCAAAATGCTCATCTTCATTTAGCTTTTTAACTTCATCGAGCATCGTTGAAATGGTTGGATTTATCACCCTGATATAGAGTTTTAAATTTGAAAATGTATCGTTTAAGAATTTAGCATTTCTTATGATTTTATTAAATTTATCCACTTTCATATGTTTAAGATCTAAAATAAGGTATAAATTTATACCAAAAGGCGATGGAAACTGCCCTTTTTCTTGCTTGATAGCTGAAAAAACATTTCTTAAAACAGATGGTTCGCCGACTAAAAGAAGCGAATCATTTGGCAAAATCGTCGTATCATATTTAGTTACGATGTATTCGTTGTGGCGATAAATCATGGGAATTTTATACTTTGATTGCAAAAACATACCAACTTTTTTATAGGCAAAAGAGCTGCTAATCGGAACTTTTACCTCCATTATCTCACCTTTTCCAAGACCTATATTATCAGCATAAACTGGACTATCTGGTAAAAAACCAATCAGCCTTGAAGTTGAGATAGATAAAATATCAACTATCTTTAAATGCGAATCCCCCTCATACTTCTTAGCAAAGCCCCATACATCTATAAGATAAAGCTCTAATTCAGGCTCTATAATGCGGATATTTTTATATGTGATTTTGCTATCAAGCTCGTTATCTAAGATGATAATGCAGTTTTCAAACTCTTTTAAATTCGCCACGCTTCGTAGTTTTTCCATGCTTGTAGGATCAAATTTATGCACAGTAAAATTTGGCTCATTTTCCAAATACTGCGGAATACACTTATCATCATAACTAATAACTGTATAATCATGCACGACATTTTTTATCTTAAATACTCTTTCTAAGTAATCTTTTGCTAAAATACCGCCGGCTATGATGAGGATTTTCTTCATTTATGCTCCGAATTTTTTATAGGAATTATATCAAAATGACATTTAATATAGATAAAACTGACGGCGCGGCAAGGGCTTGCACCATAAAAACCGCTCATTCAGTTATACAAACTCCAATTTTTATGCCCGTTGGCACAGTTGGCGCTGTAAAAAGCCTCGATGCGACCGATTTAAAAGAGATTTTAAATGCTAAAATCATACTTGCAAACACCTATCATATGTATCTACGTCCTGGTTCAAAGATAGTTAAAGAATTTGGCGGGCTTCATGGATTTACTAAATTTGATCGCTCTTTTTTAACTGATAGTGGCGGATTTCAAGCATTTTCACTAAGTAAAAACTCAAAGCCAGATGAAGATGGAATTAAATTTAAAAGCCACATAGATGGAAGCACTCACTACTTCACACCTCGCTCTGTGCTTGATACACAGTATGAGTTAGGAAGCGATATCATGATGATACTTGATGATTTAGTTGCTTTACCGGCTGAAAAAAAACGCATTGAACTAAGCTTAAAAAGAACGATAAAATGGGCAAAAGAGGCGATAGATTATCATAAATTTAAACAAAGCAAAGGTGTTGGGATAGACCAAAACATCTTTGGAATCATACAAGGCGGCACGGACTTTGAAGCTAGAAAAGAGTGCTCAAAAGCGCTTTGTGATATGGAGTTTGATGGGCTTGCTATAGGTGGGTTAAGTGTTGGAGAAAGCAACGAGCTTATGTATGAAACAGTCGAAAATATGATGCCGTTTGTTGATACAAATCGCCCAAGATATCTCATGGGGGTTGGCACGCCTGAGGATTTGGTTGAAAATACGGCGCGTGGCGTTGATATGTTTGACTGTGTTATGCCAACAAGAAACGCAAGAAACGGCACGCTTTTTACAAGTTATGGCAAGATAAATATAAAATCAGCCAAATTTATACACGATGATGATCCAATCGATAGCGAGTGTGAGTGCTACACTTGCAAACGCTACTCAAAAGGCTACTTAAACCACCTTTTTAAGGCAAAAGAGCTTACATTTTTTAGGCTTGCGAGTTTGCATAATCTGCATTATTATCTAAATTTAATGCGCCAGATGAGAGAGGCGATACTAACTGGCAAATTTAGCGAGTTTAGACGTGAGTTTTACGCTAAAAGAGGCGTTATCGTTAGCTAAAAAATTTATATAGTTTTAAATTTGCACTTTTTACGCTAAATTTTATAAAAACATACGCGATGATAAACTAGCAAAAATGTGAAAAATTGAGTTATTTTTGCTAGTTTGGTTTGCAGAAATTTTTTGGAATTTTGCATAGAAATATATAAATTTTATTTAATAATGTTTTATTTATAAATTATAGCGATGGATTGATATGGTTGAAAACTACAGATAAATAATTTTGTCTTTTTCGATGTATTTTGCACATAAAATATTATTTAAATTTATAAAAAGTATAAAAAATCAATGCTTTTGCTAAATTTTATATTCTTTACAAATACTCTCTTTTGCTTGCCACATCAAATCGTAGTTAAAAATAAAATGGCAAATATAAAACATCAGATGATATTTAAAAATCTAGTGTGATTTAAATTTAGCTTTTTCTCTTTTTGATTTTAAAATTCAAACTATCTTATAAAATTTCTTCACAGTATAAGCAAAAAATGCCTTAAAATTTGATAAAAAAACTAGTAAATTTTAAAAGTTATTCACGTGATTAAGAATTTTTATAAATTCCGTTTTAACGCTCTAACTCGTTACTAAAAGTTTCAAAAGCCCGATTTTATGGGCTTGAAAATATATCAAAATAAATATAAATTTTCATTCACGGCGTGAATATCTCGTGAATGAAGCTATATCGACACTTTTCGTTCACATCATATTCACAGTGTGAATAATATTGTGCTAAATTTTATGTAATATTTATAATTTAAGCAGTATTTAAGTAAAATCAGAAAATATTAAATAATTTTAATTTATAAAAACTACTATTTTTATGAATTTAGCAGCATTATTTAAAAATTTATCTAGTTTTAAATTTTCCAGCCATAGATTTATAAACTAAAATTTCACTATTTAATGCTTTATATTTTTCTTGTATGAAGTTGATTTTTGCACTTATTTCGCTGTTTTTAGCATCAAGATAGTCTTTTAACTCACTACTTCCTTGCTCATACTTTGTAAGGTATAGGCTTGAAAGCTTGTTGCTGTTATCAACGATATTTTGATAATTTTGTAAACTAAAAAGTGAAATTTCATACTCTTTGTAGTGTAAATTTAACTCATTTAAAGCCGAATTTAGCGCCTTTTCATACTCTAAAACTCGTTTTTCAAACTCAATTTCGCTGATTTTAACTCTTTGTTTTAACCGCGTGTAGTCTAAAAATGGCAAATTTATCTTTACATTTCCACTTAGTAAATCAAGCCCAAAAACATCACTAAATTTCTCTTCGCTCGAGCTTAAGCTAGCGCCGATTGTAACGGTTGGATAAAAGGCTTTTTGATTTACTTTATAGCCATAAAACGATGAGTTTATCCTAGAAATCAAAGCTCTTAAATCAGGTCTGTTTCCAAGCGCGTAGTAAGGAATGTTTAAATCAACTCCTAAAAGCGTCACCTCATCAAGCGTCATTTTAGCAAAATTTAGCTCATCGTTTGGCTTAAGATGAAGCAGGTTTTTTAACAACTCTTCATTTGTTAGCCTGTCTTTTTGAAATGATAAAATCCTACTTTTAAGAGAAATTATACTTTTATCAAATTCAAGCAAATTTACAAGTGTGTCTTTTCCTAACTCAAATTTAGCCCTTGTTATGGCTTGCAACTTCTTATAATTTTGTAAATTTTCATCTAAAAGTTTTAAAGTATCATTTATAAAAAGCTCTTTAAAGTATCCATCAACGACTGAATTTATAACACTCAAACGTAAACTTTCTAAGTCAAACACGCTAGCATTTGCCTCCCAGTCTGCTTGGCTAGCGCTATTTCTTAACTTAGCAAAGATATCTAGCTCATAGCTTGCTGAGATGTTTGCGTTATAGTTTTCTTTCCAGCTTGAGTCATTTTTACTTATATCTCTACTTACGCTCCCGCCAAATCCACTAGAAAAAGTTGGTAGCAAATCAGCTTCGATAAGTCCAGCCCTTGCATAAGCTTGTGCGATGTTTAAAGCTGAAATTTTTAAATCACTGTTATAAACAAGCGCTCTATCGACAAGGGTGTTTAGCTCTGTTTGGTTATAACTTTTATACCAGTTTTTATCTATCTCATAAGTTAAATTCTCATCTTCAAAACTCTCAACCACTTCATAGTTATCAACCGCACTTTTTGAGGCGCAACCTACGATAAAAAAACTTAATAAAACATAAAATATTACTCTCATTTTTACTCCTGAGAAAGTGCGTCGATTGGGTTTAATTTACTAGCATTTCTAGCTGGCAAATAACCAAATATAATACCAATCGCCGATGATGCAACAAGCGCTATAATCGCTGGAGTCGGGCTAAATATCATCGCAAAATCTGTGCTTATAATATTAAAAACAACCCCAAGCCCATAAGCTACGCTCACACCGATAACTCCACCGATAACGCATAACAAAATCGCCTCGATTAAAAACTGTTGCAAGATATTTGACTCTTTTGCGCCGATTGCCATTCTAACGCCGATTTCCTTTGTCCGCTCTGTAACGCTTACTAGCATGATATTCATAACGCCGATTCCACCGACAATCAAAGATATAAAAGCTATAGAAGATATAAGAATTCTCATAGTTCCAGTTGTGCTTTCAACCGTTTGTTTTATCGTATCTGAGTTGCGAGTAAAAAAGTCCTTTGTGCCATGCCTTTGAATCAAAATCTCACTTAGGCTTGCTTCTGCCATTTGAGCGTTTATGTTATCTTTGATTTTAACTGTGATTGAGTTTATATCTCTACTTCCAGAAATTTTATTCATAACGGTTGTATAAGGTGCGTAAATTCTAAGCGTATCGCTACTGCCAAAGGCGTTATCATCTTTTAAAGTCACACCGATAATGCTAAGTGGCTTTGAGTTAAAGAGTATAACCTTGCCAAGTGGCTGAGTATCTTGAAAAAAGGTATTTTTGGTATTTTCATCGATAATAACAACCGAGCTTGACTCTTTTATATCATTATCAGTAAAGCTTCGCCCACTTGCTATTTTTATCCCATTTACAGCTAGTGAGTTTACGCCACCACCTTGTAAATTTCCACGTGAACTTAAATTTGCATAGGTTAAAGTTCCGCTTGTCGAAACATTTGGCGTAGAGTAGTCAAGATATGGCTGAGAAGCTAACACTTGCGAGTCTGCGACTGTAAGCGTTTTAATCGCACCTGAACGCATATCGCCAAAGTTTTTACCTGGATAGATATTTATCGTATTTGTTCCAATAGCTCTAATAGAAGAGAGAATTTTTTCTTGTGAACCTTGCCCAAGAGCCACCACGCAAATAACCGAAGCTATGCCTATGATAATACCAAGCATAGTCAAAAGAGAGCGAAGTTTATGAGAAAATATCGCACTTACAGACATTTTGAAGCTTTCAACCAACTGATCTTTATAAGCTAAAATCGGATTTTTCTTTTTGATATCAACTTTTTCAAGCTTATAAGTTTTATCGCTTTTTACATTATCGCTTAAAATCTCGCCATCTTTTATCTCTATTATCCTGTTTGCATAGTTTGCGACATTTATATCATGAGTTACGATTATAACCGTGTGTCCCTTTTCATAAAGCTTAGATAAGATATCCATAACCATCAAGCCACTTTTGCTATCAAGTGCGCCCGTTGGCTCATCAGCTAGTATTATCTCTCCGCCATTTATCAAAGCTCTTGCTATACTAACTCGTTGTTGCTGTCCGCCACTTAGCTTGTTTGGTAGATTTTCACTCTTATCTTTTAGCTCAAGCCCATCTAAAAGCTCTATAGCCTTATCGTGTCTAACCTCAGCATCAACTCCAGCATAAACCGCTGGAAGACTTACGTTACTTGCCGCGCTCATAGAGGCGATTAGGTTGTAGCGCTGAAAAACGAAACCAAATTTTTTACTACGCAAATTTGCTAACTCGTCGCTTCCAAGCCTACTTACATCTTTATCATCTATCTTATAAATTCCACTTGTTGGCGTATCAAGACAACCGATTATATTCATCAGAGTTGATTTTCCAGAGCCAGACTGCCCGATGATAGCGATAAATTCGCCTTTTTTTATCTCTAAATTTATATCTTTTAATACATGGATTATGTTTTCACCAAGGCGGAATTTTTTATTTATGCTTTCTAGCTTTATCACGCCTATATCCTGGTGTTTCGTATCATGCGAGGTTTAAAATTGTTTGATAACAAGCCTTTATCGCTTGAAATCACTATCGTTTGCCCCTCTTCTAGCCCACTTATAATTTGAGAATTTATATTATCACTTATACCAACTACAACATCTTTTCTATCAAGCTCACCATTTGTAAGCACATAGACAACTTTTTTATCCCCATCTCTTTTTATGGCTGAAGTTGGGATAAAAAGAGCATTTTTAGCCTCATTTACAAGTATTTCATTTTGCGTTGTCATGCCGATTTTAAGATAGTTATCATTATTATCTACTAAAAAATTTGCATAGAAGTAAACAGCGGTATTTGCACTAGATGAAGAGCTAGAACCAGCGCCACTTGAGTTTCCATACTGCCCATCGCTTAGGCTTGTAAGTCCAGGTTCGATTGTAGTTATGTTCGCCTCTTTTGAGTTATCTAAGTCCGATAAAATCGAGTATTTAACTCTCATGCCAACTTTTACTTTTGAGATATCGCCTTCTGTTACTTCCATTTTGACTTCCATTTTGTTTAAATCTGCGATTTTAACGATGGTTGGAGTTGTCTGGTTTGCATTTACCGTTTTTCCCTCTTGAACTGGAACTGAAACAACCGTTCCATCAAGTGGCGATACAATCTTTGTATAACCTAAATTTGTCCGTGCTGTATCAAGCTGGATTTTTGTCTGCTCGATTTGCGCAAGGAGTTGCTTCACATTTGCATCTTTTAAAGCTGCTTGGGCTTGTGACTCTTCTAAAGCTTCTTTTGAAGTTGCTTTTTTGTTATATAAACTCAAATCCCTTTTATACTTTAAATTCGCTATCTTAGCAGCGATTTGAGCAGCGTTTAAATTTGCTTCGTGGATTAAGAGTTGCGCTTCTTGTTGAGCGACTTCATTTTCTTGTTTGACTGAATCAATCTGAGCTATTATATCGCCTTTTTTAACAAAGTCGCCAACCTTAACATAGAGCTTTTTTATCTGCCCGCCAACCTGTGCACCAACATCAACTAAATCTTGCGCATAAACCTCGCCAGTTGCGATAACTGTGCTTTTTATATCTCCTTTTGAAACTATGGTTGTTAGGTAGCTAGGCTCATCTTTTTTTGTAAAAAAACTTGCATAGACATAGCAACCAACTCCAACAACTACGATGGCAAAAACTATAAATTTGGTAATTTTTTTCATATTCTCTTCGCGTATTAAATTTACACAATGATACGAAAAAAATATAAATTTATTGTTAAATCGTTTAAAATATATAAATTTAATAAAATTTTATCTCTCTTTAATGACATTTATCTTATAAATTTAGATAAAACTACCGTTTTTAGGAATTTGCCTAAAAATTTAAATTTAGATAAAATTTAGCAACTTTTCTTCTGCGTTTTGTTACAATTTCGCCTTTAAAGGAGATTTATGTTATTTGCACCTTTGTACTCGATATTTTTCTTACTTGTTGGTGGATATTTTGCAAAACGAGTTGGCATGATAGCACAAAAAGATAGTGCTATTTTTCTAAGCTTTATCGTAAATTTCGCTCTTCCAGCTTTGATTTTTGATAAAATTTATCACGTTAGTATACATTTAGCCCTTTTAAAAGCTATATTTTTATCGCTATCTTGCATGGTAATAGTTGGCATTATCATCATTTTTCTTGGGTTAGTTTTTAAATTTAGTCGCGTAACTATCATCTGCCTTTTTTTACTAAGTGTATTTGGAAATACTTTGTTTGTCGGACTTCCAGTTTCTAGTGCGATTTTAGGCGATGAGATGGTAGAAAACATAGTCTTTTACGATCAAGCTATAACTGCTATACCAGTTTCGATTATAGCTCCTATCGCGATATCTTTTGCAGGAGTTAGCGAGAGAAAATTTTTAAATACAATTAAACAAATTTTTAAATTTCCACCATTTTTAGCCCTAATCTTAGCTTTAATTTTAAAAAGCATCTCCATACCAGAGCTGTTTTTTGCTCCACTTCATCTCATAGGCAACTCAATCGTGCCGATTGCTCTTTTTAGTATCGGTGTTGGGCTTAGTTTTAACTCTATTAAAACTTCGTGGAAACCATCTTTGGTTGCGATTTTTGCTAAGATGATACTTATGCCGATTTTGTTTTTTGCTTTTTTAAAGCTTTTAAAACTAGACACTCACGAGACAACTCTTGGGCTTATACTCTCATCTATGCCAACAGCAGTTATCGTATCAGCGATAATCATGAAAGCAAATTTAAACACAAATTTAGCTATTTCAGCAACTGCTATGGGGCATTTTGTTATGTTTATAACCTTGCCGATTATTTATAAATTTTTGATTTTGTGATTTTAGCAAGGATAGGTTTTTAATAATCTTTAAATTTAAAAAGATAAATTTTTAAAAAACTTTGTCTAAATTAAACAAAAGCAAATTTTTACATCATCCATAGTCTTTGCACGATAGCGATGGTTCATATGATAAGCGAGCGGTTTGTGTAAATTTAAATGTATAAATTTAAAAGCAAAATACTTATAAATTTACGCACTTAAATTTATAGCGAAATTATACAAAAACCGAAAAAAGTCTAAAATATATAGTAAAAGCAAGTTTGAAAGCAGAAACCCTTAAATAAATTTCTAAATTTAAGGATTTCAAAAGATTTCTAATAAGCAATTTAAAAATCAAAACCAGCCTTTGCAAACTAAATTTATCATTTAAATTTGCAAAGCTAAAATATAAATGCAAGCGTATATGCTAAGCGAACTTAGAATTTATACTCTACCTTTAAGCCGCCACTTACGCCCTCTTTTTTACCAACATATCCTTGAAGATTTGCATCAAATAAGACTTTATCTACACTGTATTTTGCGCCCACTCCAAAGACTCCGCTGTCGCCTTTAAGGCTTGGAGAGTCAATTTGTGTGCCTGAAGAGACATGATAGCCTTTAGCCTTACCATCAAACTCATGCTCATAAGCAGCCGATGAGTAAAGCGCCAAATCATCATTTGCGCTATACGTGTAGCCTAAACCGATTTTGCTTCTTAGTGAAGTAGAAGCATCAAATTTAAACTCTTCACTCGCTATAGTTGCATCTTTTGCGCTTAATCTTGAGTAAAGTGCTTTTGCAAATACGTTTATTTGGTTTGTCTCATCTATCTTAAACGCCTTATTTACGCCTAAGTGAGATGATATATAAGTTCGTTTTAAGTCAAAGTCTGCTGCCGTGCCAAAATCTGAACTTTTATAATCAATCTGCGTTTTACCAGCGTGAATGCTAGCATCTAAGCTGTAATCTTGCGCAAGCTCAAAGTTAAGCAAAACGCCAGCTCCATAGTATTTGCTATCACCTTTGCCTTTAACAACGCCAGAATCTCCAAAGTCGTTATAACTATCATACTCGCCAACTCCAGCCTCAAAAAACGCACCATAAGTTATAGCATCTATACGTTTGCTTACACCAGTTGCAAAGCTAACGCCTCTAGCATCTACATATGAGCCTGTTTTCGTTTTTGAGTTTTCTATACTTAAAAATCCAAATGTTGATATATCGCTACTACTTTGACTAGCTATAGAAGTTGAGTTATCGGCGATTAAATCAGAGCTTTGATTAACCAAAGAAAGTGAAGCTAAATTTGCTTCTAAGAACGACTTTGTTTTTTGTACTTTTGTTTTGTCGTATTGTAACGCTGATGGTTTTGTAGTGGTTGGAACTGTTGGAGTTGTAACTGGAGTAGTTACTGGTACAGTTGGGTTTACAACCGGTGTAGTTGGCGCTGTTGTTCCAGGTGTAGTTGGAACTGGTGGAGTTACGCCTGGAGTTGGAGTAACGACTGGTGGAGTTGTTGGTTTTCCTAAAGCAACCGCGTATAAGTTGTTGTTATCAGCGCTTAGTTTAAACTCGTAAAATCCAGTTAAACCAACCGGAACAGTAACGCTATCTTTATGATTTGTTAAATCTTTTGGCATTTTAAAAGTGCCGGCTGTATTTATAAGCGTGATTTTATCATTGACTTTAAGCGCTACTCCACCACTTGCCATACCAACACCAACTTTTGTAGCACTAAGATCAGTTCCTGCTTTATCCGTTAGCTTAAGTGCCGTAGCTCCAACTCTTGTATCTTGTGGCAAGAAGAAATTTACAGAGTCAAAATTTACTATATTTTTAGCTACTAAACCGGTTGAGTTTATCTGAAGTGAGTTACCAGATAGTTCTGTTTTTCCAGCTACATGGTTTTCTGCTTTGCCACCATAAAGCGTTGAATTTGTTAGATTTGGATTTCCTTGTATAAAAATACTGTTATCTTTAGCTATCAAAGAGCCAAATCCACCAACTATTTCCCCATTAAAAGTTCCACCATTTATATTTATTTTATTTTCGTTTGCGCTTTTGCCTTGTCCACCGTAAATGTTTCCATTAAATGTTCCATTTTTAATGTTTACAACATTTTTATTTGCTTCTCCATTTGAAGAGTCTGCGCCCATAACTAGGTTAGCAAATTTACCATTATCGATATTTAAAATGTTAGCTTCTGCTTTTTTAGAATTTGCTGCTGTAACATAGTCTTTAAAATCGCCATTTTCTATAAGAACTCTATTTTCCCTAGCCTCCCCAGATATAGATGAAGCGCCAGTAATCGAGCCTTTGAATGTACCACTGTGGATTTGAACTATGTTTTTGTTAGCATTTTTTCCCTCTGCGCCAACTACAAAGCCATTTAGTGTGCTATCAGTTATAGTTACAGAGTTGCCTTCGACTTTAGCAGCCAAACCGATAGCTCCGTATACATTGTGGTTTATGGTAGATTTTTCTATCGTTACTGTATTTGTTATAACATTTGCACCTTTATCACTTTTTGCACCGACAATACTTTTACCAGCTCCTGCTTTAAATTCTGTATTATTTATGGTTATATGGTTCTCTGATGCATCGCCATTTGTAGTCAAAGCACCATATATATTGCCTTCAACTTTTCCACCAGTGATATCTACCAAGTTACTTTTTGTATTACCTTTTGTAGTATATCCACCATAAATATCGCCCTTTATAGTGCCTCTTTTTAATGTTACTGAGTTGCCCTCTGCTTTACCTTCTACTGTGCTACCACCAAATACACTTAAAATATCCGTATCTTTGTGATCTATGATTATACTATTTAAATTAACACTACCTTTATTGCTAGAACCACCAGTAACTTGAACGCCACTAATTATAACTTTTTCAGGGGTAATTGCATCATCATTACTTCTTATGACGATACTACTTTCTTCTACATTTCCGTTAAAATTCTCAGAGCCAAAAACATTATTTGTTATCTTTGCATTTGTGATATTGACAGAGTTATCAGACATATCTTTTTCTTCATCATTTTCTCCACGATATCCACCATAAACTCTGGTAAGTTCATCAGAGCTGTTAACAGTAACGCTATTACCAGTTAGACTGTTTTTATCTGGAGATAGCACTTTTAAGCCACCTATCTCTATTAATGGATCTTTTTTTGCGCTCCATTCAAGATCTTGCGCATTTGCTAAAAGTGCCGAGCATAAAGCTACGCTTAGAGCGAATGTTTTTTTGTTGTTCATTATCATTCCTTATTTTAAATTGCGCGTAATTTTATTTAACATATCCTTAAAATATAGTAAAAGTATAAGTATTTAAGCTGAAATTGATAACAAATATTAGAAATTTAAACTATCACTATTATCGATATTAGATAGTTAAATTTAGTTTAAGTTATATCTAAATTTAACATAAACTATAATATTATATAAAGAAACAGTATATAATCGATAAAATAATTATAAAATTTACTAAATAAATTAAACTTTTTATATAATTTTAATTTTAATAGTTTCGGCGAGTATTTTTAGTCAAATTTATACAAAATTTAGTTAAACCACTCTTGATTTAACTAAATAGAGTGGTTTTCAAAAAAGATAAGTTGTAGTAAAAAAGTGGATTTAACCTACTTGATAAGAGTTGCTTTTATGATTTTAACCTCATCTTTTGGTCTATCTCTAGCATCAGTTGGCGTGTTTTCTATCTCGTTTAAAGTAGCGATTCCGCTAACTACTTCGCCAAAGATAGTGTGATGTCCATTTAACCACGGAGTTGGCTTAAAAGTTATAAAAAACTGACTTGCATTTGTATTTGCTCCTGAGTTTGCCATCGCCAAAAGTCCAGCTCTATCAAAGACAACATTTGGTTTAAACTCATCTTCAAAACTCTTACCCCAAATCGACTTTCCACCCATTCCAGTGCCTGTTGGATCTCCACCTTGAGCCATAAAACCTTTTATAACTCTATGAAAAATCAGCCCATCATAATAGCCATTTTTCACATGAGTTTCAAAATTCTCAACCGCCTTTGGAGCGACATCTTTAAAAAGTTTTAGCGTTATATCGCCTTTTGTAGTTTGCAATAAAACCTCATCGCCAAAAAGCGCACAAACGCTAAAAAGCACAGCAAAAAGTAGTTTTTTCATATTTTCTCCTTATTTTGATAGCTGTTATTTTAAGGTAATTTTCTTAATTTTAACCTTTAAAAGCGTTATAAAGTATAATATATAATTAAGAAATTTATAGCTATACTTTCGCCCAAAGGATTTTTATGGAGTTAGTTTCAAATTTTATTATCAAATCAAACGATAGCGATTTTATCCTTGAAAAGCGAATAAAACTGCTTTGTGAGATAGAAAAAACAGGCTCGATTTTACAAGCAGCTAAAAATGTTCCGATGAGTTATAAAGCCGCTTGGGATGCGATTGACTTGATGAACAACCTTTCAAGCCATACATTAGTCGAGCGAAAAGCTGGTGGCAAAAGTGGCGGCGGAAGCCACTTAAGCGAGTATGCTAAAAATTTAATCAAATCTTACGAGCTTATCAAAATCGCTCAAAAAGATTTTTTAGATTTAGTTTCAAAAAATACCGATTTTGATAGTGGGTATATAAAAAATTTACAAAGGATTGCTATGCAAATAAGTGCTAGAAATGTTTTTGTTGGAAAAGTGAGTAAAATCGCGTCCAACGATGTAAACGCAGAGGTTGTATTATCTCTAAAAGGAGCTCAAGAAATCGCTTCAATCATCACAAAAAACTCCATGTTAAATTTAGAACTTGAAGTTGGCAAAGAGGCAAAGGCGATTATCAAGTCAAGCTCAGTTATGATAAGCGCTACAAAAGATATCCAAATAAGTGCTAGAAATGTGCTAGAAGGAGTCATTAACAAGATAAACTCAGATGAAATCAACGCAGAAGTTAGCCTTGATATCGGCGAAAACCAAATTCTAACCGCCGTTATCACAGCAAATTCAATCAAAAAACTTGGCTTAAAAGTCGGCGATAAAGCTTATGGCATTATCAAATCAACTTCAGTTATGATAGGACTATAATGATGAAAAAATTTATACTGTTAACATTTTGTGCTTTGGTTTTAAACGCAAGTGAGATTAGAGTTGCAGCGGCTGCAAATATCGGCTATGTAATCGATGAGCTTAAAAAAGAGTTTTTAAAAGATAGAAGTGATGATAAAATCGAAGTAACGCTTGCAAGTAGCGGAAAACTTAACACGCAGATTAAAAATGGTGCAGATTACGCTATCTTTATGGCGGCAAACATGAACTTTGCAAACGACTTATATAAAAGTGGTTTTAGCACCAAAGAGGCTGAAATTTATACAAGAGGCGTTTTGATGATGTTTAGCGCTAAGAAGCGTGATTTAAGCCGTGGACTTGAGCTTTTAAAAGATAAAGATATTCACAAAATCGCAGTTGCAAACATAAAAACCGCCCCTTATGGAATCGCTGCTTATGAGGCGTTTAAAAACGCTGGCGTGCTTAAAGAGATAGAGTCAAAACTTGTTTTTGCAGAGAGTATTTCTGGTGTGCTTCCATACGCACTAAGTGCTGCTGAAATCGGCTTTATCCCTAAATCAGCCTTAGTTGGCAAAGATGAGTATAAAGAAGGTTCTAACTTCGCAGCAGTTGATAGTAAGCTTTATACTCCACTTGATCAAGGTATGATTTTGCTAAAACCTTATGAAAATGATAAGCTAGCGACTGATTTTTACGCTTTTTTAAAGGGCGAAAAAGCAAAAGCTATCTTTAAAACTTATGGCTATGAATAAAATTTTAGCAAAAGTAGAGAGCATAAAGCAAAACAAGGACTTACACAAGGTAAATTTTAGCTCAAATGTTGGAAATTTAGCCTTTGTAAGCCTTGATGTAGAGCTTAAAGAAAATCAAGAAGTAACTCTTGGTTTTCGCTCAAACTCAGTTGCAATCTCAAAAGAAAAAAGCGAGCATTTAAGCTACTCAAACCAAATTTGCGTTTTAATAAGCCAGATTGAAAAAGGTGAAATTTTAACTAAAATAACAGCTTTTAAAGATAGTCAAAAACTTACTAGCGTGATTACTACTGACTCGGCAAATAGGCTAAATTTAAAGCTTCATGATAGCGTTGTTTTTTTAGTTAAAGCCACTGATGTTTTTATAGTAAATGGATAAAAATGATAAATTTTACCCCTTTTTATGTATCTTTTAAACTAGCCTTTGTTACAACATTTGTGCTGTTTTTTCTAGTTTTGCCTCTAGCTTGGAAACTTAGTCAAAGCAAAAGCAGACTAAAACCGCTAATCGAAAGCATTTGCGCCTTGCCACTTGTTTTACCACCCACCGTTATGGGCTTTTACATACTTTTTACATTTTCTAAAAACTCAACAATCGGCGGTTTTTTATACGATACTTTGGGCTTAGAGCTTGTTTTTAGCTTTACTGGGCTTGTGTTTGCAAGTTGCATTTACTCGCTTCCTTTTATGTTTCAACCTCTTTTAAGCGGCTTTGAAAGCCTAAATAAAAACATCATAGAAGCCTCATATCTAAGTGGCAAAAGCAAATTTATAACGCTTTTTAAAATCGCCCTACCAAACATCAAACCATCTCTTTTAACAGCTCTTGTTGTGACATTTGCTCATACTGTTGGTGAGTTTGGTATCGTGCTTATGGTTGGCGGAAGCATAGAAGGAGAAACAAAAGTCGCAAGTGTCGCTATATATGAGTTTGCTGAATTGCTTGATTTTAAATCAGCCCATATATATAGTTTTATCATGCTTGCACTTAGCTTTATCGTGCTTTTTAGCGTCTATTTGTTTAACCAAAAAAGCAAGGCAAAAAGATGATAAAAATAGCTATAAAAAAGGAGCTTTTTGGCGTTAGTCAAAAGATGGAGCTAGATGTAAATTTAGATATAAAAAGTGGAATTTTTTTAGCGCTTGCTGGGCAAAGCGGTAGTGGTAAAACTACGCTTTTACGCTGTTTGGCTGGGTTAGAAAAAAGCAGTGGCGAGATAGTAGTAGATGATGAAATTTGGCAAAATGATAGGCTTTTTTTAGCACCACAAAAAAGATGTATTGGTTTTGTCTTTCAAGACTACGCGCTGTTTGAAAACCTAAGCGTAGAGCAAAATCTACTTTTTGTGCAAAAAGATAGAGCGCTTTGCGATAAGCTTTTAAAAATGCTTGATTTATCAAATTTAAAAGCTAGATATCCAGCTAAGCTAAGTGGTGGGCAAAAACAGCGAGTCGCTTTAGGAAGAGCTATGATGAGACGCCCTAAACTCTTGCTTCTTGATGAGCCACTCTCTGCGCTTGATCCTACTCTTAGAACAAAACTTCAAGATGAGATTTTAAAAGTTCATAGCGAATTTGGCACTACAACGATACTAGTTAGCCACAACCCAAGTGAAATTTATAAAATGGCAAATTTAATGATAGAGCTAGAAAATGGGAAAATTGTTAAAAACGGCGATCCAAAACACATCTTGCTTAAAACTCAAGGCAGCCAAAAATTTGTATTTTCAGGAACACTTTTAAGCTTAGAAAAGCTTGATAGTATCTATATCGCAACAGTTTCAATCGGTCAGCAAATCACCCAAATCGCCCTTGATGAGCAAGATGGATTAAAAGTTGGCGATAAGGTTAATGTCAGCACAAAAGCCTTTAACCTAAATTTAAGCAAAGGATAAATTTGATAAGCGATAGCGATATTTTAAACTATATAAATGAGGATTTGCCATATTTTGATTTGACAACAAATTTGCAAGAAAGTTGCGGCATAAACGCAAGACTAGAACTTTTTACTAGAGAAGATTTGGTTGTTTCATGTAGTGAAATTTCAGCTAGGTTGGCTGAAATTCTAGGCTGTAAAGTGGAGTTTGTAGCACCAAGTAAAACTTTTTTAAAAAGTGGTGAAAAAATTTTAACATATAGTGGAAGCTACGCTAATATCCATAAAGCGTGGAAACTTAGCCAAGTCTTACTTGAATACTCTTGCAAAATTGCAACCTATACAAACCAAATGCTAAATTTAGCAAAAAGTGTAAATCAAAAGTGCCAAATTCTAGGCACTAGAAAAACATTTCCATTCGCTAAAAAATTTTGTATAAAAGCTTTGCTTGATGGCGGTGGAAGCGTACATAGACTAAATTTAAGCGATAGCGTGCTATTTTTTGAAAAACATAGAATTTTATATAAAAATAACGATGAGTTTTACTCAAATTTAGTTAAATTTAAAGAAAAAATTCCAGAAAAGAAGCTCTGCGTTGAGGCGCTGAATTTAGACGATGCGATAAATCTTTTGGAGTTTTGCGATGTTGTGCAGCTTGATAAAATGGAGCTTTTAGATATAAAAAATGTTGTAAAAATCAAAGATGAAAAATATAAATTTAGCAAAATAGTCTGTGCTGGTGGGATAAATTTAACAAATGTCAAAGAGTATGCAAAGTCCGGAGTGGACGCTGTGGTAACTAGTTCGATGTATCTAAGCAAGATGGCTGATTTGGGTGCTAGAATTTCAAAAATTTAGCTATAATCAAGCTAAATTTATCACAAATTTATTTAAATTTAGAGCAAGGAGTGGCGCATGAAAAAACTTTTGGTTGTGGTTGACTTTCAAAATGACTTTGTAGATGGAGCTTTAGGCTTTGAAGATGCTAAAAAAATTGAAGATGAAATTTATACTAAAATAACTGCTTATGAACGTGCAAACGATGATGTGGTCTTTACTCTTGATACTCATGATGAGGATTATCTACAAACCATCGAAGGGCAAAATTTACCCATAAAACACTGTATAAAAGGCAGCTTTGGCTGGGAAATTTATGGCAAAGTTAAAGAGCTTTCTAAAAATCATCCAAATTTAGTAAAACACACCTTTGGTTGTGACCTGCTTATGAAATTTATCCAAGAAAAGCCTTATAAATACGATACTATCGAGCTTGTCGGCTTAGTTAGCAACATCTGCGTAGTCTCAAACGCCATCATCGCAAAATCCGCAAGCCCACTCTCACAAGTAACAGTCGATGCAAAAGCGACTAGTTCGTATGATAAAGTTATCCAAGAAAAGACTTTTGATGTGCTTGAAAATTTGCATATAAAGGTGTTAAATAGAGCGTAAAAGCTGGTTTGAAATTTGATAAATTTAGCATAAACCAAAGTAGCTATAACAAAAGTTTTGATTTTATAAATTTATTTGACAACTTAGAGCCGCCACGATTGTTTGAAAATTTCATTTTTAAACTTGCAAAACAGATACTTTGGCGGTTTTGCAAAGTCAAAGTACCAAATTTAAATATCTATCAAATTTAAGACATTTTGCATAGATTATATTTTACAGGTTTAAAACTACTTAAATTTAACTAAATTTAAAAAATGGTTAAACGCTCTTGCTCTCATAAAATTTGATAAATTTTTTATGCACTAAAAGCGATATATAGATGATAACTCCACCAAGAATGAGCTTTGAAATATCACTATCTTTGCCCCAAAAAACTAAATTTACTATAATCGCTGCTGGTATGAGAGCATTATTCATAATGGCTAAAACCCCACTATCAACCTCGCAAGCGCCCTTGTTCCACAAAAAGTAGCCAAACGCACTTGCGCCAACTCCAAGCCAGATGATGATACAAATTTGCTTTAAATTTAAAGAAATTTTACTCACATCGCCATAGATTAAAAACGCCAAAGCACAAACTAAGGTAGCTCCTACAAAAAAGTATCCAAAAAGCTCTTTTTGCTCCTTAAATCCATACTTTTCAAGCATAAATTTATAAGCACTCTGCCCTGCTCCAAAACACAAATTTGCACCTTGTAAAAGCAAAAATCCACTTATAAAACTGCCATTTATCGCTCCAAATTTAATAACAAACGCTCCAAATACCGCTATAGCCACGCTTATAAGATATAAATACCTAAATCTAGCCTTAAAAATATCATAGATTATCGTTACATAAAATGGCGTAAAAATGGTAAAAAGTGCAACTTCTGCCACACTTAAATATTTAAAAGAAGCGTAGTAAAAAAGATACATAACGCCGATTTGAACGGCTCCAATAGCACTTATTGCAAATGCAAGTTTTAAATTTACATCTTTTTTCATAAAAGGCAAAAAGCAAATAAGCGCTAAAACCACACGCAAAAACGCAGCAAAACTGCTATCAACGCCTTTTAGATACTCGCCAATCAAACTAAAACTAAACGCCCAAATGAGCGTAACTAGGATAAGTTTATTCAAATTTTGCCTTGATAAATAAAATTTTAGATACAATTATAGTTATTTTTACTTAAAAAGGTTGAATTTGAGCTCTCGCCAAAAGGGGTTTTTCTTAGTCGCACTATCTGTTTTGTTTATGAGTTTTGAATCCCCCATTATCAGCAAAACCACCATTTCAGACTTTAACTTTGTATTTTACTATGGATTTTTTATATTTTTAAGCACGCTAGCTGTTTTGGTTATAACAAAAACTTCGCCAAAAGAGTATTTTAAAAACCCAAAGGCACTTGTTTTGGCTGCTTGTTGTATGTCAGCTTCAAACATATTTTTCATCATAGCCGTTAAACTAACTGGTATCGCAACAACCGTGCTTATCCTTGCAACTTCGCCCATAATTTGTGCGCTAACTAGCTTTTTAATCGAGAAAAAAACAACCCCAAAAGCCCTTTTTGCAAGTGCAATAGCTGTTTTTATAGGAATTTTTATCATACTAAACGATAGCCAAAAAGAGCTAAATGCCTTTGGCGTGATTTTTGCCTTTTTATGCGTTTTTACTATGGCGCTTTTATTTATCACGTTTGCAAATTTAAAGGATGTAAACCGCTACGCACAGATAAATTTAGCTGGGGTTTTTATGTTTGTCATAGCTTCATTTTTTTGTGATTTTAAGGTAGATTTGACATCTTTACTGCTCGTTTTTCTTATGGGAATGTTTATTTCGCCTTTAGCAAGAGTTTTTTTAGCTTATGGTTCGGTGTATCTTTTAACCGCAGAAGTTGGGCTTTTATTTATCCTTGAAAGCATACTAGCTCCTGTGTGGGGATATCTGTTTTTAGGCGAAGTTATCACGCAAAATACACTTATAGGTGGAGCAATAGTGCTTTTATCTGTTGTTTTTTATACAATTTCATATAAAAAATGATACTTTTATCTTAAATTTGGTAAAATTTGGGTTATTTTTAAAAAAGGCAGATGATGAGCGAAATTTCAGTTATAGTTTTAGCAGCTGGTTTTGGCACAAGAATGAAATCAAAAAAAGCTAAGGTTTTGTTTGAACTGTGTGGAGAACCGATGCTAGTTCACATCCTAAAAAAGGCATATGAAATCAGCGATGATGTAAGCGTTGTGCTTAGCTATCAGCTAGATGAGATAAAAAAAGTAGTCTTAAAACACTTTGCAAATACAAAAATTTACAAACAAGATGTAGAGCGTTTTCCTGGGACTGCTGGGGCGCTAAGAGATGTTTTGTTTAACTCAAATAAAACTTTGATTATATGTGGCGATATGCCATTAGTTAAGACAAATGAGCTTATAAGGCTAACTTCTGCTACAGCAGATGTTGCTCTTGGTGTGTTTGAAGCTAAAAACCCTTTTGGATATGGGCGAGTTATAACTAAAAATGGCGAGATTCAAAAAATAGTCGAAGAAAAAGATGCCACAAGCGAAGAAAAACTAGTAAAAAGCGCAAACACAGGGTGCTACTGCTTTAAAAGTGAAGTTTTAAAAGAAATTTTACCTAAAATCTCAAACCAAAACTCGCAAAATGAATACTACCTAACCGACAGCATAAAACTAGCCAAAGATATGGGATTAAAATGCCACGCTGTAATGGTTGATGAAGATAACTTCATGGGGATAAATGATAAATTTGCTCTAAGTGTGGCTGAGGGTATAATGCAAAATGAAATCAAAGAAAATTTGATGAAACAAGGCGTTTTAATGCGCCTTCCAAAAAGCATATATATAGATAGCAGAGCTAAATTCCAAGGCGAGTGCGAACTGCAAGAAAATGTAAGCATTATAGGCGAGTGCGTTATAAAAAATAGCATTATAAAGAGTTCAAGCGTTATCGAAGATAGTGTAGTCGAAAACTCAGATATAGGTCCACTAGCTCACGTTCGCCCAAACTGCGTGGTAAAAGATACGCATATAGGAAATTTTGTCGAGCTAAAAAAGGCAAATTTAACTGGTGTTAAGGCTGGGCATTTGAGTTATTTAGGAGATTGTGAGATTGGTAGTGGGACAAATGTTGGGTGTGGAACTATAACTTGTAATTACGATGGCAAGGCAAAGTATAAAACCATCATAGGTAAAAATGTTTTTATAGGCTCAGACTCGCAACTAGTTGCACCAGTAAAAATAGAAGATGATGTTTTAATAGCGGCTGGCTCAACCGTAACAATGGATGCTAAAAGCGGAAGTTTGGTTATAAGTAGAGTAAAACAAGTCAATAAAGATGGATTTTATTATAAATTTTTTGGAGATAAAAATGTTACAAAATAAGAAAATTTTACTAGCAGTTTGTGGAAGTGTGAGTTTTTATAAAGCATACGAAATTCTTTCAAGTCTTAAAAAACTAGGCGCTGATGTATATGTTATGCTTAGCGATGGAGCGTTAAATTTCACTCAAGTTCAAAGCTTTCAAGCACTTTGCGATCATCCAGTTTTAAGCTCTCAAACAGAAGATTGGCATAATGGCATCGGACATATGGGGTATTCAAGAATGGATTTAGTCATCATAGCTCCAGCTAGCGTAAATACGATAAACAAACTAGCAGCTGGAATTTGTGATAATGTTTTTATGGAAACATTAATCGCCTCTTCAAACGTTCCTCTTATCATAGCTCCTGCAGCAAACAACAGAATGCTAGAGCATTTTAGCACTGTAAATTCTTTATCACTTTTAGAAAAAAATGGTGCGATTATCATTGAGCCTGTTAGAAAAACTCTAGCTTGCAAAGATGTTGGAAAAGGCGGTTTAGCTGATGTAAATTCTATAGTTTATGCCGCTCAAAGAGCGATTTTGACAGATAGATTTTATCAAGATAAAACCGTAGTTGTAACTGGTGGTCCAACAGAAGAGAAAATTGATGATGTAAGAACTATAACTAACCTTTCAAGCGGTAAAATGGCAAAAGCATTAGCTGATGCGTTTTATTTTTTAGGGGCTGATGTTATTTTTATAACTAGCGTTGATTTTGAAGTGCCATATAAGGTTATTAAATTTGATAGCTCTTTTGGGCTTCAAAGTGCACTTTATAACCAAAAACTAAAAAAAGATGATATTATCGTTATGGCTGCTGCTGTGAGCGACTATATACCAAATAAAATCAAAGGCAAGCTTGATAAAAACGAGATTGGCGATATACTAAATTTAAAATTCAAAAAAGCACCAGACATCATATCAGGAGTAACTGATAATAAAATCAAAAAAATTGGCTTTAAGCTTGAAGTTAGCGATGAAGAGGCGTTATATAATGCTAGAAATATGCTAAAAGAGAAAAACTTAAATGCGGTTTGCCTAAATGTTTTAGGAAATACAGTTAAATTTGGTGGCGATAATACCAAAATAACATTCATGACAGAAAAAACTAAAATAGAACTTAAAGAAAATAGTAAACGAGAGGTTGCGCTTGAGATTGCTAATCTTATAAAAGTCTATGTATGAATGAACTAAACCACCTAGCCATCATAATGGATGGCAATGGAAGATGGGCGAAAAATCGCGGTTTTTTACGCAATGTCGGTCATCAAAACGGAGCAAATGTCGTAGAAGATATAGCTAAATTTTGTATAAATGAGAGTATAAAAAACTTGACTTTATACACTTTTAGCACCGAAAACTGGAATCGCCCAAAAAGCGAAGTGGAGTTTTTGATATCTCTTTTTAAGAAATTTTTAAAAACAAAAGAGTCTATTTTCTTAGAAAATGAGATAAAATTTCAAACTATCGGCGATATTTTGGCTTTTGATGATGAGCTTGTAAATTTGATGCTAAATTTAAAAGAAAAAACTAAAGATTTTACCAAACTCACTCTTGCTTTGGCTGTAAATTACGGCTTTAAAGATGAGCTTGTAAGAGCTTGCAATAAGCTTATAAGTGAGCAAAAACAGATAAATGAAGAAAATATAAACTCAGCACTTGATACCGCTAGCATGGGCGATGTAGATCTGCTTATTAGAACTGGCGGAGAGCATAGACTTTCAAATTTCTTGCTTTGGCAATCAAGCTACGCTGAGCTGTTTTTTACCGATACTTTGTGGCCTGATTTTACCGTTTGTGAGCTCGAAAAAATAGTAAAAAAATATAAAAATATAACTAGAAAATTTGGTGGATTATGATATTTTTAATGATCTTTTATTTTATCCTTGGAATTTGCATTGGCTCGTTTTCAAACGTTCTTATATACAGACTTCCAGAAAGCAAAAGTATAAATTTCCCAGCATCTCACTGCCAAAGTTGCCTTACGCCACTTAAATTTTATCACAATGTTCCGCTTTTTTCATGGATATTTTTAGGTGGAAAATGTGCATTTTGTAAAAGCAAAATCAGCGTTCAATACCCTCTAGTAGAGCTTGCTGGTGGGCTTCTTATGGTTTTAGCGTTTTATAAAGAGGTTAATGGATTTGATTATTTTGAACTTTTAAAAGCTTTTTTTATAGGAGTTTTATTTATCGTTTTGCTTGCTATGAGCATAATTGATTTTAGATATAAAGGCGCGCCCGATTTACTACTAAATACTGCCGTAGTGCTATCTTTGCTCTATGCTTTTAGCTTTGATGGCGTTAAAAATGCACTGATTTTTGCGGCTATTTTTTATGCTTTGAGATTTTTACTTAGCAAGTACAAAAAGCAAGAGGCAATGGGGTTGGCAGATGTTTATATATTTGCTTGTATGGGCGCAGTTTTGGGGCTAAATTTGGGCTTTGTTTCGATATTTATCGGTGCAGTTTTAACCATACCTGCTTACGCGATAGTTGCTAAAAAAGATTATGAGTTACCTTTTATCCCATTTTTAGCTGCTGGGCTTTTTGTGGTTTGGCTCTTTGATGACTGGTTTTTAGAAGTTTTAAAATTTATAAATAACTTTGTTTTAGACCTATATGGGATACCGCATGGATAGAGTTAGCAAATACCTTTTTTCAAATTTTATAAGCAGTTTTGCATCACTTTTTAGCACACTTTTTATGATAATGTCGATAGTATTTTTTATACAAATCGCAAGGATTACATCTTTTATCCAAATCGACATAGGCGAGCTTTTTAAACTCTATCTTTTTATGTTGCCACGAATTCTTATCTTTACAACACCGATTGCGTTTTTTGTCGCTTTGACGATGTCGTTTTTTAGGCTATCTAAAGAAAATGAAAGCATAGTTATCTTTACATTTGGCTACTCACCTAAAAAAATCAGCCTATTTTTTACCATAGTTGCTTTTATCTTGTCTTTTTTGCTTCTTTTTATATCTCTTGTGATGATGCCGGTGGCTGAGAATTTAAAAGATAACTTCATCGAGTATAAAAAAACTCAAGCAACGCTAAATATAAAAGCAAGCGAATTTGGACAGAAATTTGCAAACTGGCTTGTCTTTATAGAAAAAGAAAAAAACGATGGAAGCCAAAACACATATGAAAATGTCATCATGTACTCTCCAGAAGCAAAAGGCGAAAAAGAGCGGATAATCCTTGCTAAAGAAGGCGAGTTTAAAAGCGTAAATTCAGCTTTTGAAATGTCTTTAAAAGATGGTAAAATTTACACTATCGATACTAAATATCACATAACTTTATTTGATACTATGACTATACGAACAGCTGCTTCAAACAGCATTTCAGATATCTCATCGATATATTCGTATTGGGAAGAGATGAGCAAAAGCGATAAGCGTAAAAAGGACTTTACTATCTATGTTTTGGTATCCTTGTTCCCACTTGCTACGATTTTGTTTGCTATATCTTTTGGAATCGTAACGTATAGGTATGAAAAAGGCTTTATTTATTTTGGAATTTTTGGTGTACTTTTTATATACTTTGCACTGATTATGCTTTTAGCAAAACAGCCGACCATCGCCATACCAGCGGTATTTTTATCATTTGTAGTTTTATCGTTTATTTACTTTAACAAAAAAATTATAAGAAAATACTAACTTGCGTATAAAACTCACATACTCATATGATGGCTCTTGCTTTTGCGGCTCACAAAGCCAACCGCACGGCAAAAGCGTAGAAGATAGTCTAAATTTAGCGTTAAATCATGTTGGGATTTTTGGTAGAGTGATAACTAGCTCAAGAACCGATAAAGGCGTGCATGCGCTAAATCAAACAAGCATGGTTTACTGCGCTGATTTTTGGGATTTGGCGCGTTTAAAAGAGCTTATAAATCGCCACGCGCATCCACATATACATATAAAAAGCGTTCAAAAAGTTGATAGCGAATTTCACGCTAGATACTCTGCAAAAGCTAGAAGCTACAGGTATATCTTAAATCACGATGAATTTAGCCCATTTTTATCGCCATATTGTTATTTTTATGAAAAAGTTGATTTAAAAAGGCTGAATTTAGCACTTGCTAAATTTATCGGCACACACGATTTTAGCGAATTTATGAAAGTAGGAAGCGATATTAAAAGCCCAGTTAGAGAAATTTATAAAAGCTACGCATTTAGGTATAAAAACCAAACTATCATAAAATTTAAAGCAAATGGCTTTTTAAGAGCGCAAGTTAGACTCATGGTAGCAAACGCACTAAAAGCAACAGCGCTAAACTCGCCAAATGATTTTTGCATAAATAGCTCAATCACACGTATCCCTGCCCCGCCAAATGGGCTATATTTAGAAAGAGTTTTTTACTGAATTTAATTTATACAGCAATTTTAAAACTAAATTTGTTTTTTTACGCAATGATAAATTTAAATAAAAAGAGTTTGCTACAATTATAATGATGAGTTATACAAGCACGACAAATTTAAAGCAAGTAGACAGATCTGTTGAGTTAGAAGCCGGCTAGATAATTACACAAAAGCGAAAAACTTTGCTGATATACCTAAGCTAGTTCAGCATTATGCTTAAATTTGAAACATTTAACAAATAAATATAATATAAAATTATAAAATACGATTATTATATATTAAAATCAAAATACTTTTTATAGCGATTTGGCTGTATGCGAGTATTATTTATACGCAATCAATATCTCTTTATACAAACTAAAATCATATTTTACATAATAAATATTTCTTATAATAAAATAGCCAGAATTGAATAAATTTATTGAAATCTCAAAAGAGATTTTAAAGGCTAAGAGTCTTTAGGGTTTTAAAATTTTACGAAAAAGTATGATGGTTTTATAAATTAGCCAATAAAAAGCATATGATAAAGGATAAAAAATGATTAGTAAAAAACCAGCAACAAATACTTTTGTAAAGACAGTCTCATCTGGGTCTACGGTCATCCAACCACACATCCATGCTGTAACGAATATTATATGTTTTAAATATTTATTTTCCATAAGTTTGATTATAGCACAAAAAGGAGATTTATGCAAAACGAAATTCTAGGTATGGAGTTGGGTGAATTCCTAGAATTTGTGAAAATCTCAAAAGAGATTTTAAAGGCTAGGGAGTTCTAAATCGCAGTTATTTTTGTTTGGCAAGTCATCTATAAAGGCATTAACAAATGGATATAGAATAGCGCAAATAAAAGCACCACCTAAAAGACTCGCACTAGCACCAGCATTTGCTATATTATCCCATGCAGCTAGAGCTGTTGAAATAATATAGGTTATTATAAAAGCTATTGTCTTTTTCATAAGAAAAATATAGCTGATTAAAATAAAAAGTCAAGGAAAAATGGAGTCGTTTGGAGAATACTTTAGATACACAGCAGTGCTTGATAATAGAACAAGAAAGAGTCACGCAAGGCTTCATGGAACAATTCTGCCTAAAACAGATAAGTTTTGGGATAGAAACTATCCGCCAAATGGTTGGGGTTGTAGATGCAGTGTGCAAGTTCTTACTAAAAAAGAGATTCAAAAAAGAGGTTTAACTCCACTAGCTGATAGCTCTATGCTTAAAGATATTAGCGATAAAGCTTTTGCATATAATCCTAAGGTTGATAGGCTTGATAGCATTTTAAAAGATAAGGCTAAAAAGTTAGGTTGTAATGATGTAAAAGCTAACGGGGGTGGGCTTAAATTTAATAGTCCTTGTGATAAGGTTAAAGAGTTTGAAAAGCAAAGAGAAGCATATCTACAAGAAAGATTTGCAAATATGGCAAGTAAAAAACTCCAAAATATGTTTAGTGGCATAGATTTATTAGCATCTGGATATAAACCACCTCTTGAAAAACCTTTAGTTTTATCTATATTATCCGATAACAGCATTAAAAATTTAAGCAACCATGGATATATTGCTAGTAAATTTTTAAAGGTATTTACACAAGCAAAACTTTTGCACGGATTTAGACAGAAAAAGATATTAGATGGTAATGCTCTTACAAAAGAACAGTTTTTAAACATGCCTAAATTTTTAACCGATGATAATTTATATCTAGGATTAGATGAATTTGGAGAAAAAGAAATTAAATTTTATTGGTTTGATAATAATCAAGAAGATAGAATGTGCTACGCTTATTTTAAAAATGGTTTAATAACATACGGAGTAACTAATATTGAGAATTACAGAGGAAATCTTAAAAATAAAAAACTAATAAAAATAAAGCCATAGCGAGGACTCGAACCTCGCCATACTAACTCTTGCGAGTCTTGGTTGACCTCTCTCCCATTATGGCTTTATGTAAATGTAATTATAGCATAAAATTTTATATATGTAAAGGAAATCAAATGCCAATCAAAGTAGAAGGGTTTGATGAAGTGATTAAAAAGCTTCAAAACCTACAAGCTTTAGAAGTAAAGACTAAGCCACTAATGAGTCAAATCGGTAATACTCTTAAAAATAGTATAACTGATAGTTTTAATGAAGAGAGAAGCCCATTTGGCGAAAAATGGAAAGCATTAAAACCAAGCACTATAAAGCAAAAAGAGAAAAAGAATAAATCAAATAAAATTTTAAGAAGAGATGGAGCTTTAGCCGATAAGTGGTTAGTTAAATCAAGTAATAAAGATGTAACAGTAAGTAATAATACAAACTTAAATGGTTTTGCATATGGTTTAACTCATCAGTTTGGCAGTAGTAGTGCTGGAAGAAATAAAAGAGTGTTTATACCTGCAAGAGTATTTTTACCTATAGATAAAAATAACAAATTAGAGCCAAATTTAAAAGAGGATTTAAAAGATTTAGTTGTAGAGTTTGTAAAAAGCAATGTTTAATAAATTTATTTGTTTTTATCTCTTTTTTGCTTTCTAAAGTTATATGGAGCTATAGGATTAGTATCATTCCAAAGCCCAAGTCTCTTCTTTCTTGCATAGTTTTCAGCACTAATATATTTCTTTGAATACTTTCTATAAGCCCAAGCAAAGCCATCTTTATAAAAATATTTTCTATTGATTTTTCTAAGTATACGATATCTATCGATTTAAAACGTTATTAAATAAAATAGATTTAAATATATTTTAATATGCTTTTAAAGTTAAATTTTAATAATTTTTGCAAAATTTAGTGGCTACATTTGCCATAGCCCGTAAAAGCACAAAATACTCCAACTAAAAGTTTTAAAATTCACAAACCACTATCTAAACAGTCTTAAAACATCATCGCTTTGGTGTTTTTGCGCTTCGCTTACAGTAAACTCACACATCTTATCTATATCGCAAAGTCCATTTTCAAGTAAAATTTTAATCATCATTTCATTATCAATATATGCATTTACCTTGATAAACAGCTCAAGTTCATCGTGATTTATCTGACTTAGTTTTTTACGTTTTAAAATTTCTTTTACAAATTTAGCTTTTTCTTGAGAAAATTTAGTAAATTTATCACTTTGCAAAAACTTGCGCAACTCATCACTTTTTTTCTCTTTCACGCTCATTCTAAAGCCATTATCGCTACTGGCAAAAAGCAAAATCTCGCCACCAACCTCTCTAAGCACGCCATCTGTGTTTGCTCCATTATCAAGCAAGAAAACAAATGTTTTAAATTTATTCAAATCAATTGGATAATTTAGATAATTATGCACTAACGAAAAGTTATTATTTAGATTAACTCCATTTTCTATAAGCAACTTAAGCGCTTTTATAACCTCTTCTTCATCTAAAAACCCAAGATAGTAAAGCAGATAATCAACCGGAGTCATCGAATCTATCTTATAGTTTAAATCTGGTTTAAAAGCTAGTATTTTTTCTAAGCGCTTTATATCAAAGTCATATTTTGGATCAAAATTTTCTTTATAACTTAAAATAAAATGGCTAAAAATTCTATCATCATAACTACCTTCAAGCTCATAGTTGATTTTTTCTGGATTTTTTCTAACAAATTCTAAAAGCTCATCAAGAGTTTTGTTGTTATCGCTATATTTTAAGATTTTATTAAGAGTGGCACTATCTTTAGCATTAAATTTAGTAGCATTTTTATCGTTTTCTAAATTTAGACCAAAAACAAAAGCCACTAAAAAACATATAAAAAGAATTGTTCTCATCTAAAAGCCTTTTTTGGCGAGATTTTCTACTTTGCTATCTGTTTTTCTAAAAAACTATCTATCTCAACCGCGCTTTTTTTGACATCGATTTGCCCGATATTTCCATCGCAAAACTCAAACTCCACCGACTTAGCACCGAAATTTTTAGCTATAGCTTCAAGCGTATCGGAGGCTGATTTGTGAATTTTATCGCCTAAGTCATTTATGATTTTAATCGACATAGATTTTACCTCATCTTTGGCTTCATCGATAAGTTTGTTTTTATCGCTTTCGCTAAAACTCACACCAAAAAACCCACTTAGCGAGTCAGGCAACAAAAATGGCAAAAACCTAGCGTCCTTTTCATCATAAATTTTCATATCTTTTATGGAGTATTTATACTGACAAGGCGGCATTGAGATTTTATACCCACCATCGCTAATTTGCTGGATAACAAAATCCTTACTCCTTAAATCATATATAAAATTTATCTCAAACTCAAAAATAACAGCGATTTGCTTTTTAGTCATCGACCAGCCAAGCACGCTCTTCCAAAAGCCACCTATAGGATCATCTTTTCTAGTAACAATTTCTTTGCTATAAATTTGAAAAACACTAAGCTCGCCTATATTTCTAAGCTTTGTGATATCGGTTGTTATCTGCGTTTTAGCGCCTTTTGCTTCGCGTAAAGCGCTATTTTGGCGATACAGCATAAATATCACAACACAAAGCAAAATCACAAGTATAGCAACTAAAATTTCCATTATCAATCCTAAAAAATTTGTCTAAATTCATAACCATTGCTATGCAAAGCATCAGCAACGCTCTCTTGGTGGTTTTTGCCCTTTGTCTCAAGCGTTATCGTTATCGCCGCGTCTCCATACTCAAGGTTGGTTGAGAAGCGATCATAGTCGATTTTAACGATGTTTGCGTTTGCTTGTTTAAGCACATCAGTTAGCTTCATCAAAGCGCCTGGTTTATCTATCAAAGTAACATTTATCGTCATTTTTCGCTGAGATTTTACCAAACCTTTTTCGATGATGATATTTAGCATTTGCACATCTATGTTTCCACCACTTAATATAATGCCGATTTTTGCACCAGCTTTATACTTAAATTTAGCATTCATCAAAGCCGCCACGCCAACGGCTCCAGCGCCTTCTACGATGATTTTTTGATGTTCTAGTAGATAAAGTATCGCACTTGCGATTTCATCATCATCAACTTGCACGAACTCATCGACATTTTCTATGATATGCTCTAGCGTTATAGGGCTTGCATCTCGCACGCAAATGCCATCTGCTATGGTTTTAACACTTTTTGAGTTAATCGGTTTTTTAGCCTTATAACTTTCATACATCGCAGGAGCGCCCTTTGCGCCAACGGCTATGATTTTTATATCTGGATTTATCTGCTTAGCACAGCTTGCAACGCCACTTATAAGCCCACCACCGCCAACTGGCACGATGATATAATCAAGCTCAGGCGCATCTTCAAGCATTTCAAGCGCGATAGTTCCTTGCCCAGCTTGAACAAACTCATCATCAAAAGGATGGATGAAAACCATTTCGCTCTCTTTAGCAAACTCAAGCGCATAAGCATAAGCCTCATCGAAGTTATCACCTTTTAAGATAATGCTCGCCCCAAGCTCTCTTACGCCACTGACTTTTAAAAGCGGTGTTGCTTCTGGCATAATAATAACTGCTTTTATACCAAATTCCCTTGCACTTATAGCAACGCCTTGAGCGTGGTTTCCAGCACTTGCGCAAACTACGCCTTTTGCTTTTTCTTCTTTGCTTAAATTTGCTATCTTGTTATACGCACCTCTGATTTTATAAGCACCAGTTCTTTGAAGGTTCTCTTTTTTTAGGTAAACTTCGCTTTCATAAATCTTGCTAAGCTTTGTAGCTAAGACAAATGGCGTTTTGTTTACAAAATTTGCTATCGTTCTTTTTGCTTGAACTATCTTGTTTAAATCTACCATAAATTCCTCTTATATCAGTTAAAATATCTCATATGTTCTATCATAATGCACTTATCTTGGATAAAATTTAGTCCGTTTTTTAGGGCTTTTTCTTTAGCGTTTTCATTTGTTATATCAAGCTGAAGCCAAAAAGTTTTTGCGCCTTTTTCTATAACTTCATCAACCAAAACATCGGCAAATTCGCCTTTTCTAAACATCACAACTATATCAATCTCATCTTTTATATCACTTAAATTTCTATAAACTTTCTCATCTAAAATTGTATCAAATTTAGGATAAATTGGATAAATTTTATACCCTTTTTCTTGCATATATTTAGCCACTTTATGGCTTGGTTTGCTTTGGTCTGGGCTTAAGCCCACAATAGCGATGGTTTTTGCATTTTGCAAAATGCTTTTCATAAATTTACTTCTCTTTTTAAAAAATATAGCTTTGATTATATCGAAATTTAGGTATTAAAAAGCTTTTAAGGGATTTAAAATTTCACGAATTTGATAAATTTAGTAAATCAATACTATATTTTTCTTGCTTAAATTTATAATTTTTCGCCTTTTATACTAACCTTAAACGATATAAAAGTGTTCTAAAATATCAAATTATCCAAAATTTAAAGCCTTTTCGTATAAAAATAAATTAAAGCTATTGCTTTTCTAACAACACTCCGCACTCCACATGTTCAGTATGCGCAAACTGGTCAAAAAGAGCGAATTTTACCACCTTATGGGTTTTGCAAAGCGTGGTTAAATTTTCGCGCAGAGTATCTGGATTACAGGATATATAGATGATATTTTCATAGTTTTTCATAAATTCCATAACGCTTTTTTCAAGTCCCGCGCGAGGCGGATCAACTAAGATATGGCTAAATTTATACTCATTTATATCTATACCTTTTAAGCGTACAAACTCACGTCCGTTAAAAGCTTCGATGATTTCTTCGCTTGACATACGGACAAATTTGATATTTTCCACGCCGTTTAACTCGCAGTTTTTAAGCGCATTTTTAATCGAACTTTTACTTATCTCGTTTGCTAAAACTTTTTTAAACTTAGCACTAAGTGGAATCGTAAAATTTCCATGTCCACAATACATCTCAAAAAGCTCATTAGATTTATCATCACTAACGCAACCTCTAGCCCAACTTATCATCTTTTCATTTACCATTTTGTTTGGTTGGATAAACGCACCATCTCCAAACTGATAGTAAAACTCACGTCCATCAACCACCAAAGTATCGCGCAAAGTATCACTTCCAAAAACTAGCTTTTTACCGCGCGATCTTGCTATAAGGTTTATTTCAAGCTCTTTTTTTAAATTTAAAAGCTCTTTCTCTATACTTAAAATATCCTTATGATATAGCAAAATAACCAAAATTTCATCTTTTGTCGCTATAAATTCTACGCCAAAAATTTTGTGTTTTAACGCTTGATTTTCTTTTAGTTTTTTAAGCAAATTTGGCATTAAATTTGCAATTTTTATATCAACTTTTGGGCATTGATCTATCTTTAGATATTTTTGCGATTTGCCATTCATCGTATAGCTTAGCTCATCGTTTTCGTGATACAAGCCAAACTCAGCGCGCGTTCTATAGTGCTTTTGGTTTGAGTTGAAAAACTCTATTTCGCCGCCATAAAACTCTTTAAATTTAGACCTAATTTTTTCTAATTTATAAGCTTTTTGCTCATCGTAAGTTAAATTTAGCGTGCAGCTTCCGCACAAGTTAGTAAATTTACACTCCAAATGCTATCTTTCAAAAGCAAACCCAGCCCAAGTCTGCGTTGTCGCCATGACTTCAAGCGAGTTTATATTTACATGAGCTGGCATCTTAGCACAATCACTTATAATACGCGCGATATCATCAGCTACAAGGTATTTTGTCCCATCATAAACAGCCTCGCTTTTTGCCTCATCGCCTTTAAATCTCACAAGACTAAATTCAGTTTTTGCGATACCTGGTTCGATATTTGTAACGCGGATATTTGTCCCTTTTATATCATTTCGCAAATTAAAGCTAAACTGCTTTACAAACGCCTTTGTAGCGCCATAAACGTTGCCACCAGGATATGGCCAGTTTCCAGCAATTGAGCCGATGTTAAAAATATAGCCTGATTTTTGCGCGCTCATTATCGGTAAAACTGCCTTTGTAACGTATAAAAGCCCTTTTATATTTGTATCAATCATCGTTTCAAAGTCATCTAAACTTGCATCAAGAACTTTTTCTTGACCAAGAGCCAATCCTGCGTTATTTACTAAAATTTCTATACGTTTAAATTCTTCTGGCAAAGCCTCAACAGCGCTTAAAATCGCATCTTTATCTCTAACATCAGCTTTGATAATATGAGTTTTTGTAGGTTTTAACTCATTTGCAAGTTTTTCAAGCCTATCTTTTCGCCTACCTAAAATGATGATATTGTATCCATCGCGCGCTAAAGCCTTTGCGCTAGCCTCACCAAAACCTGAAGTTGCACCTGTTATAAACGCTGTTTTATTCATCTTGATCTCCTGTTTTTTTACTCTCATTTATCCCTAAAGTTCGGATATAGTTTAAGACATTTTTATCATCATTAAGCGCAGCAAAATCAGCTAAGTTAAAGCCTATATCATCTATATCATCGATTTTTGCGCCATTTTTTATAAGCGTTTTTACTATCTTTAAATTTGAATACTTGGCTGCGTGCATTAGAAGTGATTTTGAGGTGTGATTAAGCGCGCAAAGCTCAAATGGCAAGCCTCCAGTAGTCGAAACAAGCGCCATCTTTTGGTAGCTTGAGATGATTTTAGCATTTACATCTGCGCCATTTTCTATAAGCAAATTTACTAAATTTTCATCTTTAAACTCAACCGCATAAAAAAGCGCAGTCTTTCCAAAGGCGTTTTTATAGTTTATATCAGCCCCATTTTGTAGCAAAAATTTCACTATAGCAAGATTTTTAAGCGAGAAAAACAGTGCGCTTTCATAACCAGAGTTTATCTCTGCACCATAATCCAGCAAAATTTCTAAAAACCTAATGCTTCTATTTTCTAAAATCGCGATTTTAAGCGCACTATTTAGCTCTGATA